>JAQBRN010000030.1 GCA_028286465.1 Parcubacteria group bacterium | reverse complement strand
GTTCCCATATCGTACATTCACGAGGCTTCACCTCAAATCAGGAGAGATCGATGAGCCGTCCATTTCCGAAATGGGCATTCGCAACGCTTGCGAGTAGCCTGCTTGGTATCGGCGCACCGCACATCGCTGTACTCGCTGGAGTTGTCATGGCTATCACGGGATGCAAAAACAGCGCACCCAGCGAACCGGCTGTGACCGAAGCCACAACCGAACCGGCTAACGCACCATCTCTCGGTCTGCTGACGATCACGCTCGGATCACCAGACACGCTGGTACTGGCCGCAAAAGGCGCCTGGCTCTACACCCTCGACCCATCCATCGTCGCCGTAAGAACAGTGAACGAGATCGTGATCGCCGATACGATCACGAGCGGCCAGATCAAAGGCATCTTTCAGGGCTCGAGCAAGGTCTGTGAGCAGAAATCCCTGAGCGACACCACCAAGGTCGGATGCTGGGACGTCACGGTCGTCCGCAAGTAGACGCAAAGCCCCGCCGGCAATCAGGCCGGCGGGGCAAACCCAGGAAACCCCTGCGGTTTTTTTATTACAAAATTTCTAGAGGCAGATAAGCGACGCGAGCGAATCCCCTTCGCGCAGCTTCATGATGCGGACGCCCTGGGTCGAGCGGCCGAGCACCGGAACCTCATTCACATCGACGCGGACGACCTGGCACTTCTTGGAAATTGCCATGATCTCTTCCTTGCCTTCGACGACGAGTTCGCTTGCGATGACCTTGCCGGTCTTCTCCGTGACCTTCGATGTGAGGATACCCGAGCCTCCCCTGCCCTGCACTTTGTACTCCGAAAGATCGGTGCGCTTGCCGTAGCCGTTCGCACTGATGACGAGAAGGTAGGCATTTTTCCACTTCGGCTTCACAACCTGGGCGCCGACGACTTCGTCTCGCTGCCCCCCCTTGCCGGCATTGTCGAGCTTGATGGCACGAACACCGCCGGCGGTCCTGCCCATCTCGCGCACATCGGACTCCTTGAAGCGGATCGACATGCCCTCTTTCGTGATGATAGAGATATCGTCTCCCTTCTCGACGTGAGACGCGGAGATAAGCCTGTCTCCCGCATCGAGTCTGATGGCGATGATGCCCGAGGACCTGACATCGTGGAAGGACTTGGCCGAGACCTTCTTCCCCGTGCCGTCCTTCGTGATAAGGACGAGCGAGCCTTCGATGTTTTTCAACTCCTTCGGCATCGGCAGGATCGAGGTCACCTTCTCGTCATCCGAGAGCGCGATGAAATTGACGATCGACTTGCCCTTGGTGGCGCGCTTGCCTTCCGGAATGTCATACATCTTGATCTGATACGCCTTGCCCTTGTCAGTGAAGAACAAGAGGTCGGAGTGCGTCGAGGCCGTGAGGAAAATAGTGACGAAGTCTTCTTCCTTCGTATCGAGGTCGATGACGCCGACGCCGCCGCGCTTCTGGCGCTTGTATTCGTCCGGGTTCGTACGCTTGATGTAGCCGCCCGAAGTGAGTACGAGCGCGTTCTCTTCTTCCGGGATCATGTCTTCGACGGAGAGGATCTTGGCGCCGCCTTTCACCACCTTCGTTCTTCGTTCATCCGCATACTTCTCGCGGATCTCTCCGAGTTCAGACTTGATAAGGGCAAGGATCTTTTTCGGCGAGGCCAAGAGATCTTTCAAATATGCGATCAGATCCTGCACTTCCTTGAGTTCGTCTTCCACCTTCTTGCGCTCGAGGCCGGCGAGCTTCTGGAGGCGCATTTCGAGAATGGCGTTGGCCTGAAGGATCGAGAATTTGAAGGATTTTATAAGATTCGCCCGGGCATCGTCGACGGTCTTCGACGCACGAATGAGCTTGATGATCTCGTCGATGTGATCGAGCGCCTTCTTCAATCCGATAAGGATGTGCTCGCGCTCTTCGGCACGGGTGAGGTCGTACTGCGTACGGCGGCGGACGACCACATCTCGGTGCTTCAGGAATTCCTCGAGCATGCTCTTGAGCGAAAGGGTCTGCGGCACGCCGTCGACAAGGGCCACGATGTTCAAATGGAAGGTATCCTCAAGCTGGGTGTGCTTGTAGAGGCTGTTCAAAATTTTCTGAGGCTGGGACCCGCTCTTCAAGTCGATGACGACGCGGATATCCTTCGTCGATTCGTCGCGCAAGCCCTTGATGCCCTCGATCTTCTTCTCGCGGACGAGATCGGCGATCTTCTCTATGAGCATCGACTTGTTGACGCGGTACGGGATCTCCGTAATGACGATCTGGAAGTTGCCGGCCTTGTTCTCCGTAATGTCCGCCACTCCGCGAGCCACGATGCCGCCGCGTCCCGTCGAGTAGGCGTGCTGAATGTCCTTCTGATTGAAAATGACTCCTCCCGTCGGGAAGTCGGGGCCCTTGATGAATTGCAAAAGATCGTCGGTCGTCGCATCCGAATTGTCCGCGAGGTGCATGGTGGCGTCGATCACTTCTCCGAGATTGTGCGGAGGAATGTTCGTTGCCATACCCACGGCGATACCGAGCGTGCCGTTCAAAAGAAGATTCGGTACCGCAGCCGGGAGCACCGCCGGTTCCTTCCTCGTGCCGTCGTAATTGGGACGCATGTCGACGGTGTCCTTCTCGATGTCGCGCAGAAGTTCGGACGCCACGCGACTCATCTTGGCTTCGGTGTAGCGGTAGGCAGCGGCACCGTCTCCGTCGATCGAACCGAAGTTGCCCTGACCGACCACGAGCGGATAGCGAGTCGAGAAGTCCTGCGCGAGCTTGACCATGGCATCATACACGGACGCGTCGCCGTGCGGATGGTACTTACCGAGCACGTCTCCGACGATGGTTGCCGACTTCTTGGTCTTCGCCGTTGCGGTCAGGCCGATCTCGTTCATCGAGTACAAAATGCGGCGATGCACGGGCTTCAATCCGTCCCTGACATCAGGAAGAGCGCGATCCGTGATGACGGACATAGCGTAGTCGATGAAGGATTCCTTCATCTCCGTGACGATAGAGCGGGTAACGAGCTTGTTCTCTCCCTGTGCGTCGCCGGTTACTTTCGGTTCTTCCTTATTGGCCATAGGTCGTAGAGTTCTGTTGGTTATTCAAAGCGTCGTTTCTTACTTCAGTATAGCTATTCTGCAGATCGACGGACTGGAGACCCTGCTTCGCTTTGTCGATCTGACCCGTGATCGTGCTCCAGGCGTCAACCGCGCTCGCCTTCAGGGAAGCGACCGGGCTCAGAGCGCTCGAGCTCGTATCGGACACGGGCGTTTGAGCCACGGTATCAGGCGTTCCACCCGCTCCGAAGCGCGCGAGCGTCCAGAGGGTGAAGATAAGAAGCGTCGCCGAGCCCGAAACCGCAAGAGCGAAACGCTTCTTGTGATGCTCGGGCCTCGTGTGCATGCCCGCAAGGTACTTCCGCACGTGTGAGTCTGTGGCGCGCTGTGCTTTCATATTATTCTTCCTTCAGGATGACTATATCACCTTCGCGGCTTTCAAGATCCTTCTTTTTGACTACAAGCTTGTCGAGCGCTTCAACGCCTTCCTCGCCCGCTTCCTTCAGGAATTTCTTCAGTGTGTCCGGAGTGTAGTGCATCGGAATGATGACGGACGGCTCCAGGGATACAGCGAGCTTGTACGCTGCGGCCGCATCAAGCACTCCTTCGCCGCCGACCGGCGCGAAGAGAATGTCGATATCTTCAAGGTTCTCCATGGTCTCCGGAGGCAAAGCCGGATTCGAAAGGGCGCCGAGAAAGCAGAGATTCATCCCTTCGAAACTGATCATATATATAGTATTGATCTTTCCCTCCGCTCCTTCGGAAAGGAAGCCCTTCACCCCAACATCCCTGGCTTCGTACTCGCCGGGGCCCGTTATGACGAATGCTCCGCCGTCCTTGGCGCCTGACCCATGCATCGAAAGGAGGGCGATATCCGCGCTCGTTTTCTTCTGCGGATTGACCGCTATGGAGAGATCTCCTTGGGAGATTTTGAAAGATTCTCCGCCTTGGAAGCTGATTATCATATGAGCCTATTTTAACATAATCGCCCCTGCTCTGCCATAGGAAATCTTCCAGAATCACTTGTATCTAGGCCGTAGTTTCTTATTGACTTTTATGCCTAAATGTGCTAATATACTTACGGATGTAATCATGGCAGCAACGCCACCTTGTTCCCCACTTCACGAGAATACCATGCCGACCGACCTGCAGTTCAGCCTCTTGATCTACTTCATCGTCACCTCGCTCCCGTCGATGTTCATCTTCAAGAAGATGCTCGACCGCTTCACGAACGGCGAGATAACGGTCAAGGTCGGCCTCGCGACCGCAGCGTCGTTCGTCAATTTCATGGGCGTCATGGTGCTCATGACGTACTTCCTGAAGCATCCGCTCATCGTTCCGGCGTAATCATGTCCGGATTATGGCCCCAGGCGCTCTCATGAGTGCCCGGGGCCTTTCCATTTGTCACAAACTCTCGCCTGCGCTATAACAAACGGAGAATGTTCATGGGAGAAACGATGGCACATGACATCTTGCGTACGCGGCGCCTGCTCCTCAGGCTCTTGGCGATCGTCGCTCTGAGCATGCTCGCAGTCTATGAGGCGAGGGCGCAGACGAAACCATTGCCGAAGATCGACAGCGTCTGCGTCCAGTTCCTCGAACGCGGGCACGAGAAGACGGACAGCTTAGGCTACTTCGTCAAAATCGACGGACAGAAGGAAGCCGAGATCTGGATCCCGAAGGAAAAGGACAGGAAAGACATCATATGGGAAGAGTGGTACTACTTTGTCTACGTCGGCAAGAAACTCGCCGGCATCCACTTCATCTGGTTCCATAAGAAGTGCCCACCCTTGCAGCGAGCCTGACTGATGACAAATGCCTCACTCGTTCTCGCAATCATCGGAGCCTTCACCGTCATAAGGTGGGCGACCGGCTTCGTGACCTGGTTCCTCTCGTATGTGCATTTCGATGAGGGTTTGCATGTCGCTGACTGGCATTCCGAAACAAGAGCCGAAGGAAGCAGACGAGTATATAGGCTTCTCGGTGAAAGGCTGAGAAAGGTCGGCATTCGCACGAAGCTCGGGCAGTCGACGCCTATGTATTCCAGGCAATGCAAACGCTGCGGGAAACTCTTTCTCCGCTACGCTAGAACGAAAGCTCTCCTGCCTGCGTTCCTCGACCCTGCTGATTTGGCAAACGATGCCGATCCGACCCGCTGAGCAAAAGCTCGGCGGTTTTATTTACAAATTCCCTATTTTCTGCTATATTCCTCGAGCACTTTATCAGCAACCTGGACGCGTTAATCCCCTCTGCTACGGCACACACGAAAGAGGCATAGGGGCCGCCCCAGGCATCTATAAATGGCAAAAGGTATAAAGGAAAAGGTTCCGGCTACGGAAGCCGATCAGTATTTAGCAGGACTCCCGACCCCTCCGGTCGTCGAGGACATCGTCGAGGGCCCGGTCATCGGCATAGATAAGGGCGCGGTCTACATCGACCTGCCTCCTTTCGGTACCGGCATTATCTACGGACGCGAATTCATCAATGCCCGCGACATCATCAAGAAGGTCTCGGTCGGCGACACTATCGCAGGCAAGGTCGTGCATATCGGCGGGCCGGAAGGGTATATCGAGATCTCCCTCAAGGAGGCTCGCCAGGCGCTCATCTGGTCCGAAGCCGAAGAAGCGATCAAGGATAAGCGCATCTACGAGCTCGCTCCGACGGATGCGAACAAGGGCGGCCTTATCATCAACTGGCAGGGCATCTCCGGATTCCTTCCGGCTTCCCAACTCAAGCCCGAGCACTACCCTCGCATCTCCGACGGCGACAAGGATAAGATCTTAGACGAACTGAAGAAGCTCGTCGGCGAGAAGCTCACCGTCACGATCATCGGTGCCAATCCTAAAGAAGGCAAGCTTATCTTCTCCGAGAAGTCTCCCGAGACGAAGAACAAGGAAAACATCATTGCGAAGTATGCCTTGGGCGACGAGATCAACGGCGAAGTGACCGGCCTCGTCGACTTCGGCGTCTTCGTGAAGCTCGAGGAAGGACTCGAGGGTCTGGTCCACATCTCCGAGATCGACTGGGGTCTTGTGGAGAATCCTAAGACCATGTTCAAGATCGGAGAGCGCGTCCGCGTGAAGATCATCGAGATCAAGGACGACAAGATCTCGCTCTCTATCAAAGCCTTGAAGGAAAATCCTTGGAAGGAAGCGTCCGAGAAGTACAAGAAGGACGATGTCGTCAAGGGCGTCATCATTAAGTACAACAAGCACGGCGCGCTCGCCTCGATCGAGGAAGGGGTAGCGGGACTTGTGCACGTCTCCGAATTCGGCACGGAAGAGAAGCTCCGCGAGACTCTCGAGATGGGTAAGAGCTACGACTTCAAAATCACTCTCTTCGATCCGAAGGAGCAGAAGATGGCACTCTCGTACGTCGGGACCAAATAAACTCAAAGATATCGAAACAAGAATAGCCGCTCGCATAATCATTGCGGGCGGCTTTTCTTTTTATCGAAAACGAGTAAGGTAGACACAGACTTCCCTCTTTCCGGAGCATGGCCACATGAGCGAATCGATCGGTGCCGACTTCCTTCTCGATGCAACGGCCGGGGAACTTCATGCAGTGCGGGTCGGGAGACTTTTCGAGGCCTGCCAGATCCTTTGGATGGCGGAGCAGAAACTTCAAGGGCATAACGTGCACATGAGAGACGTCGAGGAACACTTCCATGTCTTCACCGAGCACCTCGGCTTCAGGGGGCCGATGTTCGAGAAAGATCTGGACAGTCAGCTGCCGCTCCCTCTCGCGCTCTATTTCCGTGCATTCCCACCCCGGCACGAAGTCTTGGCATGGATCTATTACCTCCATGAACATGACATCGACGAGAGGACGGCGACGTGCACGAGATACGCGCATTCACTTCTCATCGAGCTCCCTGACGCGCTCCGGGCGCTCGACGCCTTCTTCGAAGCAGTCGAGGCCGGACGACCCGCCGCCGCTCATACCTGAGCGGCGATTTTCTTTGCAAAAATTTGTCGGAATGATAGGGTAAAAATAGAATAACCCGCACAAGGAGCATCATGCCCCGATATTCGCAACCCGATGACTACCGTCGGGAAACGATCATCTACATTCTCATTGGAGCGTTCGGGAATCGTCCGTTCGAAAGACTTCAATTCCACGCCGTCGCGAAATGTTACGTCGAGGAATGCGAAAAGCGCGGCGTAGCAGATATCGGTTTCTACTTCGACATCGTCACGGACACATGTCCGTCAGTCGACGATGCGGTCTCCTCCGCTATAGAATATGGCTTCATGAGATGCGTGAGCAAAGAGGAAGACACCCACACAAGCGCGCTGTCCGCTCGAATGCTCCATCGATTGACCACGGAGCAAAGCGACCTCAGCCAAGCCGATGCAGAAATCGCGAAGGCCGTTGCGCGAGAAAAGGTCGAAGCCTTCGCGTCAGGCAAGATCAGACCAAGGTGGAAAGCATACCGACCGGAAGAACACCCCGTGACTGACGATTAGTCGCGGTTTTTTATACAACGATTCGCTTGACATTTCTCCATATCGTGAGATATAATTCCGCGAGAGTCGTACGTCTCACGCTTTTAGCCGGATGGGTGCAGCATGCAGTACACCACCATGAAAATGCTCGTTCTCTACATCCTGAAGGAATTCGCATCGGAAGGAGAGGCTGTGATCAGGATGGAAAGTTTCCATAAGGCACTGGCATCGGCCTTCGAGTCGCTCACCCATTCGGGCTTCGTCATGTCCGATGCCGGCGTCGAGAAGAACGGCAGATGGCACTCGTTCGAGCGCGAGTTGAACCAGGCTCGTATGAAGAATCTCGTCTTCGGCGACCAGTTCATGAACCCCTTCGAACGGCATGCCTATCTCTATGCCGGAACGTGCGAGAACGCCAGGCGCGAGATCAACTCCCAAAGGGTCGAGTCTCACGACGAGCGGACCGCGCTCGAGAATGCCGCCGAAGCGTGCTACATCAC
Organism: Parcubacteria group bacterium; assembly: GCA_028286465.1. Taxonomy (GTDB): domain Bacteria; phylum Patescibacteriota; class Minisyncoccia; order Phycocordibacterales; family Zambryskibacteraceae; genus JAIFWN01. The sequence continues at coordinate 14,930 of JAQBRN010000030.1, read as the reverse complement.
GTATCACAATCTCGTTCAGACAAGAAGCCGCTTCAAGATCGCGGGCTGACAGTCTCCGCATTACCATATGGTGATGCGATTTTTATATCTATAAAAATACCCGCTCTTTGAGCAGGTAGTGACACTATGCCGCAGGCGGCAAGTCGTGCTTCTCGAGCATTCTGTCGGCTTCTTCCGGGATCCTGTTGCAGCGATGGCGCCAGCATACGGCGCAGACGTCCTCATCCCACTTCTCGCTGTGGTATGGGAAATCATTTTCATTCTTCGAAGCGCGCGAGAGGCAAATGCCGCAGGTCGCGAAGGGCGGCGGCTGTTCGCACATGTCCTTAAATGATGCCTCGGCGTTTCGAAAGGCACTCGAGTGTCGATTCATCTTTCCTCCGGGAATGGTTCTTTCTTTAGAATACGAAAATTCCCGGAAATTTCAACTGTTACGAGCCATTGAATTGCGTCATGGCGATCGAAAGGCCCTTTTCGGCGATGGTGCCGACAGCGGTGACGGCGTTTTTGAAAACTTTGTTCAGTATTTCCATTTCGGCCGGCTTGAACTCGCCCAAGATGTGCTTCTCCACCTTTTCTTCCCCCAAAGGCTTCTTCAATTTGCCTCCCGGCGTCACGGGTGAGATGCCGATCCTCACGCGGATGAATTTCTCCGTGCCGAGAGCCTTGATAATGGACTCCACTCCTCTGTGTCCGCCGGACGAGCGGTTGAAGGAGATCTTCATGGCGCCCATCGGAAGATCGAGGTCGTCGTAGATGACGACGAGTTTCTCCGCCGCTTTCTCACTCTTCACGAACTTCGCGACGAAGGGCCCGGTCTTGTTCATGAAGGTGTCCGGGTTGATCACTTTCACCCCGTCGACCCCTTTCTCTGCAAGAAGAGCAGCCGCCATGCGTCCGGTATTGTGACGCGTGCGCGCATATTCTTCTCCCGGGTTGCCTAATCCTACGACGATATACATGCGCCTATTGTGTCAAATGATAAAGGATAATACAATCAAGAAAATTATGGACACCACCACTCTTCCCGAACACGATTCCGAAAATAATTCAGGGAAAAATTCGACAAAAGAGTTCTGGAAAGAGCTTCTGAAGCTCCTCATCATCGCCGCGGTCATCGTCGTCCCCTTCAGACTCTACGTCGCGCAGCCCTTCATCGTCGACGGTGCCTCCATGGACCCGACTTTCAGAACCGGACAGTACCTCATCGTCGATGAGCTGACCTATCACTTCAAAGCTCCCGCACGCGGCTCGGTGCTCATCTTCAAGTTCCCGAAGGACGAGTCGAAATACTTCATCAAGCGAGTCATCGGCCTGCCGGGAGAGACGGTCGCCATCAAGAACGGAGTCGTGAGCATCGTGAATGCCGACCATCCGAAGGGCATGGCGCTCGACGAGCCGTATGTCGAACTCCCGAAGGACGATACGGAAACCTACACCCTCGGACAGGGCGAGTACTACGTCATGGGAGACAATCGCTTCGCCTCCGCGGACTCGCGCCTCTGGGGTCCCGTGCCGGCGAAGGATATTATCGGCCGCCCGATCTTGAGGCTTCTGCCTTTCGCCATCTGGCCGGGTGATAAGACGAAGGAAGATTCAATCTAAACCATAATGAAGAAACCCGAGACCTCAAAGGACTCCCGAGCGCTCGAGAAACCGCTTTGGGTCGGAGCCCATTTCGGCTTCACGCCGATCGACGCGCCGAAGGTCACTCCGAAGGACATCGAAGCGGTGAAAGACTGCTCGGACGACGAGGCGCTCGCGGAGGGCCAGAAGAATCTCTTCGATGCCGCGGAGAAAGCCGCATTCCTTCGAATGTATCTCGAGAAGGACTTCGCATCATTGCCGCACCCCATCGCCGTATCCTTCAAAAAGGGCCAGGGAAAGAAGGATGAATACTCCTTCGAGCTCGCAGGCTTCCAGGGCGGCTGCGGTGAAGCGCTCCTCATCCGCACGGCGCTCTCCGTCCTTACCGAGGAAGGCTTCGGTTCCCTTTCCATAGACCTCAACTCGATCGGAGACAAGGAGTCGATCAGCGCGTATGAACGGGAACTGCAGAACTATGCGCGAAAGATCGGCGACGAACTCGATCAGGATCTGAAGAAGCGCATCAAGAAGAATGTGTATGAGATGCTGAAGGTCGTCGAAGAAGGCCACGCTCTCTACGACAAGATGCCGACCTCGATCGCCACGCTCTCGACGCAGAGCCGGGCTCATTTCAAGGAAGTCTTGGAGCACATCGAGGCTCTCGGCACGGAATTCCGTTTGCTTCCGACGCTTGTCGGCAACAGAACCTTCTGCTCGGAAACCCTCTTCGCCGTACGAAATGTCGAATCGGGTTCCATCCTCGCGCTCGGCTACCGCTACTCGCGCCTGTCGAAGAAGGTCGGCTTCAAGAAAGAAATCCCTCTTGCCGGCATGACCCTTTTCTTGAGCGAAAAGCCGGCTCTGAAAAACGAGAAGGTCTTTAAGGATCTTCCGAAGCCGAAGTTCTATCTCGTCCAGCTTGGGAAGGATGCCAAAATGAAAACGCTTCCCCTGATCGAACTCCTCCGCCAGAACAAGATCCCGGTCCACCACGCTCTCGGGCGCGACAAGATCACCGCCCAGCTCGAAGGAGCCGAAAGAAGCCGCGTGCCGTATCTCCTTATCGTCGGGCAGAAAGAAGCCCTCGAGGATTCGGTGACCGTGCGCAACACGTCGACCCGCGCCCAGGATACTATTTATATGAAAGACCTTCCGCAGTATCTGAAAAACCTGCCGTTGTAACTTACTCAATTCACCTCACCCGCTTCGCCGCCCTCTCCTAGACGCAAGGAGAGGGCATTCGTAATACGCTCCATAACCTCATGTATGTTGCTATCGATATCCTGATTTTAATCCTCAGTATCTTATAACCCAAATCCATAAGGTAACGATCTCTTACTGTGTCATATTCTTTTTGAGTCTCATGGATGCCTCCATCAATCTCAAGGATAAGCCGCTTCTCGAAGCAGTAAAAATCAAGAATATATCCGCCCAAGCTGTGTTGTCTGCGAAATCTATATCCAAGCCTGTTGTTTCTTACCTGAGTCCAAAGCGCCTCCTCTTGTGGGGTTGAAGATTGCCGTAATTCCCTCCTCCGTTCGATAAATCTCTTATTGTTATGGATTCGCATGGCGTTCCCCTCTCCTTACGCCTAGGAGAGGGGCTGGGGGGTGAGGTGGTATTGATTAATATCCTACCACGTGTTAAATTGTCCCCCACATATGGCAATCAACATCGAAGTCACGAAGAACCCGAACGAGAACAATCTCTCGGTCCTTCGCCGTTTCCAGAAGCGGGTGCAGGGCGCAGGCGTCCTCCCACGAGTCCGTTCGAAGCGCTACAGCGAGCGCGAGAAGTCAGAGAACGTCAAGCGCGCCAAGACCCTCTCCTATCTCAAGAAGAAGGTCGTCGTCGAGGATCTCCTGAAGCTCGGCAAAATGCGCGAAGTCGAGAAGCTGACCAAGCGCAAGCGAAGGTAAAACAGCGTAAGCGCAGATAACAATGGCAGACGTTTCCATCACAAAAACCATCAAAGGCAGGCTCCCGAGCCTGCCTTTTGCCGAAATGAAGAATGCCGTGCTCGGCAAAGAGTATGAACTTTCGGTCGTCATCTGCGCGGACACACTCTCCCGCCGATTGAACAACGCCTATCGGAAGAAAGATTATCCGACGAACGTGCTCTCCTTCCCCATTTCGAAAAAGAGCGGAGAAATTTTCATCAATGTGCGCCGATTGAAAGGATTTTCGGTCGGGAATCTTTTTATCCACGGGCTCTTTCATTTGAAAGGACTCGATCATGGCTATACAATGGAGCGAGCGGAAGAAAAAGCGCGCAAGGCTTTCAAGATACAATAGCGCACGAGTTCTTCGGCCTCACATTATGGCTCGCCAGATCGCAGCAGGGATCGATATAGGAACGTATCAAGTAAAGGCGGTCATCGCTGAAGAGCTTCAGAGTGCCGATCGCGTAACACACAAGATCATCGGCCGCGGCACCGCGGAGTCGCGCGGCATGCATCACGGATACATTACTTCGTCCGAAGAAGTCTCGAGCGCCATTAGCGAGGCGATCAATCAGGCGGAGAAAACGGCCGGACAGAAAGTGAAGCGCGCCTTCGTTTCCATAGGCGGCATCGGCCTCTCGGGAATCATCTCGACGGCTTCCATTCTCATCTCCCGCGCCGACCTCGAAGTGACCGAGCGCGACAAGGAAGAAGCCTTGCGCGCGGCCGAAGCGGCCATTCCGCAGTCGCTCACTCAGAACAGAAAGATCATCAATACCATTCCGGTCGAGTACAAGGTCGACGGCAAACCGGTCTGGGGCCGCGTCGAGGGCATGAAGGCCCAGAAGCTCGAAGTGAAGGCCCTTTTCATTACCTGTCTCGAGCATCACTTGGAGGATCTCATCCGCGCGGTCGAGCTCTCGGGCATCGAGGTCATCGACATCGTGGCAGCGCCCATCGCGGCCTCGTTCGTTACACTCACCAAGCGCCAGAAGAAGGCCGGCTGCCTCTTGGCAAACATCGGCGCGGAAACTCTCTCCATAGTCGTCTTTGAGAACGGCATCCCCGTGTCTCTCGAAGTCTTCCCCATCGGCTCGACCGACATTACGAACGACATCGCCCTCGGCCTGAAGATCCCGCTCGACGAAGCCGAGAATGTGAAGATCGGCGCTTCTCCCCGCACGAGCTTTTCGAAAAAGAAACTCGATGAGATCATCACCGCGCGCCTCAAAGACTGCTTCGAAATGATCGAAGCTCATTTGAAAAAGATCAACCGTCAGGCGCTTCTCCCCGCAGGCATCATGCTTACGGGCGGCGGCTCGGGTCTCGCGCTTGCGAAGGACCTTGCGGAAGAAACATTGAAGCTTCCTTCGGCCGTAGCGGAAGTGCACTTCGGCAGCGAGCCTTCCAAGGGCCGCGAATCGATCTGGGCCACGGCCTACGGTCTCGCGATCCTCGGCTTCAATGCCGAAGACGAGCAGGGCTCCGTCGGCATCAAGCCTTTAGACAAGATCAGGCGGAGCGGCAAGCGGGGTCTCCGCACTCTTTCGGACTGGTTCGGCAAATTTCTTCCATAGATAGTTTGACTCTCTTTTCATAAACTGTTACTACATAGACAGAAGCACTTTCCATACACGAGGATACTCCCATGGCCAGAAAGCCGAGTGCCACAGCGCGCCTCCGTCAGATCGAAGCGCGGAAACGTTTCCTCTTAGAGACGGTCAATCTCAGTCTCGACCTCTTGGAAAAAAGAGGCCGCCAAACGAAGTATGAGCAGGGGTCGTCGCACACCAATGTCGGCTGCGAGCTTAAGAACTTCAGCGGCTTCGACTTCGAGAGCGATCTCGGACAGACCATGATGGGCGGCAACGATCTCACCATCACCTATCATGGCGCCTCGGGACCCCGAACGGTACTCAAGGTATACTGGCAAAACTTCAGATTCGATCCCGAGGACTGTACCGTGAACGTCTTCGCACAGGACCAGCATTGGCAGCGTGCCTTGATCCGGACTCTGGCTCAGAAAGACCGCATCATCGAGAAGACCGATCGTGCCGAGAAGAAGCAGGCGGACCAAGCGAGAGCGGCAAGAGAGAAGGCCGCCGCCGCATGCAAGACGGATGAACTTGCCACGCGCCTTCTGGTCTAGTGCGAAGCCCCATATCCGGGGCTTTTTTATTGACTTCCCTTTCCCCGCTGGTACTATCTCCAAGGACACATTGACCCTTACATGGAGAACGAGTGAAAACTCGATTCGGATTTCATCCGCGCATTACGGTTATCGGACTGACCGGAGGACCAAGTTCCGGCAAGACCAGCCTGCTCGCCATTGCCAAACAGTGGCTTGAGGACAGAGGCTCCAAGGTCGTCATTCTCTCCGAGACAGCGACTGAATTCGTCATGAGCGGCTTCCCGCTCTTCCCGTAGTACTGGAAAGTTCCGATCAAGCTTCAGGAGCACATCCTGCGGCGCGTCCTCTTCTACGAAGATCTCTACCATGAGATCTGCGAGAATTTGGACACGGACAAACCGATCGTATTCATCGTCGACCGCCCTGCGCTCGACGGCATGGCATACGTCGGCAGGCACGAATTCCTTCAGGTGCTCGAGGAACTGGCTCTCGATCTGCATGAGCAGCGCGAGCGCTATAAGGCCATCATCTATTGCGAGACGGCGGCGGCAAGAGAGGGTTACACGACCGAGAACAATCTCGCCCGAAGCGAGTCGGCACTCCAAGCACTCGAACTCGATCAGAAAACCTGGGAAGCATGGCTCGGCCACCAGCATCTCATCCGCATCCCCGCACAAGAAGATTTCGAAACCAAGAAGCTTCTTTTCCTCAAGTCACTCTCGAGAGTACTCCATATGCCCGAACCATACGAGATCGAGCGCAAATACCGGCTGGACAATTTTCGCTCCAACATGATCCCCGGAAATGCCCGGGCAGTCGAGATCGTGCAAACGTATCTTTCGAGCGATGTCGGTTCCGAACGGCGCGTTCGTATGCGCACCGTCGACGGCTCCTCAAGCTACTACTTCACGGAAAAGCACCCGACTTACAGTTCCGCCAAGCGTATCGAGCGCGAGCGTCAGATTGAGCGCAGCGAGTACGAAACGCTCTTGAAAGAAGCCAGGCCCGATATGGCAACCATTTACAAAATCCGGCATAGCTTCGAATTCGGCGGCAGAACGATCGAGCTCGACATCTACAGAGATATCAAGGACCTTGTCGTGGTCGAGGTCGAGATTCCGAGTCTCGACGAAGTCGTGCGCTTGCCCGAAGGCTGGGATTGCGTTGAGGTGACGAATGACAAGGATTATAAGAACGCAGGTATTGCCAAGCTTTTGTATCTCGGCACCGCCGGAAAACTCTTCCGGCCCTCCGCCCTCAATCCACAGGCCTAGCCTGTGGATTTTTATTAAAATCACAGCTCAAAAAGGCTCCCTTGTAAACTACTTTACCTCCCCAAGCAATCAGCGTAATATAGGCGCCGAACTACCGCCCTGCGGAATATCAATAATTCAAGAAATCTATGCCACAAGTAAAACCAGAAGTCGAATCTTTCGCACGCATCAAGGTCATCGGAGTCGGCGGATCAGGGAAAAATGCGGTCAATCACATGGTCTCGTCAAAAGTGAAGGGCGTTGACTTCATCTCCGTCAACACCGACGCGCAGGATCTTCACAACTCTCTTGCGAAGAAGAAAATCCACATCGGAAAGAATCTTACACGCGGACTCGGCACGGGAATGAATCCAGAACTCGGCAAGCGAGCCGTTGAAGAGACCAAGGAAGAGATCCAGGAAGCTATCAAGGGCGCCGACATGGTCTTCATCGCCGGCGGCATGGGCGGCGGCACGGGCACGGGCGCGGCTCCGGTTATCGCTCGTACAGCCAAGGAAAACGGCATCCTCACGGTCGCCGTCGTCACCAAACCCTTCTTCTTCGAAGGCGTGCAGCGCATGCGTCTCGCCGAGCAGGGCATTGAGGACTTGAAGCAGGTCGTCGACGCTATCATCATCATTCCGAACGACAGACTCCTCCAGACCATCGACAAGGACACCACGGCCAAGAACGCTTTCGCCATCTGCGACAACATTCTTAAGGAAGCGGTCGAAGGCATTTCGGACCTTATCACCACTCCGGGCATTATCAACATCGACTTCGCGGACATCAGAAGCATCATGGAGAACGCCGGTGCAGCCCTCATGGGTATCGGCACGGGTCAGGGCGACAAGCGCGCGGAAGATGCAGCCAAGGCGGCCATCTCTTCCCCTCTTCTCGAGATCTCGATCAACGGCGCGAAGGGAGTCCTCTTCTCCATTGCCGGCGGCGACGACCTCACCATGTTCGAAATTCAGGATGCAGCCAAGGTCATCACGGAATCCGTCGATCCGAACGCGAAGATCATCTTCGGAACGGTTCGCGACGAAAAGCTGAAGAAGGGCGAAGTGAAGATCACCGTCATTGCTTCCTCCTTCCCCGAGAACGTCGGCCAAAGAAAGGGCACGACTCTCTTCCAGAACCAGGCCGCGGGCAACCCGATGCCAGGCAGAAATGATCGCCTGACCGAAGACGACGAAAGAAAATCGAAGATCTTCTCAAGCTTCACCGCCTCCGCTCCGAAAGCCGAGCAGAGGCCGCTTGTCGAGGAAAGGAAGCCCGAACCGGCTCCCGCTCCGACCCCGACTCCCCGCGAAGACAAGAAGGAGGACAATGATGATGACTGGGGCCCTGTCCCCGCATTCCTCCGCCGTTCAAAACTCAAGTAATCTTAAGAATCGACCGCTCCGGAAGGGGCGGTTTTCTTTTGACAATTTCCCTGCCGGGCCGTAGGGTAAGAAGAGACTTCTTCCGGAGGGCCGATGGCCGCCAGTAGACACTGCGAACTCATGCTTGTGTGCTTCGCGTTTGCCGTTCCGGTAACCGCCGTCGGTTTGTACGTTCTCATCAATGAGGTGCACAAACCGGTGCCCAACTGGATCGCCTACATCTTCCTGGGACTCTCCGCCGCGTGTATCTTCGCAGCCGCTATCCGAACTATTCTCAGATGGCCTTCGAAGCATCCGGGCTCTCGGGTTCGGTCCACATAAACCTCCACTGATCGGAGGTTTTTTCATATCGCTTATTTTCTGATACTCTATATCCACTAATATCACAACAATGTACGACCTCATCATCATAGGCGGCGGACCAGCAGGAGTATCGGCGGCAGTCTACGCGGCCAGGAAGCGCTTGAAGACTCTGCTCCTTACGGAATCCTTCGGCGGGCAGTCCATAGACTCCGCAGGCATCGAGAACTGGATCGGCACCGTCTCGATCTCCGGCCAGGACCTTGCGAAGGCACTCGAGGCGCATGTCCGCGCCTATACAGACAAGCCGGGCAACACGCTTGAGACTGCATACGAGCGCGTGGAAGCGATCGAGAAGTCCGAGGCAGGCTTCTCCATCAAGACCGGCAAGAACGCATACGAAGCGAAGACTGTTCTCGTCGCCACGGGCTCTTCCCGCAGGAAGCTCGAGATCCCGGGCGCGAAAGAGTACGAGAACAAGGGCATCACCTACTGCGCCTCCTGCGACGGCCCGCTCTTCGCGGATCAGGACGTGGTCGTCATCGGCGGCGGCAATGCAGGCTTCGAGAGCGCGGCCCAGCTTCTGGCCTACTGCAAGTCCGTGACCCTTCTCAATCGCGGCGACGTTTACCGCGCCGACGAGATGACCGTTGAAAACGTTTTAAAACACCCGCACATGAAGGGCATCACGAACGCCATACCGAAAGAAATAAAGGGCACCACATTCGTCTCTTCCATCGTCTACACCGATGCCACAACGAACGAAGATCACGAACTGCCTGTGACGGGCATCTTCGTCGAGATCGGGCTCATTCCGGCCACGGGCTTCGTCGAGAGCCTGCTGCCGCTCAATCAATACAAACAGATCCCCATCGATGCGAAGACCCAAAGGACGACCGTCTCGGGCGTCTGGGCCGCAGGAGACTGCACCGATACGCTCTACCATCAGAACAATATTGCCGCTGGCGACGCGGTCAAAGCGCTCGAAGACATCTACCTCTCGCTTCATACGAACGGATAATATAGAAAAAAGACGAGCCGGAGCCCGTCTTGCTAGTTCCTTCGATTGAAGAGAAAACTCACTACCTTCTCGACCTTCGATGGACTCAGATTGAAACCTACCCCGATGCTCGGATGCCGATCCTTGGCAGGAACGTTGGTGTTCGTATTCCTGTTGTGAATGACGATGTTGTCCACGCACCAGCTCACGACGCATTCGCGGACGAGAATGGCACCAACCACCACAGCACCGCCAGTACACCAGCTGCGCCAGCAGGATTTGCTCCGCTTGTCGACGATCACCGTGTCGATCTTGTGCGTTTCCACTTCCCGGTACTCTGTCCTTCCCGGAAGATGGAGCGTATCGGTGCGGTAGACAGTGATGGTGTCGTAGTGCACTTCGACTCCGGGAGGAGCCGGCTCTTCCTTCGTGATTCGGATGTGCTTGGAGCTCGTCACCACGGTCTGGTCGAGCTGTTCCGCTTCAGTCTTGAGCGAATAGCCGCGGGCCAGGTAGGGCGTCTTCAGATCGACGGACATCCAGTCGTCGTTCGCATTGACCTTCAGGGCCTTGCTGTGCGGCTCTACGCACCAGTACTGCGACACCGTGTCCTTCATGCGCGTGAAGACCCGGATTGAGCCTTCCTCCGCGGGACAAGTCGGCGTCACAGATGCCGGATGAGGCTTTGGAGCCCTGCCCTGAGCCTCGGCCGTGCTCGCCACGGCCATGAGGCCGAGGAGGCCGCACACGAGCATCTTCGGAAATTTCTGCATCGGAACTTCTCCGTTTCGAGGAGGTTGTGAAGCGCTTTCTTGCGTGACCCTATCACGCTAAAAGCACTTTGTAAAGAGCCTGGAATATATAGACGTTTTGAGGAGCTCAGCCTTACTTTAAGCCCAAATAAAAGAGCGTCCCGCAAGGACGCTCTCAATACACCTTAGGATAACATCGCCTTTTCTGATCTAGAAATATCGGCACGACGCCTGATCTTACTGCCGTCACATATAACGATACTTTCTAAACAAAATCCGCCACCTCGCATCAGAGTTTCCTGTGCGAAGCGGCGGGCGAGCCTTCTAAATTCTTACAGCCTTGAACAACATTCCGTCATTCGAGCCGAGGGCTTGAGCAACTGTCAGGCTGTAACCCCTCACAGCGGCGCCGTCATTTATGTAGATTTCGACGAAGCCGTCACGTGAGTCGGTCATGAGTCCGACAATCCCTTCTCCGATAATACGATGGATTTCGGAGGGATCCTCAGTTCCACTGATCGCAAGACCCTTTCCGATGTTGTGGGTGGCGAGATGCACCGAGCACTTCATGATCCTGTCCTCGCTATGCAGCGGGTATTGGTTCCAGATTCTATTATTAGATTATCACGCAAGACTTGAAATGTCAATGCCTGTAAAAGGGGTGCGCGATACAGGATTCGAACCTGTGACCCTCCCCACGTCAAGGGGATGCTCTACCAACTGAGCTAACCGCGCCTGTCCCGCCGAAACTGAAGCGAAGACGGACGGTACATACTAAAGTAAACTACTTTCCCGCTCCTGACAACTCCCCTCGAAGAATCTTTTACGTTACAGTTTCCACATGAATTCAGGACATCTCGAAGTGGTCACGGGTACCATGTTCTCCGGCAAGACCGATGAACTTCTCAGACGTCTTCGAAGGGTGCGGATCGGCGGACAGCCGTTCATCATCTTCAAGCCGACGGTCGACACGAGAAGCGGCAAGAACCGCATCAAGAGCTACGACGGATCGGAACTCGAGGCGCATGACGTTTCGGTCACAAGACCGAAGGATATCCTTACCATTCTTGCTCGAGAAGAGCGCAAACTCGGTATTCCTTTCAAAGTCATCGCCATAGACGAAGTGCAATTCTTCCCAAGAGAATCAGCCATCCGGCAGGTTATCACCGCGCTTGTCTCCGACAAGAGCCGAAGGGTCATCGCGGCCGGTCTCGACCGCGACTTCCGCGGAGAACCTTTCGGCGCCATGCCCGACCTTCTGGCCATAGCGGATGAGATCACGAAACTGACCGCCGTTTGCAAGCTATGCGGCTCGCATCAGGCATGCTTTCCCCAGCGGCTTATCAATGGCAAACCTGCATCCTATCGCTCGCCACAGATCCTCGTCGGGAGCGATGAAAGCTATGAGGCGCGGTGTAGGAATTGTTTCGTTCTGCCAGGCAAGCCGAAGGTTTGACGATATCCTTTCGGAGCATATTTATACAGGTGCGGAAGAGGAGAGATTCGAACTCTCGATAGGGTTTCCCCCATGCTGGTTTTCGAAACCAGTGCCTTCAACCACTCAGCCACTCTTCCAATACGGACAGCTCTTCCGTAGGGCCTACTCTAGCATTTATGTGGAAAAATGTTAATATTTGCCCCGTTACGGCCCTATCGTCTATCGGTTAGGACACGAGCTTTTCAAGCTTGGAAGCCGGGTTCGACTCCCGGTAGGGTCACCTATAAATGTTCTTGCCCCATCCCGAAAAAGCCTGGCATTTGCTGGGTTTTTTCGTTTTACCCACCTGTAAGAGGGTGTGGGTACCTCCCGGGATGTCGAACCAAATCTCCCGTTCTGAGGTCCATATGTGAGCTGCGGTGAGTGCGGATGCCGATTGAGTGGCCGCACCTCAAGCCTACGCTCGAGCGATCAATCGCTGCAGGTAGTGGATCATGCCGGAAGCGGCTGCAATGAACTCGACTAATCCTCAAGAATAGATGTGTGCATCACTTCGACAACAAAGTCCACGAAGAGTTCGGGGAGATCGAAGTACAATTCTCGATCACTCCATCCGCCTCGCGTGAATGAGACATTGTGTTCTGAAGCCCATCGTTCAACCCGATCTATCTGCTCTTTAGGGTTATCAGAGATGAAGGCCAGGTGAGAGTCTGCTCTGAACTTGTTGTGGACAAGCGCCTCGTCTACCTCTTTAAGCTGAATGTTAAAATCAACGCCGTCCTGACGGATCATTGCCCATCGTGCTCCGGGGGGATGGAATACAACCCTGCAATCCAAGAGTCCCAGGGCGTCAGTTACCGTCTCGAGACTGCCCGGAACAATTCTCGTTGCAACATGATGTAAACGGTGCTCGGTTCTCATCAAAAAAGTATATCAGAACCGAAGTCTGCTTGTCGTACGGCTGGATTCTTTTTGGTAATCGTGATCCTCAACAAATTACGAATTGTCCAACCCCACTATCCCTCCCTCGCTTCTTCTCTGGCAAGCATCTTCTCGAGACCCGCCACGCCCTCTCGTGGGTCCCAGCTCCCATCTGCTATGCAGGCTTCCATGGCTTCTATCACGAGCTCTGCGAGCGTCTGGATATCTGTTTGTATCCTCTCTTCACGCTCTTCGGGCGTGAGCTCCGGGTTTATTTCGTTGGGCATGCTCTAGATTACCCAATCGAGTTGAAACAATGGACACAGATGCTACTCTTCCGGCAAGAAGTGAGCAATCAGAAGACCAGTTACGACTAGCCCAGCGAGAAAGCCCAACAGGTAGACATGCGATCCAAGTACCAGTAAGACACGCTGCCCCTCAGGTGAAAGCGGTGCGAAGAGAGCGAGGGACCCCAATATCCCACTCATACCGATAACAACACTACCAAATACCGCGACCCCAGCAGCGACCGATACGAGTAGGTCTCTCGTGCGCATTATGGAATTAGTCTAGCACAACCCCTACTCACTCCTGGGCCCACGCCGCCTATTAGATATATTTAAAAAGATGTGGTACGGTAGCTCCGGAACCTCTCAACCCGGAGCTCACAATGCATGTTGATTCACTTGGCGCGGGCATGATCGCAGGCACATCTTTCCTCGTCGGTTGCTTCCGGACTCGGCAATCACGCCCCAAAGAAGAGCTGCAAACTAAAGAACGATGGGAGCTCATCCTGGGAGGCATCAAAGATCAGCAAGGCACGGTCGTCGATCTCTCCTATGGCTGTGACTCTACCGAGTACTACACGATCCTTTTCAACAACGAACTGCTCGCCCCGAAGGTCTTCGTGACATACGAAATGCCGCCGTGGCGCGACCATCCATGGCAAGTGGGCGACAAGATCTGGGTTTCAGGTGGAAAGCTTTTCGCCCACGACGCAACTATCGAATACTTCGGACCAAGTTTCCGTGGTTAGAACAAAAATGGCGCCCTCACCCGGCGCCTTTTCCATACCAAACCGGCATTATCTACCCTCCTCACGCTGCCTCGTCTTGTGCTAGAGTAGGATCACCCGAAGCGATTAGTGGCTCCATCTCGCGCCGAAATTCAATAAGGTCGTCAAAGTATTCTGCGAGTTGGTTCGAACTAATTCCTTCGAGGATCACAAAACGCGAATTTAGAAAAGCGCCCCGCGGCGCTTTTCTGCGTTTTGTGAAGACGGAGCGATGTTTGCACAGAAGTGCAAACCGCGAGTCGGGGCCGGCGACCGAGGCGAGTGGCGACGAGCCGAGAGTTGTGGGCCATCAGTATAATTACAGCCAGCCGACTCCCGGCAGTGTCAATGCCCGTGATACTATAGGAGTACATATATAAATAAAATGAAATATCAAAAAGGATTCGCTCCGCTTCTGCTTATTATTTTAATCGTTGCCGGCATCGTAGCTATCGGAGGAGGATATGTCGCATATAAGGACAAGTTAAATGAAGGTTCTATAGATACCACACCGTCTTCGGACGCTCTCCCAACGCAACAGCCGGTCGCCGACACGCAGACTGCAAAGTCCGGTTTCGCTTTGAAAAGCAGCTTCTTAGGCAGCGACGCCACCGCTCAAAAAATCGCTTCCGGAGAAAGCGCGGGTGTGGATATTTCGACTTTTCCTCTAAAAGCTGTTCGCCAGTATACATCTACAAATTTTTTTGCCTATAGAGTGGTCAGCGCCTTGAGAATGCTTGGATATCAAGAAGGGTTAGACAGCGAGGCGTATGTCGGGCAAGAGTTTTTGGGAGACTTCAAAAGACTTAATAACCTTCCGGTGAGCACCACAATCGATGCGGCCACATTACAAAAAATCGACTCGCAACTTGCAGACCGAGAAACAGAGGACTTGAAACTTGCAAAGAACTTTCCTCTCTACCCCTACTTTATGGCCGCTCCTAAGAATGAACCGACCAAAGAGCACGCCGCGGCTCTTTTTGACATAGCCTTCTCAGCCCTCCCTTCTAACCTAGTGGTATGGAGCGAAGCGAACTTCAAGGCGTATCTCCGTGACCAAGGAGGGAAACAATTCAGCGGTTCTGGAGCTAGTTACAAAGTTTGCCTCAGCGTTCTCTATCCAGAAGTAGACGACAACTGTGCCTTGAACACGAGAGGGCTCG
>JAQBRN010000026.1 GCA_028286465.1 Parcubacteria group bacterium | reverse complement strand
ATTTTCATGTGAATCTCCTCTCAAAGAGCGTTGTGTATGGCTATGCTGCCACGACTGTATCCTGCAGGTATTATACTACACCACATAGAGTGTTGTCAAGTCAAGGATTGCTGTAGGGGTGGATAAGAAAAGCTACTGTCTTTCGACGTAATTAAGCTGGACAAGAGTGCTTCCTCCCTGGGCGGTAATGACCGCATTAAGCTCATTGTTCCCTTTCTGTAAGTCGAGAACGCCTTTTGTTTTGTCAGTACTCGTTGCATTAATTTTGTACCCTTGTGCCGTGCCAAAGTCGGTATATATTTTCCATAATGCATCTTTGGTCTTCGTCGAGGTATAGGTGACGGTGTATTGCGTGACGCCGTGTTCGGTGTACACGGCCTTATAGCTTTCAGTAATGGTCGCTTGCTCGACAGGGATAGACGCTGGGAAACCTGCGGGCAGCTTCGTCAAGACGCCGGGGGTGAGATCGGTCTTCGCCACTTCCACGCCTGCCGCAGGGCCTGTCGCTGTTGGAGTGGTCGTCGCGGTACTTACAACGGCTGGCTGAGATCCGGAATTCCGTGAAGCGTACCAATAATATCCGCCGACAATAATAAGAACGAGAAGAAGAGCCGGGAGAATAACGCGCGTTTCCTTGCCGTGATTGTTTCCATTGTTTCCAATATTGCTTGGAGGAATCGGTGGCACGGAAGAAACAGGCGGCATAGAAGGAGCGGGAGGAGCGGGAGGAGCGGTCACGGGAGGGACGTATGGATTAACCGACGGAGGAACGTAGGCTGGAGGAGTTTGTGTTGGTGTTTGAGGATCCATATAAATTGATTAGCTGTAAAAAGTATAACAAAGAAATTTCTTATTCCCCTCATTCGGCGACCGGGCATGTTGATAACATAGATGCCGTTATTATAAAAAAGCGACTCCTGAAGGAATCGCCACCCGAAGGTGAGGGGGTATGACGGGGATCGAACCCGCGACCTCCGGAACCACAGTCCGGCGCTCTTACCAACTGAGCTACATACCCCACAGACCTCGGGTTAAAGATCGACAATACGTTTGACGGCATCGGGAACATCGGAGAAGGCGACGGAATCCTGCTTGCGAGCGTTCATGTCCTTGACTTGAACGACGCCCGCCTCCTTTTCTCTCGAACCGATGATGATAACGACCGGGAATTCCTGCTTTACAGCATAGGCGAGCTGGGCCTTGAACGTCAACTCCCTACCGAGATAGATTTCGGAAGGAACGCCCGCTCGGCGAAGCGAGGAAAGGACGGACTGACCGACGGCGGAGCAGTCCGGGTCGAAGTTGAGAACAAGAACCTTCGAGACGGTCTTCTCCTTCTTGACGATGCCGAGCTTCTCCATGGCGGCGAAGATGCGATCGACGCCAACCGAAGCGCCGACTGCCGGAATGGAAGAAGCCATGAATCTCTCGACGAGATCGTCGTACCGTCCACCGCCGAAAACGCTTCCGATCGAAGGAAGATCCGTGAGAATGGTCTCGAAGACCGGACCGGTGTAGTAGCCGAGACCGCGAGCGACCGAAAGATCGATGACCCACTTCTCTCGCGGTACGCCGAGCGCGATGACGGACTTCGAAATCTCCTCGAGCTCGGCCACTCCTTCGAGAGCGATCGGCGAATTCGACATGAGAGCACGAACTTTCTCGAGCAGGCCTTCCTGCTCCCCTTCCATGAGGTCGAGGAACTTCCTGAGCGCGTCGAACTCTTTCGTGCCGAAACCGAGCTCTTTCTCGAGCTCAGCCTTCACACCCGCCCACTCGATCTTGTCCATCTTGTCGATGATGCGCAAGACGTCCGGAGACTTCGAGGCATCGAATCCGATGAAGCTCGCAAGACCGTTCAGGATCTTCCGATTGTTCACCCGGACGAGATAGTTCTCGAAGCCGAGCGCTTCCATCGTGGCGCCCATGAGGGCGATGATCTCGGCATCCGATTCGGGTCTCGATGATCCGACGATGTCGGCATCGAACTGCACGAATTCGCGGAAGCGTCCCGCCTGCGGCTTCTCTCCCCTCCACACCTTGCCCATCTGGTAGCGCTTGAAAGGCTTCTCGAGCTGGCTTCCGTACTGGGCGATGACCCGGGCCAGAGGCACGGTCAGATCGAAGCGGAGTGCGAGATCGGCATCTTCGAGGTCGCCGAGGCCGGCACGGAAGATCTGCTTGTTGAAAGCGGGATCTCCTCCGGTCAACACCTCTTCGAGCTCGAGACCTGGTGTGTCGAGCGGTACGAATCCGTACAACTCGAAGGTGCGCCTGATAGCGTCGAGCATCTTCTGCCTTGGGATCATGTCTTCGGGCAGATAGTCACGGATTCCTGCTGCGAGTCGTGGTTGGATGTTCATTTGTTTCTCCATAGTCTCATGTGGCTTGTTGCTGTCAAACAACTCTGAGCTGTTTGTACCACTAAATTAAGCAGCATGTCAACAGCGCTCTTGTGCGCACTACTACAGAAAAACTCGCGCTAGGCGCGAGCGTGTTCACTCATTTGTTCGAAGTAAAAGTGTACGGCCCCCGTCGCCATCCAACGCGGCGGAGGTTCTACATATCAACTTGAATTTCGTAATTCGTAATATCGCGCGCCAGGAGCACTCGGTCGGTACTACCTCCTGATTCGAAAACGACCCTATACCCATCCTTGCTGAACCATAGGTACGTTACGCTCGGCGGAGTGCGCTGAGTAGTAAACATTGCCGTCTCAAGACCACGAGCCTTGAAATCAGCGAGCCGCAATGCAGCAAGCTTCTTGCCAATCTTTCGACCCTGATGCTCAGGCAGAACACCAAGTTCATGCTGAAAAGCGATATGCGTCCGTCCTCCGAACTCGGCTCTCATCTTTTCGGTAATCTTGGTAATCTCGAGCCTTGCGGCGAGCTGAGCCGCAGTGATCGGACGCCCCCAAGTAAAACCGACAACTTTCCCGCCAAACTGAACCGCGATCCAGCACGAGGCGTCGTCGGACACGCTTTTCTTGATGCTCTCGATTATTTTCCCGGCCGGATGATACTCTTCAATCGGCAGACCACAGTGAACACCGCCGAGGCCATCGATGATCTTCCTCTCAGAAATACCCCAGTGCGTGCCGCATGCCCGGCATTTCTTCCACTCGTTCCAGGGGTAAACCTCGAAGACCCGCTGATAGCACAGAATGATCTCGGAGAGCAATGAAGCGTTGATGCCGTCAGGATAGAATCGTACATATTCCACTTCCCGACTCCTTATGGACACTTCCGCTGTCGGTTCCACTTAAGCTCCTTGGCTCGATATGAAGCATGTGTGCGCGTTCTAAGACCAATGTAACCCTCTCGGCACCCATGTCAAGGCGCGCCTAGTTGCTCAAATATTGGGTAGCGAGGCTGATAGAAAGCTCTACGGCCTCAAGAGCTGTCTTTGTCGGCATCACTTTAAACCGCTTCCTGTCATCCATATATGTATCAGCAAGTTTATCCGACCAGCCGCCCACTCCGGTGAACGCCACGATCGGGATATTGAGTTGGTAGGCGATCGCCGCTTCAGTAAGCGTTCCAGACCCTCCGGCAATGATGATAATGGCATCGCAGGAATTAACGAGCACGAATTCTCTTCCGCCACCGCGTTCGAGTCCGCTGCAGATCACTACATCCGTGTTATTTGCTGTCGTATCCCAGATATTCTTCCCTTTACCATACGTGATGCCGACAGTCAGACCGCCGGAAGCCTTCGCTCCCCGGGCCGCAGTTGTCGAAAGAGAATCGCAATCTTTCTCTGCACCGTAGATCGTAATGCATCCACGCTCAGCTAAGAGTTTCCCGATTTCGAAGGCGATCTTTGCCACCTCTTCGCCGTAGGCAAGATCCGCTGCCGAACCCATCACCCCGATTTGTAATTTTCTCATATTGATATTATTCATTAATTAAAGGAAAACAAAAAGCTTCCATGTTACTGGAAGCTATACACCCTAAAGAGCGGCCATCTGTTTCCCGAGTTCTTCGACGATCCGCGTTCCTTCACTCGCGAAGACCGGTCGCCGGGAAAGATCCTCGCAGAATACGGAACGAGAGGAGAGCCGTTCGATAATCCGCCAAAGTGTCTGCGCTTGATCGAGACAGAAGAGCGACCATTCGCGCGCCCGATCACCGGGAATCGAGGCCCATTTTTCCGGCTTACCATAAGGCAGAATATACGGCGCTCCCAGTTCAGGGTAGAGCGGTTTCGAATGATCGGCACCTTTCATGCCGATAAGCCTGCCGGCGAGCGGCACGCCCGGATAAAAGTCGCGTTCGCAAATTTCGTCGAGCACGTTCGAGAAGTGCTTGACCGAAACGACGCTGATTCCCGGATTATCATTCGCGCAAGCAGTCACGACTCGCTCGCGACTCTCGTTGATCGAGATACCGGCTACGACCCTGCTTACTTTGATGTTATGCGCATTGAACCACTCGATCACTTCGACGATGCCGTCTCCGCTGAAGACCACGTCATCAACGAGCTGAATCGATCCGTGCCGCTTCACCGAATCCGCAATCCGAGCAACCTGGCGCGAAATCGATTCCTGCGTACGCGATCCCAAACCGATGAAATTATAGTCCTTATCGACGAGTCTCGTGTAATCGAGCAAGAGCTCCTGTTGCGTGTACACGCGATCGAGCGACACCGTCGGATCATTCGACTCGGCAAGAAGCGCGTGAAGAGGGTCGACGATCTCGGCCTCAGACACGCAGACGACCTCGGCATGAGGAAAAATCGATTCGAGCTTCTCATGCATTCTCCGCCGCAGCGCTTCGAAGAAAACTGCATCGGGTATTTCGAAATTGTTTTCCTTGCACCAGCTCGCCAAGAGCAGGCGGATGTCTTCTGACACGACGTACCGAGAATGCTCGGCTTCGATATCATTGTCTGCAAGCGTTTTTTCCGGCATCGGAAGAACCTCTGGGTAGTATGTAACGACCAAGGGCAACCGGTCGGTTGCCCTATACTCTGGAAACAGATTAGCCCTTTGGCCACCTTTGTCAAGCCTCGACAAACGTCATCATGACACGCTTCGCCGCCTCAATATCCTTATGTAATTCACGATCTTCGCTGATATATGAGACTCGCTTGCGCATCGCCTTATAGGCCTTGGCAGTATTGGGTGCCAGGTGTTGAGGCTTCCTGAAATCAATCCCCTGGCAGGCCGTGAGGAATTCGATGGCGAGCACGTATTCCGAATTATCCAAAATCTTCGCGGCTTTCCTGACGGCGATGGTACCCATGCTGACATGATCTTCCTGGTTCGCCGATGTCGGAATGGAATCGACCGATGCCGGATGTGCGAGCACCTTGTTCTCCGAGACAAGCGCCGCAGCGGTGTACTGCGGGATCATCAGCCCGCTATGAAGTCCGGCCTTCTCTGGCGCGATAAGAAATGCCGGCAGGCCGTTACTGGTCGAAGGATCGACGAGCTTGGCCGTTCTGCGTTCGGAAATGTTCGCGAGTTCCGATACGGCAATACCGAGCGTGTCGAAGCTGATGGCGATAGGTTCGCCGTGGAAATTTCCTCCGGATATCGCGCCGTCCGGGAAGATGATCGGATTATCCGTGACGGCATTGATCTCTCTCGTCAGAACCGCCTCGGCGTACGAAATGGCATCGCGCGCGGCACCGTGTACCTGGGGAGTGCATCTGAGCGAGTACGAATCCTGAATTCTTCCCGGCATCGAGTCGACGAGCTTCGAACCCTTGAGAAGGTTCCTGATATTTTCGGCTGATTTCTTCTGTCCCGGATGCGGACGAAGATCGTGAATACGCTTATCGAGAGCCGATGAGACCCCGCAGGATGCCTCTATAGTAAGAGCCGCTGCCATATCGGAGAGGTCAGCGAGCCGCCTAGCCCGGATGAAAGCGAGCGCGGCAATCCCCGTCATGACCGACGTTCCATTATTGAAAGCGAGGCCCTCCTTGGCAGCGAAGGCGATCGGGGAAAGCTTCGCCGACTTCAGCGCAAGAGTTCCCGACATGCGCTTCCCTTTGTACATTGCCTCCCCTTCCCCCATAAGCACGAGCCCGATGTGCGAAAGCGGCGCAAGATCGCCGGACGAACCGACGGATCCTTGGGACGGAACGATCGGAGTAACGTCCCTGTTGATGAGCTCGCAGAGAAGATCGAGCAGCACGTGTCTTACTCCGGAATAGCCTTGGGAAAGAGAATTCAGACGTACGAGCATGGCCGCCCGCACCTCTTCGGAGGAAAGGAGCGGACCTACCCCCGTGGCGTGGCTTCGTATCAGATTCTTTTGAAGGTTCTCGACTTCGTCAGGAGAAATGATCTTATCCTTGAAATTACCGAAGCCGGTCGTGACGCCATACACGACCTTCTTATCCTTGATCATTTTCTCTACGATCAAACGAGAGGCCTTGGTCCGTCTTCTTGCTTCGGCCGAAAGCCGCACCTTCAAAAGCCGGCTGCGGGAGATACTATCGACCGTCTCCGGGGTAAGGTGGCGATCCGGCCCGATTTCGATAGTGTTTGACATATATAGACATTACGAGTTTCTGAGAGCCTGTCAATATGCATTTGATCATCATCGTGTTGTGCTAGCATGGGTATACTCCATATGACCCGAAGCATCATCACCTGGAACGTCAACGGACTTCGCGCGGTTCACCGCAAGGGCCAGTTCGACCGAATTCTCGAAGCAGAGCCCGACATTCTCTGCATCCAGGAAACGAAAACCCTCCCCCAACAGCTCGACGAAGAAGTCAGAAACCCGAAGGGATATCACGCCTATTTCCACTTCCCTACCCTTAAAAAGGGCTACTCGGGCGTGGCTATTTACAGCAAGGAAAAGCCGCTTTCGGTCGTGAACGACCTTGGGATCCTTGATATGGACCAGGAAGGCAGGCTAATAATGGCTGAATATAAGGATTTTTACCTTTTGAACTGCTACTTCCCGAACGGCGGCGGAGCTCCGGAGCGCCTCGAGTACAAGCTCGCCTTTTACGATCATTTCCTTGCATACATAGAGAAGCTGCGAAAAACAGGCAAGCCCGTTATCTTCTGCGGCGACGTGAATGTCGCTCACACGGAGATCGACCTCGCTCGCCCGAAGGAGAACTCGACCCATGTCGGCTTCCTCCCTATCGAGCGGGCTTGGGTAGACAAGGTGATCAAGAAGGGCTGGATCGATGTCTTTCGTCATTTTTATCCCGGAAAGATCGAAGCCTATACATACTGGGACCAAAAGAGTTTCGCTCGAGAGAGAAATGTCGGTTGGAGAATCGATTACTTCTTCACGACGGATACCGGACTCGAAATGATACAAGCTATAGATATAATGGACAATTTCCTAGGATCGGATCACTGCCCAGTGCGCATTGTTCTCAAGGACAAATAAGTTATCCACAGTTTTGTATTGTTTCTACTTAACTTATGTCCTTTATAAGCATATACTTCTTTCAGACGCGAGAGAGGAAGTTGTTCTCCGTTCCGCACTCGCGGAATATGCAGAAGACAAAATCGCCGCAGTGATCTTTAAGGTTTAGAGTTTAGTGCCTAGGTTATATTTTAAGGGTTCGGCCGAACCTCGAAAGTAGATCTGGTTTCCGAGGGCATCCGTGGGGACTACCAATCCACATCTTCAATTTTTGCGTTTGTGTAGTCACTCCGCCCCCTTCCGTTACTGGTTCTTCCTTTCTCACTCGCGCCCTGCATCAAGAGGCCCGAGAACACCGCCCCATATCGCCATGGAGGCGGTTTTTGTTTGTCTGAAAGCATTCCAAGGGGCAAAAGTCCCTTTTCTTAAAGCTCGTCAGCAAAAAATCTTTGTTTTAAGCCTCCATTTATCAGAGACTGTCCTAAACTGTGGATAACTATGGGGAATGTGTGTATTAGAGACAGATTATTATGACCATTTGACTCTGACCCTTATATTCTAAGCCATATCCTGGCTTTATAGTTTCACGTGATACTTAAACGGATGTTTCGTATGAACCATAGATATATACTGTACTTATGACCATAACGGAGAAGCGCCGTTTGGGCGATATAGGAGAAAACGTGGCTTGCGAGTACCTTCGCCGACACGGGTTTTCTATTATAGAGAGGAATTACTTAAGGAAATGGGGTGAGATCGACATCATAGCTCGGAAGGGCGAGGTGGTGCATTTCATCGAGGTAAAGAGTGCTCGCCAGAGAATCGGGCAAGTTTCTCATGTAACATCCAAAGACGGAGCCTATCGTCCGGAGGAAAATGTCCATCCGCAGAAACTCAAGCGCTTAAGCAGGGCCATTCAAACCTATTTACTCGAGAAGCGCTTGGACGACACCGACTGGCAGCTTGATGTGATGACAGCCCAGATCGACGAAGAGGCGAGACAGGCTCGCGTCGAAATGCTCGAAAATATCATTATTTAAGCTACTTTTCTTCTTCTATATACAAAAACCAGCGATCATTCTTCTCTCCATTAAGAAAAAAGTCGTACCACTGCTTCATGAAGCGTTCCTTGCCCATCTGTCTAAAGCCGCCGAGCTCCGGATCCATAAGTGAGATGCGCGTATCGGTAAGTCCGTAAACCAGGGAATAGTGGCCATCGGCCGGCTTCTCGAAGTCGGACCACCAGTTCACGAGCACGGGTGTGCCACGTGTAACGAGTTTCTTGAGCCCGGCCCAGGTGCCGTTGTTCTTTGCCACGGCATTGAATCCGAGATCCTTAAGGACCTGGACGAGGGTATGAGGATCTGTCCCTGATTCCTTGGTGGTGCGGCAAAGGTCGCCAAGCTGCCTTTCGGACATTCTGACGCCATAAAAGTCCAAAAGGGACGAAAGGGAAGCCGGGCCGCAAAAGCCCGAGGATTGTCTGATTGGTTTCAGTTTGATGGGCATATATGTATAAGACGGATGAGTTGCCTTCTTCAGAGAAAGAAAAAGGCGAGCTGTTGGCTCGCCCTGATTTCAGGCCGACAGATCATGCTATGGTCGCGTCGGACCGAGAACTTTAGCCGTCCACTCGGATGTCGGGTCCGGAATCCAGATTCTCCCCCGGTGATCGTCCGGCCAGTATTCGCCGTAGACTTCGAGGCAATGGAACAGATCTACAGACTTCGTTGCCACTTCATACTCCGTCTTGAGTACGGAAGTGGTCGTAGCCGGGAAGGACGCATCGATGAATTCCTTGAGCCCTTCATCATTCTGTGCGGAGCAGAGGGCTTTGAAATGAAATGGGAACGACCTCGCGTCACCTTTCTTGTAGCTCCCAATCTCAAAGATTTCGAGAAAGAGCACAACATCCCTACCGCCGAGCAGATAGACGGTGAACGGCGTGTATCTGTCGATGTTCTGAGCGCCGTCCTCACCGAAGAGACTAGGCTCTAGCAGTGAGAGTGCGAAGCGCAGACGATCGGGTCCGGCGATCACATCCCGCGGAAGTGCATTGCCTGGTTTCGGCTCGTACGATCCGTACATATGCCTGCTCCTTTCTAAGAGTTTCGGTGATCCGGAAACACCATACCTTATCTCTTTTTATATGTCTAACATAACGGACAAGTGTGCCAGCTTCCTTGTGCTCATTCGTAGAGAGCATTCGAACCCTTTGTCGCGCGTGGGACCCTGAACCCACGAAGATCACTGAGAAATCAAGAAGACCGAAGCGCTCATGAATGAGATCAAGCTCGCTGTTTGAACAAAGAAAAGGGCGAGCCAAATGGCCCGCCCTCTAGTCCACATTGTGGCTCAAATTACTGCAATGACGCCCTGTGTCGGCACCACATGACCGCCACTAATAGCGATCCTGGCCCTTGGAGAAAGCTTAAGCCACTCGGCGATCTCGCTTCTCTTGATCACCACCACTTTCGGCGAGAGGCTATCGGGTTCGAGGAGGATGGTGTACAAGACCCCGAGAGAGGGGTCACTCCATATGACGGCGACATAACCAACCTTGCCTTCGTCCTCCTCTTCGAGCTCGCGGAAACGGTTCGTGAGAGCCCGCGACATCCTTGGGACAAGGATGCTGAAGCAGATGCTTGCTCCGAGAAGGATGCACACTACGGCGACTGCAAGAACACCATCGAGTGGCCATTGTTGCGGCAGATTCATTAGTAGCTTCGGAAAAAGGGTTCTGGGACCACCCTAGCACACCGCTTATCCCTCGTACAATATGAAAATTTCGGACTTTCTTTAGTGGTCACAGATAATTCCTTATCCCGCGCAGGCGGGATCTTTGTGTCTTTTGTGCCCCCAGCAGGAATCGAACCCACATCCCTTGTTCCGAAGACAAGTACTCTATCCGTTGAGCTATGGAGGCTATAAATTCATCCTAACAGGCTTTCATATAAAACAGAAAGGCCCCATCGATGATGGGGCCACGCTTTGTTCGCCGCTTTGCTGTGTACGTCCGATTAGTGCCGCAAGCTTTCGTCGGCGATGTAGGCCGAGACGAGGCGTGCACCGGGCACCGGACGATGGGTCTTGGTGCGGACGAGCAGTGCGAGGCCGTTTTGCATCAGTACTGCCCGTCTCGGAAGCGGAGCCCCGAGAAAGTACTCTCGGTCTCTGCGCCGTTGCTCGGCATCGCTCGCGGACTTGACGATCATCGTCTGGAGCTCTTGGCGACGCTGCTGGTTGAGTGAACGCATGTGACGACTCCTGTGTGAAGCGTGAATGTGCTGGCGGGGGAGGGGAAACTCACCTCTATTGTTAATCTTAGCACAAAGCTTTACAAATGTCAAGTAATATGACTCCTTTAAAATAGGGCTTTATCCATAGCTTTAGCTGGATTTAGGAATAGAAAAATGATACTCTCGTAGGACGCGGCCATGGTTTAGTGGTAGAACACGTCCTTGCCAAGGATGAGACGGGAGTTCGATTCTCCCTGGCCGCACCACTAAAAGGAGAGTTGGTAAACGTG
>JAQBRN010000010.1 GCA_028286465.1 Parcubacteria group bacterium | reverse complement strand
GGAAGCGACGCCAAGAATGAATTCAGCACTTGCGCCGGCACGACGACCTCGCCTTCCTCGATGACTTTTACCGGAATGGAGAGCGATATGCCGAGATCGAGATTGGTCGAGCGGATGGTCAGGGTACTCTTCTCGGCTTTCAGATACAGGCCCGCGAGTACAGGAAGGGTCGGGTTCTTGCCCGCGATCTTTTCCGCTTTCGAAACGGCGTCTAACAACTTTTCCTTAATGGATTCTATTTTCATATTTAAATACTTACTATTACTACTAGCCCTGTGGATACCGGGGAAAAGTGATTCATCCTTATTTTACAAGCCTTTGTAAGGAAATTCGAAACAGGCACGTGTGCATAAGTTTTGAGAACCGGGGAGAAGAAATCCTTCCGAACGGAAGATGTGGGGATAACCTCGTTCTTCTCCACCGTCTGTCCCCTCCCTTTTCGCCCGCTTGTACACAGAGTTTTCCACATGTTTTTACACAGATAAGAGGTTCCTGATCTGTCCGATCTCGTGGCCCAAGGTCTGGTCGCCCTTCAGGTCTTCCTTGATCTTCTCGCAGCTATGGATGACGGTCGTATGATCCCTGCCGCCGAGCTTCTGGCCGATAGACGGATATGAGATGTTGAAATCCTCGCGCAGGAGATACATGATGATCTGGCGCGGTTTGATGACCTCCTTCCTTCTCGTCTTTTCATAAATACTCTCCTCTTCTATGGAGTAGAAGTCCGATACGATCTTCACGATATCCTTGATGGCGACCGTCTTCTTCGGCTTCGCCGTATGCTTGATGATGTTTTTCACGTCGTTGACCGACAGATCCTTGCCTTTGAGCTCGACGTGGACGAGAAGGGTGTTGATGATGCCTTCGAGGTCGCGGATGTTGCCGTTGATGGTCGTTGCAAGGAAGTCGATGACCTCGGGGCTCAATGAGACGCCGAGGGCGAGAGCTTTCTTCGTCAGAATGGCGATGCGCGACTCCTGATCCGGCTGCGGAATGTCGATGATCATGCCGGCGGCGAAGCGCGACTTCAGGCGTTCCTCGAGGCCTTGGATGAAATGCGGGTGCTTGTCCGAAGAAAAGATGATCTGCTTGTTGTTGTCGTAAAGAGTGTTGAAGAGATGGAACAATTCTTCCTGGAACTTCTGCTTTTCGGAGAAGAATTGGATATCGTCCATGATAAGGACGTCGTACTTCCGGTATTTCTCCTTGAAGACGCTCATTTTCTGGTTCTGAAGGGCATTCATGCAATCCTGGCCGAATTTCTCCGAGGTCATGTAGAAGACCTTCTTCGAAGGGCTCGTGTTTTTGATGTGGTTTCCTATGGCCTGGATAAGGTGGGTCTTGCCGTGTCCGGTCGATCCGTAGATGAAGAGAGGGTTATACATGATGCCGGGCTTCTTGATGACGGCCTGGGCCGCCGCGTGAGCGAGTTCGTTGAAGGGCCCGATGACGAAGGTCTCGAAGGTGTAGCGCGGGTTCAGGTTGTCTTCCTTGTTGACCTGGGCTTCTGGCAAAGGCAGCTCGCGCATGCCCAAGGAGTCGTTCATGTTCTTTTCTTCCTTCCTCTTCGCTTCTTCCTTGTTGACGACATACTCGACGGCGTGGATCGACGGATCGAGAACGCGGAGCGGACGGAGGATGGTGTTGTGGAACTTGTCGCGGAGCCAGTCTCTGGTGAAAGCGTTCGACACGGAGAGGACGACGGTGCCGTCCTCTATCTTCACGATGTGGGTATCTTTGAAGAATGTGGAGAATGTCGGCTTCGAGACCTGAGATTCTATTTCGAGGAGTGCGCCTTGCCAGAGTTGTTTGTAATCCATAGAATTTCGCTTGGCTATATAGTAGCTCGGTGTTCTAGGAAGAGACACTTGTTAAAAAGCTCAAAAGTGTTTATAATGTGTTCCTAACTCGTTAATCGATGTCACAGACCTACCAGCCGAAAAAGAGGAAGCGCTCCCGCTCTCACGGGTTTCTTAAGCGGGCAGCAACGGCCGGCGGCAGAAGGACCGTTAAGGCTCGCCGCCGTAAGGGCCGCGCCCGCCTGACCGTCTAATGCTTAAGAAGTCGGAACGACTGACCCGTGCGCTCTTCGAATACCTCCGGGGTCCTGGGAGGTATTTTCATTCCGCCCACTTTTCGCTCAGGACCGCTGATTCCACCACGGGACTCAGGATCGGCGTATCCGTATCGAAAAAGGTGGCCAAACGAGCCAACATCAGGAACCGCATCAGGCGCAGGGCTTACGAAGCTGTTCGAGGCCTCATTCCCGAGCTCCCGAAGAAACTTTTCCTTATTTCGGCTAAAGCCGGGGCGGAAGGCCTCAAGGGCGCTGCCTTGAAGCAGGAGCTCGCCGAGCTTCTGAAAAAAGGCTAGAATACTAACCACGACGATGTCCACGATCTATCACTCGTTCATTTATACGCCGCTCTACAACCTCCTCGTTCTTCTTTTCAAGATCGCGCCGTGGGCCGATGCCGGAGTGATCGTCGTTCTCCTTACCCTTATCGTGCGCTTTGTCCTCTTCCCGCTTTCGAAGAAGGCCATCGTGACCCAGGTGGCCATGCAGGAGATCAACCCGAAGCTCGCCGAGATCAAGGAGAAGCACAAAGACAGCCAGGAAGAGCAGACCAAGGCCACCCTCGCTCTTTATAAAGAGAAGGGCATCAACCCGTTCTCGGGGATACTGCTTCTTATCGTCCAGCTCCCTATTATCTGGGCCCTGTACAGGATCTTTCTCTACGGCGGCTTGCCAACGGTCAATCTTGGCCTTCTCTACTCCTTCGTTCATGCACCCTCTCACATCAACACCGTGTTCCTCGGTTTGATCGACATCACGAAAAAGAGCGCCTTTCTCGCCGCGCTCGCCGCCATCACGTCCTTCTTCCAGCTAAAGATCGCCACGGGCAGAATGGCCGCGCCTCAAGGAACCGGATTCTCGGATAATCTGGCTCGCAGCATGCAGACCCAGATGAAGTACTTCTTCCCTCTCATCGTCTTCTTCATTTCCTATAAGATTTCGGGCGTCATCGCTCTCTACTGGCTGACCACCAACCTTTTCACTATCGCCCAGGAGCTCTACGTTCGAAGAAATCTCAGAAAAGCCGCTTCGATCTAGTTCAATTTCAATGCCCAGAGGGTAAGGTCGTTTTTGTTTTGGAAGAACAGATAATCTTCTTTCGGCGAGAGGAACAAATGTTCTGCATCGATGTCGATATTGAAATCGTGCTTGGGATCGGCGACCGCGTTGACGAAGTCGGCGTCCGTGTCGAACTTCCAGATCCTATCCGAATAATGCGAAATGCCTTTATACCAGAGATCCGGTTCCCCGCTTTGTATTCCTTGCACAGGCGCTCCGCAATAGATCACGCTCTTTACGATCGTGCTCCAGACGCATTTCTCTGCAAGAGTGGCCGGACGAACGGCGTACGTCGTTCCGGTCGATAGATTTTGCGTTGCAAAGTCGGTTTCTCCGCCAGTCGTGTACGAATACGCGATGCGCGTCAGGTTCGAATTGGAGAGGACGGTGAGTCCGGGAAGCGGGCCGAGAAGCTTCGTCAGGTTTCCTGCCTTGGTAAGGCTGTATGAATATCCATCGACATCGGTCGATGCCTTGGCGGTAACGACAACGCTCGCATCCCCCGCCGCGGACAAGCGCCACTCGTCGAACGCGGAAGAGAAGATCGTGGCGGCCTTCGTGCCGTCGAAGAGCGAGGTGACGATCTGCGGAAAGTTCCGTAACGTATAGAAAATGGTGGTGGAACCATTCGAAAGCTCGCTAATATTCGCCGGAAGGCCGGTCGTTTTCGTGGTGTACATATCGCTCGTCGTCGTGCCTGTCGGGGGGACAAGAACGATCGAGCTCGAGTCGACGGTCTCGCCGTCCGCGCGCAGAGTGCGGAAGATGACCATATTGCCGCCCGGTTTGAAGACGGCTTCATAGACCTTCGGGATGGTGGTATTGACGATCTCGGTCTTCGCCAGACTCACGGGATCGACGTCATAGATATGTCCTGTGGCACGTTCGACATAGCGGACGACAAGCGAGCCGTTCTTTATAAGCGCTGTCGCTCCGGCCACGGGGATGTCCGAGATCTTGAAGAGATGCGCGACGGGTGTGCCGTTACTCCCGACCCCGCTTGTCGATCCGTTCTGCGCGTTCGTACCCGGAGAGGTAGAGTTTCCTCCGCTGCCGAAGGGCAAGATATTGGAAAGCGTCTGCGAAACGGACGGAGAAGACGAGCCGCGGAAGAAATACCAGACACCGAGTCCGAGGAGGATGAGAATTATGGAAATAATTGAAAGTTTCTTAATCACTGTCGTTGATGCCTACGGCATTTATATGTGCATGATCGCCTGTAGCGTTCGTGTTGATGCCGACTTTGTATTTTCCTCCTGTTGCCGCATTAATCGCATCGACTCTTTTGACACAAGCGGGGTCAGTCACAGAGGTGCATGATACTCCGGCATCGGTGACCGCTACTTCATATTGGAATGAACCAATACCGCCTTGTACGTTGGCATGATCTTTTACTTGTTGAAGAGCATCGAGGAACTCTTTGATCTGCGCAACGGTCGGAGGGGCAGTGCCGTTGTGGTTAACAGCGGCGTCGATGCAACCGCCGGCATTTACGCCTGGATTGTGGCAGCTTGAGACATGCTGTTTATACGTCGGAGGCCAAGCTTCTGTGACGTACCAGCTTTTTTGAGGCATAGTGCTCGTCAATGCGAGGAGGCCGTTGAAAAAGCCTTGGTTGCTTACCTGGCACTGGAAACCTGCTGGATTAGCCGTGCTCCCATCGAAACTCGTGCAATCTTGCTTGAGAGGAATTCCAAAGAGCGACGTGCCGCTTGTTAAGGGTCCCCAGCCTCCCTTCTCTCCAGGCTGGTCGTAATTGCAAGTCTTGGTTTTATCGCAAGTATTAACGCTTCCGTCAGGTCCCGTCCCGCTTGGCGGAACACATGTGCCGTCTACCACAGTGCCAACGCATACATCCGCCCCGGTAAGTGCCTTATCAGTGCCGAGATTGTCCGGACTGATCGTCAGCTTCGTAAACTGGGTGCTGATGGTCTGGAGAATGGTAAAGGCTGCTATGGCGAGGAAGAGGCCCATCAGGGCGTTCGTAATATCATTCTTCGCCGAAGACTTGCCAGTGAAGGATTCGACGGTGGCATACAGGAAGCCAGCTTTCACAAGCTCTAAAACAGCGATCACCCCGGCTGCGGCGATAGCAAGATTTACAATGCCGCGGATGTATTGTTCGGGCGTTGTCGAGTTGTTTACATTACCAGCATCGGTCGTTTGAGAAAGCGGAAGCGGTGCGAGAAGGCTGTACTCTATGGCGGCCTTTGCAACGTGCGTCTTCGGTCCGAAGGAAAGTACGGACAGAGACACAAGAAGCACCAGGAAGAATGTTTTAAGATTAGAAGGCATTGGTCGTATTGAATTGTACTAGAAAATCCTTATCCGCAGTCTGGAGTATCTGGGTCAGGCTCTTCGCGCTCGCCGTCACGGATGAACTGCCGGCGCCCGAATCCGGTGCGCGGTAGGTCACCTCGTTCCCCACCTGGGCATCGCCGTTATTCGTCAGCCAGCTGTAAATGATATTCGAATTGATGCGGGTATTCGTGCCGAAGAAGAACGGAAAGGCCGCGAAGGTCACCTCCTTGTCCGAGAGCGTGAAGGTTCCCGAAGCATCGTTGTCGAAGCGGTAGCCGTAGAGCGGGTTGTCTTCATAGACATGAAGCTCGGGTTCTCTCGGAGTGAGGGTGATGGTCGCGCTTGCGGCTACGGTGTCGTTGTCGGTCATGACGTCGACCTTCACCGTCTGCGGCAGACCAAGGATAGTATCGAAGAGGATCAGGGAATCCTGTCCTGTGCCGGAGCTTTGTCCGAGAACGGTGCCGTCCTTCGTCCACTTGAAGGAGAGGTTCCCTGCCGTCCTGCCGGCTACATGCGGTATGGCAAGAAGCGTGTATCTTGCCTGGTCGGTCCAGAGCGTCCGGCCTTCATAAAAGGGCGGAGCGTAGGTGGCTCCCTGCCAAAGGAGGTCGACCGAGGCGCTTTGAAGGGTCAATGATTTATTAAAGGTGCCGTCCGGAGAAACGATTGTCACGTCGATGGTGGTGTCCGCTCCCTGGGAGCCCGAGGTAAGGGTGATCGAGCGTATTCCCCTTCCGGATGCGACCTTCTTGCCGTTGACGCTCCAGGTGATGATCGAGCGGTCGAGATCGGTCGACGAAGAATCGAGTCGGGCATCGACGGTCTCGTTCGGTCCGGGTAATTCCGGATTCGTCGAGATAACGATGCCTGAAGAGATGATGTCTTCGGGGTTATTCGTCTGCGCATGCAAAGAAAAGGCAGGCGAGAAGATAATAAAGAAAAGAGCGAATAGAGCCAAGCGCCTCATGCCTACATTATATACTATGATCGTTTCTGATTTCTGTTTGCAACTTGGGCTCTGCGAGCATCGGCCGTGGATTCTATGGAGTCGAGTGCCGGTTGGCCCGCTGCGGTAGCTGCGCGGCTGTGCTCAACTTTGTCGAGGATCATGGTCATGAGGATTTCGAGCACCCAGCCGAGAGGAAAGAGACTTTCCGTGAAGAACTCGAGTACGGGAGCCGAGATCCAGGCGAACCATTTCCATCCGCTCGTTTTCACTCCCCTTTTTTTGAAATAGATCGGCAGGACGGCTCCCACTCCGGCATCGATGGGAGGATTGACCACAAGACCTATGCCCGTAAGGTCAAGAATGATCTGCAGAAGATCGAGAAAGGCGGCGGCTCCGATAAGGAGTCCCCACTCCATGTTCGATATCTTACTCTGCGCTTGCGGCTGTTTCTGTTGTTGATTTGGCGGCATGTTCCTGTTCTAACTCGGAATCCTTGCGTTCCTGCTTAAGAGCCAGTACTTGAGACGGATCGGAGGTGATGATCTGGTCTTCCGTATACGAAGCGATGATCTTAATGGCCACGTGCTTCAATCCGGCGAAGAAGATCCCCTCTCCGACATCCGACTCGAGAAGCAGATACTTCTCTTCATCCGTCAGGTTGAAGGTGGTCTGCAGGAGATCGATTGTCGTCGGAGACTGCTTCAAAAGGATCTGAATCGAGGAGTTCGTAATGATCGGGATGCCATACGGGGATTTCAAGAAGTCGCCGACGTCCTGCGTGATGGTCGCCACGCCCAGGTAGTACTTGCGTCCGCGCTTCACAAGGCCCATGAGGAAGGAGGCCGTGTCGTCCGACTTCATCATCCACCAGGCTTCGTCGATGACGAGGAGGCGCTTCTTGAGCTCTTTCCTGATAGCGTTCCATATATAGTGCGTGACGATATACATGGCGATAGGCTTCAATTCGTCTTCCATGTCGCGGAGGGAGAAAACGATGAACTTTTTATTGATATCGATATTGGTCGGCTTGTTGATGAAGCCGGCCCAGGTACCCTTAGTGTACTTCGACAGGCGCTGCGCCAGAGACTCCCCTCCTTCCATGCCCGAGAGCACGAGTTCGAAGTCGGACATCAAAGGCGGTTCGACCGAAGCGAAGTTCGAGTCGGCCGTAATATCCTTGAGCGCATATGTTTCGGTAATGGCGCGATCCATGATGGCGTCTTCCTCCGCAGAAAGTCCTCCCATCATCAGGCGGAAGAGTCCGACGAGGTTGATGATATTCGAGCGCAATACATTGGCTCCGCTCTCATCCGGGCCCGGCAACGGCAGGTCGAAGGGGTTGATGTGGTGTTCGGAATTGAGCGATATGTTGAAGTGCCTGCCCCCGACCGCTTCGGCCAGGTATTCGTACTCGTTTTCGGGATCCATGACGATGACGTCCGTGTTGTCGAACATGAGGGTGCGCAGGAGTTCGAGCTTCGTCGCATACGACTTGCCCGAGCCCGACTTCGCGAACATGATCGAGTTGTAGTTCTCGAGGGAGAAGCGGTCGAAGAGGACAAGAGACGAGTTGTGCCTGTTCACTCCATAGAGTACGCCCTTATCAGACGTCAGGTCGAAGGACGTGAACGGGAACAAGGAAGAGAGCGGTGAGGAATTAAGCTTCGAGTGCACTCCAAGTTCGTCGTTCCCTAAGGGAAGGGTCGATTTGAAACCCTGTTCCTGCTGGAAGAGGGCGGGCTTCACATACACGAGCTTGGCTTCGAGGATCGACTTGATCTCCGACTCCACCTTGTCGAGATCTTCTTCCTTGTCTGCATAAATAGTGAGGTAGAGGCCCACATCGAAGAGCTTCTCCTGTGCCTGCTGGAGCTGGTCGCGCAGGCTTTCGAGATCCTGATAGGCCACGTCGAGCATCGGATCGCGCACAAGGCCCTTATCTTCCCTGGTGTTGATCTGGCTTTGTACTTCGGCTACCTTTTTCTGGAACTGGCGCAAGACCTTGGCTGTTTCTATGGGGTGGATGAAGATCGAGACGTCGAAGACCTTGTCCATATTGATGATCGGAGAGAACCAGCCTTCGGCCAGGAAGCGCGGATACGAAATGACGAAGAACGAGCGGAGGATCTTCTCGCCCAGATTGAGTTCCTTGGGCGTTACCTTGAGTGCTGAAGGAGCGATGATGTCTTTCAGCTCGAGCACGCCTGCTTCGAAGATCTCCTGCGGAAGAACGGAAGAGATGTCTCCTCTTTTGTCGTCCTTCTTGCCTAAAATGGAGTCTAAAAATGACATATTATGCTGACTTAACGGGCTTCTCCGTCTCCCCCGGATTGAAGGCCTTATAGAAAAGCTCGATGACCTCTTCCGTGCCGAGGCGCGCCACACGGATACCGGTACGCACGAGTCCCTGCTCGACGATGCCGAGGCGTTCCTCGAGCTGAGTACGCGATTCTTCGAAGGTGGCTTCGTTCTGTGCGGCTGCGGTCTTCTTCTGTCCGAAGCCGAGTGTCGCTGCGATCCCTCCCGACTTCGAAGCATTGATGATAGCCGGAGTATACGGCACCACGATAAAGAAGTTCTTGGTCATGATGTTCGTATTCTCGGTGAAGTTCCTGATGAATTCGATATACTCCCTGGTCTGGATCTTCAGGAGGTTGTTCATCTGGCGTTTCTCCTGCTCTTCGAGGAGTGCGATGTACGGCCTGATGTCGAGGCGCCTCGACTGGATATTGATCTCGATCGAGAAGTCGAGGGAATTGAGGAAATCCTGGAATTGAAGAAGAATAGCATTCCTCTCGTCCTCTGATTTGAGGGAAAAGTTCAAGGACGATGCGAGAAGCACGCCGCGCATGCCGCCATCCTTAAGGAGGACGATGCCGTCGCGCACTTCGCTGATGGGAACGAACTCTTGAGTGGCGGAGGAACTGGCCATAGCAAATAGTATAGCGTTATATCCCCTTCTCGTCTCTCGTGACGGGGTTATTCTGCTCCTTGATGTCGAGTTCCCAGGTGAGATCCTTCAATTTCGAATCAGAAAGCTTCGGCACGTACATTTGTTCGACCGGTCGCTGCCTTTCCGCATCCGTTTTCCCGACGGCCGTCTTCTCCTGCTTCTTCCATATATAGAGCTTCGAGCCGAAGGTGTACTTGAAGTAGGCTTCGGCGACGCCGATGAAGGGCTTGTCGTTAATTTTATAGAAAGCGAGCGCCAGGGCGAAGAGCGCGATCGGCACGGAGATAATAAAGGCGAAGAACTTCGGCAGGAGGGTGAAGAGAACGACGCAGATGCCCGCTCCGCCCGCCACATAGACGAACTGCTTGAAGGTCAGCGGGCCGAAGATCTTGTCTTCGACTTCGATGAACTGAGGAACTTGGAATCTCATGCGATCAGTATACCTCAGCAGACCCCTGGTTTGGTATACTTCATCAATGCCCATCCAGTATCTTCATCAGCCGCACTACGGTTTCGTCGGCGGGGTCCATTCCTTGAAGCCGCAGTTCGAAATGCGCGGTAGCAATATCTATGCCACGAATTTCAATCAGATCATGCAGAAAAACATGCCGGTATACGAAGTGAGAGGAAGTCAGATATTCTCGACCATTCATCACCTGGACGGTCCCTCGTCACACCCTCTCTATACGATCAAAGGCCAAAATATCCATACCACTATCCACAATTCGAATCACGATGCGGTATTACCTGCCTTTGAATTGAAAAGTCATTTATAGCTCCGCGGCCTAATTAACGGGTTCTCTGTAGGGATCGATTCCCTTCGGGTATGGATCCTGTCTCGGCGTTTGCGGAGCGGCGCTCGTAACCTGGGCGAGCTTTTCCTCGATCATGCTTTTCGGCTTCTCGTTTTGTACTGCCGGCATTACAACAGGCGCGGGAGCCTTCTCGATGATAGGCGCTGGCTCGACATGCGGCACGTCATGAGCGACTTCGTTCGGCAGCACTTCAGGAAGCATGTCCGGCGCAACTTCCGGAAGGAAGACCTGTTTCGCAAGAATCTCAGGAGGTATCTCGAGAATGCTTTTCGGCGCTTCTTGTTGCGGCGTCGACGCAACAGGCGCGGGCCCCGCCATTTTCGGCGTCGTGTCCTTGGGCGCGAGCGCGTCGATCATTTCGAATTGCTTTTCTATGTCGGTGATGATCTCGTTCGCGACGAGTTCCGAGATCCTTTCCGCCTGTTCTTCCCCCACGCCGACTTGGCTCGTAAGGCTGCTTAGATACGTATCGGGTTCGAGGAATCCGTAGAGAATGAGCATCGTTTCGGTCTCGAGGGTGTCTGCCTGCTCGGCCTTCAGACCTTCTCTTTTGGCGATGTCTCTCAGTCGCGCTTTCCAGGGGACGCGTCCGATGGCTTCCTTCACATCGAGCGGAAGCGAGTCGAATTGGTCCTGTATTACTTTGTCAGTTTCGTTTTCCATAATTATTTCTCTTCTTTTTTCTCTCCTCCGCCCCCACCGTCACCTCCCTTATTCATTTTCTCGATAGCTTCCGCAACCTCGTTTTTCTTTTTCTTCATGTCCT
>JAQBRN010000014.1 GCA_028286465.1 Parcubacteria group bacterium | reverse complement strand
CACGAGAGGGCTCGTGGCTTTCTGGGGACCAGATTTAAGCATCGTAGGCACCCAAATCCACGAGTATGCCCACTTCCTAGACGCGAATATCTATTCAAAGGAAGCCGAAACTTCAAGAGGCATCATAGACACGACTGGCTTCTACACCATTTCCTACGACACCTCTACTCCTATTACAGGCGGTAATGGTTGGAAGAACTATCCTATTCGCCGCCCAGCTAGTGCAAAGGATGAGTTCTTATCTGGATATGGAATGGGTTGGGCCCTATCCTCTAAAGAGGAAGACAAATATACTCGCACCGCTCAGGAGGATTTTGCCGAGTCGGTCGCAGCATATGTCGTAGAAGGAAAGGTGTTCAGGGAATTAGCAAAATCATCTTCAGTGTTAAGCCAGAAGTATAATTGGTTAAAGCAGAACGTCTTTGGCGGCAAGGAATATAATACGGGTGAAATTAGGGGTATCGCCTTTGCGAAAGCCAACCCAAGCAGTATGGATGTTTCTACGGGAGCTTATAACATCCTGGACTTCTCGGTTCGCCTTCCTGATTTCGCTTGGGATCACACACTACGATAAATCTGGCCACTTAGACCTGAATGGCATCCAGTATAATGGGTCATGTGAAAATCCTTGCAATTGAGACCAGTTGTGACGAAACAGCGGTCGCGGTTTTAGAGTGTTCCGGCGGGCTCGAGAGTCCTTCGTTTAAGGTGCTTGGCAATTCCCTTCTTTCGCAGATCGAAATACACAAAGAATTCGGCGGCGTGGTGCCCATGCTTGCTAAGCGCGAACACGAAAAGAATCTTCCGGTGCTTCTTGAAAAGACCCTGGCGGAAGCAGGATTGGACTTGGAGAATCCAGATATAAACCTCATTGCCGTCACCTCGGGTCCCGGTCTTGAACCGGCTCTCTGGGCCGGCATTGCCTTCGCCGAAGGCCTCGGAAAGCGGCTCAGTAAGCCCGTATTGCCAGTGAATCACATGGAAGGCCATATCCTCTCAGTGCTCTATAAAGGCGCTAAAAGCCCCTCCCAGACGCTCGAATTCCCTGCCCTCGCGCTCCTTGTATCTGGCGGCCATACAGAGATCGTTTGGGTACGGAATTTCGGAGAATACGAGATCCTCGGGCAGACAAGAGACGACGCCGTCGGAGAAGCCTTCGACAAGGTGGCTCGCATTCTCGGCCTTCCCTATCCTGGAGGGCCGGAGATTGCACGGCTTGCATCTGTATCTAGGAAACGGATTGCGGTTAATCGCGACTTCCCCGATGCCGTCCGAGAGCGGGCAACAGGAATCCGTTTCCCTCTACCCATGCTCCACTCGAAGGATCTCGACTTTTCATATTCAGGATTGAAAACAGCGGTGCTCTATAAAACAAAAGAACTCGGCACGATGAGCGAAGAAACACGCGAGGACATCGCACGAGCTTTCGAAGACGCAGCCATCGGCATCCTCGTCGAGAAGACGCGCATGGCACTCGAAGCGAACGAGGCGAAGTCCCTCATCGTCGGCGGCGGCGTATCGGCGAACACGTATCTACAGTCGGAACTCAAGAAACTTATGGAGAACTTCCCGGAAACTTCCCTCCTCTTCCCCGAGCGCACTCTTACGACCGACAACGCCGTCATGATCGGCATCGCCGCTTATATCGAATACGAAAAGCATAACGAAAAATTGCCTTCCGCAAGAATTCTCGCGGAAGGCAATCTCTCTTTTTAACCCGTCTCTTTCGATCCGGGCAGATATTTCTTAGGCCTTCTTCTCGACAGCTGTCGTCGTAGTCGTCACGACGGTCTTCTTCTTGAACGGGCTCTTGGCGCGAGTGACCATGGCGAGGTACCAGGCCCTGGCACCATCCTTGATATGGTTGTGCTTCGGATAGAGAGCCATCCAGGCGAGGCTGAGCACGAGGGCGATGAGAAGCGGAAGGATCAGGCACCATTCGTTCAGAATATAGGCGATGATTCCCGCCACGATCAGGCCAACCGAGATCGCGGTCCACTTGGTGTAGAAGCGTTTCCTGAAGGCAGTGAGATCTTCCTTCTTGTAAAGGACATCCTCAAGGACACTTCCGATGATATAAAGG
Organism: Parcubacteria group bacterium; assembly: GCA_028286465.1. Classification (GTDB taxonomy): domain Bacteria; phylum Patescibacteriota; class Minisyncoccia; order Phycocordibacterales; family Zambryskibacteraceae; genus JAIFWN01. The sequence goes on along the minus strand of JAQBRN010000014.1, from coordinate 40,483 downwards.
ACAATTAGGATGAGAAGGAACTCGTAGAGGCATTGCAAACCGTCCATCACCGTTTTCGGAGCTGCGAAGAGTACTGCCGCCAGATTGGTGGAATTTTGTCCTTGAGAGTTCGTCGTGGTCGAAACGCCCACGATCGGTACGGTTATCGGGGTCGATGTCGCCACGGTGGTCGAGCTCAATACTTGGGTCGTCACTGGGACGAGAACGGTTGAGCCTGGAAGGACCACGTTAATGCCCTGAGCCCTGAGACCGGTGACGAGGTCATGGAAGGCCTGGATTTCGTTGGCCTGAGCCTCATTCAGAGGGAAAACATGCTCACAGTAGAGTTCATTGACCTTCTTCAAGGTCAAAATGTATGTATAGCCGGTCGGGCCGGTAAGACCCCATGGATCGAGGATATCGGCACGGTACTTCAGCTGGAAGGCGTTCACGGCATTGATCGTCCCCTGGTCATAGACGCCGGTCAGGTCGAGATTGTACCCCTCGAAGATCTTAAGGAATGCCTGGAGCTTCAAGACCTCAACAGGGTCGTTCTGGAAGTCGGCGCGCATATAATCCTTAATGTAGAGGCACGATGCTCCGACAGCGACCGGAGGAACGCTTGATCCACTCGAAGACGGAGGGGTGCTCGAACCGCCTGTGGAAGAAGTTGGGGGAGGAGTACTCGAACCTCCGCCGACAGCCGGAGGTGTTACGGGAGCGATATTGACGACGGCCGTGTCGGTAGCATTAGAAAGACCGTTGGTACAAAGGATGGTAAAGGTCGTGGAACCGCCCACGCTTGGGTAGAACGGGTGCCCCGGAGTGATAGAGGCGCTGGTGCCATTTGTCGAAATACCGGAGGCTGCAGGGCTTGTGAGCTGGCAGGCGGTAGCGTTGGTCGAAGACCAGGAGTACGTATATGCATCGCCATTATTGATAGTCACGGGGCCATCGGAGCCGTTGATCTTGATGTCGGCAGTGACGGGGGAAGAACCGCCGGAAGGAGCCGAAGCCGCAAGCGCCACTGTGACCGTGTCCGAAGCATTCGTCACGCCGTCCGTACAAGTGATACTGAGGACGGTGCTCGATGCCGATGTCGGGTACCAAGGGTGGCCGGGAGCTATGGAAGCGCTCGTACCACTTATCGAAATGCCCGAAGCTGCCGGCGACGTGAGCTGGCAGGCGGTAGCGTTGGTCGAAGACCAGGAATAGGTATATGGGGTTCCGGAAGCGATCGTGACGACAGGGCCGTCCGATCCGTTCGCCTTGATGTCTGCGGTGACAGGGCTGCCTCCGGTTGGTGGAGGGGTAACGGCATCATTGAGCTGAACCTTCACCTGATCGGAGGCATTGGTGACACCGTCCGTACAGGTAATGGCAAGGGTAATGACCGAAGTCGATGCGCTTGCATTGCTTGGATACCAAGGATGTCCAGCCGAGATAGCGGCTGAGCTTCCCGATGTGGAGATGCCCGAAGCTGCAGGGCTTGTGAGCTGGCAGGCAGTGGCGTTGGTCGAAGACCATGTGTATGTGTAGCTCTGGCCCGAAGTAAGGGTGACGACAGGACCGTCCGAGCCATTTACCTTAATGTCCGCCGTAAGCGGAGTCGAGGAAGCGACCGGAGGAACCACGACCGGGGCCGAGGCTGCCGGAAGCGAGACGACGACCGTATCCGAAAGGTTGTTCACCCCGTTGGTACAGGTCACGGTGAAGGTCGTCGAACCGCCGACAGCCGGATACCATGGATGGCCCGGAGCGATAACCGAGCTCATGGCGACATCGACGCCCGAAGCAGCAGGGACGGTCATCTGGCAGGCAGTAGCACCGGGAGCCGAGAGAGAAACGGTAAAGGAGTCAGTCGAGGTGGCAAGGGTGAGAGCATCCTGGCCATTCGCCTTAAGATCGACTGAAAGCGTGTCTGCGAAGGCATTCACCGGGAAATTGGCACACAAAATAAGAAGCATCATCACTGATACTGCTGCTTTCGTTATGCTTCTATCTCTGAATGCGACCATTTTCGTTAGACTACTTTTCGTGGAGGATTTGTCAAGTTTTCTGGAAATTTTTCGTGAGAAGTTATTTTCCAATTTGTCCTTTACAATACTTTGTCCTTTATGATGCTTATAATTTGTCCTTTACAATTGCTATTGTCGTGCTGTGCTAGTATAGAAGACGCATGAACGACAAATTTCTTAACCCATATCAGCCGAATGAGGTAGAAAGCCGCATCTATGCGCTCTGGGAAGAAAGCGGATTCTTCAATCCGGACAATCTCCCCCTCAAGGAAGACGCGAAGCCGTTTACCATTATTATGCCTCCGGCAAATGCCAATGGTTCCCTTCACGCCGGGCATGGTTTGGTGATGACGATCGAGGATGTCATGACCCGCTTTCAGAGGATGCGGGGCTTAAAGACATTATGGCTCCCCGGCCTCGACCACGCCGGTTTCGAAACGCAGGTCGTGTTCGAAAAGAAGCTCGAGAAGGAAGGACGCTCCCGTTTCGGCATGGATCCGAAGGATCTTTATAACGAGATCCTCGACTTCACCCTCGAGAATTCCAAGAATATCGAATCCCAGATCCGCTCCATGGGAGCCTCGGCCGACTGGTCGAGAAAGATGTTCACCCTGGATCCAAGGATCATCGAGATCGTCTACGATACATTCAAACAACTTTCGAAAGACGATCTTCTGTATAGAGGCGCACGCATCGTTAATTGGTGCCCGAAGCACCGCACCTCTTTCTCCGATCTCGAGATCAAGGACGACGAGCGCGTCGACGCTCTGTATTATTTGAAATACGGCCCCTTCGTTATCGCCACCGCCCGTCCGGAAACAAAGTTCGGCGATAAGTACGTCGTCATGCATCCGGACGATCCAAGGTACGCGGAGTACAAGGATGGACAGACGCTCGATCTCGAGTGGATCAACGGCCCCATTACGGCAACCGTCATCAAGGATGCGGCGATCGACATGGCCTTCGGCACGGGCGTCATGACCATCACTCCCTGGCACGACCAGACCGACTTCGACATCGCCGAACGCCACAAGCTCGACAAGGAGCAGATCATCGGTGAGGACGGTAAGCTCCTTCCTGTCGCCGGAGAATTCGCCGGTATGAAGATCGCGGAAGCTCGCCCGAAGATCATCGAGAAGCTTCAAGGAAAGGGCCTGGTGGACAAAATAGACTCGAACTACAAGCACGTCGTCCGTACCTGCTACAAGTGCGGTACGACGATCGAGCCCCAGATCAAGGCGCAGTGGTTCGTTCGCATGAAGCCGCTTGCGGAGAAGGCGCTCGAGATGATCAACGCCGAGAAGATCACCTATATCCCCGAACATTACAAAAAGATCACCGTCCACTGGCTCGAGAACATCATCGACTGGAATATTTCCCGCCAGATCGTCTGGGGCATCCCCATCCCTGCGAAGATTTGTGACTCGTGCGACGCGGGCTACGTCGACCTTGAAGGCACCATCACGAAGTGCGAAAAGTGCGGAGGCACGGTGCACAAGGACACCGACACCTTCGATACCTGGTTTTCCTCTTCGCAGTGGCCATACGCCACGCTCCAGGCCCTTGGAGGAAAGGACTTCGATACCTTCTATCCAACAGATGTTTTGGAAACCGGCGGAGACATCATCTTCTTCTGGGTCTCGCGCATGATCATGCTCGGGCTTTATAAGACCGGCGCGCTCCCCTTCAAGACCGTCTACCTTCACGGCTTAGTGCTCGACGGCAAGGGCCAGAAGATGTCGAAGTCGAAAGGCAACGTCATCAATCCGCTCGAGTATGCAAGCCAATTCGGCACGGACGCGCTCCGCATAGCCCTCGTCATAGGCAACACTCCGGGCACATCGCTCGCTCTTTCGCCAGACAAGGTCAAGGGCTACAAGAACTTCGCCAACAAGGTCTGGAATATCACCCGCTTCATTCTTGAAAATACGGAAGGTGTCGATATGCACGCCGCGTTGAACGAAGAAGACACGAAGCTCCTCCGGGATTTCGACGCGCTCGTTACGGAAGTGACGGATGATCTCGAGAAGTTCCGCTTCTACATGGCGGCAGAGAAGATCTATCACTATATATGGGACACCCTCGCTTCCGTCATCCTCGAAGAATCGAAGGCCATATTCAAAGAAGAAGATGCTGCGAAGAAGGTCTCTCGACAGGCCGCGCTTATGCAGATCCTCTACGGATCGCTCAAGCTCCTTCACCCCTTCATGCCCTTCGTGACGGAAGAGATCTGGCAAAGCCTGCCGTGGGAGAAGGATGCGGAGATTCTTATGGTGTCGAAGTGGCCGAGCGTCTAAGCTGTAGTAGAATTATCTTGTGATCACTTCACGCATCGTCGTCTACGCGCTCCTCGGCGGCATCGCTCCGGCGCTCATCTGGCTCGCCTTCTGGCGAAACGAGGACAGGAAGCGCCCCGAGCCGCGCTTCAACATCGTCCGCACCTTCCTTCTCGGCGCGCTCGCCGTCATCCTCGTCATACCGCTTCAGAGAAAAGTGCTCACGTACTATCCCGGGCTCGGCATCATGACCTTCCTCTTGTGGGCATTGCTCGAAGAAGCCTTTAAATTCGCCGCCGCCTACATCGGAGGACTGGCCTCGATCGACGACGATGAGCCGATCGATCCGCTCATATATATGATCACGGCCGCCCTTGGCTTCACCGCGCTTGAGAACACTCTCTTCATAGCGAATCCTTTGCTGCAGCAAGATATCGCGGGGACGCTCGTCACGGGCTCCCTGCGCTTCATCGGCTCTTCCCTCCTTCATACCGTTTCTTCGGGCACGATCGGACTCTTGCTTGCCCTCTCCTTTTATAAGCGCTCATGGCTCAGGAAACTTTCGGGTACGGTCGGCTTTGCCTTCGCGGTCTTTTTCCATACGGCTTTCAATCTTTTTATATTGAATCAGGGATCTTTATCGACCTTCCTTACCTTCGCCACGGTCTGGGCAGGCATCGCGGTACTGTTGCTTGCTTTCGAGAAGGTGAAGACTATCCACCGCACGCCCCTTGCGTAAGCTTCTTCCCGTCCTATCGTCATGATAAAATAAAAGCGTAACCAACGTACATGCAACAAAAAAGATCTTTCTTTGAACGACTGACCGGCGCCGTCAAACTCGAGGACGAAATGCCCGAGGAAGCAGTGGAGCCTCGCAGCAAGCCTTCCATCTTCGACGAAGCCGCTGAAGAGGAAGAAGGCCAGCTCACGGTCGATGTTTACCAGACGTCGTCGGATATCATTATCAAGACCATGGTCGCCGGCGTGAAGCCCGAAGACCTCGATGTGGCCATCACCCGCGACTCGGTCACCATCAGAGGCCGCCGCGAGGAAGAACGGACGATAGCGGACGATGATTACTATCACCGCGAGCTTTACTGGGGCGCCTTCTCCCGCACGGTCGTCTTGCCCGAAGAGATCGATGTCGATGAGGCCGAGGCTGTCGAGAAGTACGGCATGCTCATCCTCAGTCTTCCGAAGCTCGACAAGAATCGCGCGACGAAACTCAAAGTCCGAGGAAATTAAACAAAAACTCCCGCTGCGGGAGTTTTTGTTTTCTATATATTATTTTTGGTGCCAAGCCAGGTACGAACCTTATTTGGAAACCCACGGTTTTCCAACGGCCTTCGGCCTGCCTTCCTCCACGGGAGGAGCTTCTCCTCCCGACCCCACCTCCAGTTCGAACCTGGGTCTAGGCTGGCTACGCCAAAAACAAAACCGCTTAAAGCGGTTTTGTTTTCTTGTGCCAAGACCCAGGTTCGAACTGGGGACCCTTCCCTCTTCAGGGGAATGCTCTACCAACTGAGCTATCTTGGCAATATTCACTGATTGTACGCGTTCAGAAGATCTTTTATCGAACTTGTCCCGGAGGAACCGATCGACCCGAGATACGGCTGGAGAAAGATGTATCCGATGATAAAGGGCACGATGATGATGAGCACCTTCACGAATCCCCAGATCTGATTCCAGCGCAAAGTGCTCTTCACGCTTCGAAGCAGGCGGTTGTTCTCTTCGCTCAATTTAGCCGTCCGTATAAGGAGCTCTCGATCCTCGGGATCCATGGCGAAACTATAGCAAAAACGTCGGATTTTTCAAACTTTCCTCAGGGGCAATTGCATGCCCTCACTAGGAATCGAACCTAGACTACATGCTTCGGAAGCGTGCGTTCTATCCATTAAACTATGAGGACTGGTGCCATCGGCAGGAATCGAACCTGCATTTACTCGTTAGGAGTGAGTCGTTCTATCCATTGAACTACGACGGCCTGATACTCTGAGAATATAGCACGAATTTGAATTAAATTTACAGCGGAGTAGTATGACTCTAGACCCTCTACCGGAGCTCTTTATGACGACCGAAGGAAGTACTACACAAAGCCTGCGTGGCGCTCTCCTTGCGTATGGTCAAACGGCAGAAGCATACCAGGCTGCCGTTGAACGCAGGGAGGCAGAGCTTGCGGAAGCCCAGGAGAATAGAAGAAGAATGCTGAAAAACCACACCAAGGAATGGGTGTCTCTCCTCTCCATGGAACTCGCCGAGCGCGCGCTCACCTGGTGCACGATGTGCGGCGGGGTGACACCCGCGAGTACGGCAAAGATCATCTTCATCGCTGAGACCAGGAAAGAAAGCGGCGGCTACGAAGGCGGCGACTGGTGCTGGAATTCGAGAAACGCCCTTCATCGGACATGCCCAACGTGTCGTGAAAAAGCACAAAAGCGGCATGGGTGGCTCGGGGAGAAAAGTTGGGACGGCAGCGTGCAGGAACGCTATTTCGTTTATTCCATCGAAGAGCGCGGTGGCGGCCTTTTCAAAAGTCACGGAGAGAGGCTTCCGGATTGGTACGAGCTGCCCGCCATCATTCCCCGCACTGAACGGAGCCTGGCCATCGCATGCGAGATGCCTCCGAGCTTCGCTCTCAACGGTGATGAACTCGTCATCACCACATACGAAAAACCGGCAGAAGTCGCCGGTTCCGAAGCCCTCGTCTGACGCGGGCTTTTTATTATGCAGAAATGCCGAGAAGTTCCACGAGATGGTCACGGTCGAAGCCGACGATGATCTCCTTGTTGTCGACCACGATGACGGGTACTCCCATCTGGCCGGACTTATTGATCATTTCCGAGAGCTTCTCCCTGTCGGCCGCCACATTGTGGTCCGTGAACGGCACGTCATAGGTCGAGAAGAAGTCCTTGGCCATGTGGCAGAAGTGGCAGGTCGGGGTCGAATATATTTCAACGGTGTGCGTGTTTGTAGTCATAATGCAGACATTATAACATTCCAAGCTTTTTCATACCAAGGCAAATGCTCCGGCGCCGTATCAGTGGTCGTCGCGGCCTGATCGACAAGAATAACGACGTGTTCCCCGTCCTTGGCCACATTGTACTTGGCCTTGACCTCCTTCTCGAGACCCGATTCCGTTTCGAGGCTTGCGATATTCGCCGTCAGATCTGTCTGTTCCTTATTGAGAGCCTGTTCCTTGTCCGAAAGGGTCTTCACATACTGGGCGCTTTCGACCTTCTTCTCGAAAACGATGTATGTCCCGCGGATGAACATGAAGGTAATGAAAGCGAGGAGAATGAGAGCCGGCGTCGAGTAGAGCCTCCGCTTCAATTTTTGCTTTTGTTGGAGTTCGCGCATGGGAATATGGTAGCATATGCCTCATGTTTGGTAAGCATCACAAGAAGTTCAAGGTCGTCTGGGCAGGAGTCTCCATTCTTGTCGTCGTCGGCATGTTCCTTCTCTATATGGCGCCTTTGTTTACGAATTAGATATGACAAACCCCACGTCTTAGGTGGGGTTCTTCGGCATTCGCCGGTGTTACTTCTTGAGCTTCTGCAAGCTGTCCTTCTCGATGGAGACCAGATAGCGGATGTGCCCTGCCTCAGCCTCCGCGCGGACAGTCGGCTTGAGGTATCTGGGATCGACTTTCTGATTGGCGGCATACATCAACCCGCCAATGAGGATGCTAACCATGGCAGGCACGACGACCCATGGAGAACTGATTGCCGAGACAATCGACTTGAGCCGCATGGGCGTCTCCTATTGTGTGGGGTACAAAGAGGCAAAATGCCCTGAAATCTGACTTGTTGTATTATAGCACATCTACTAGCTATTTGTCAAGGACACTGCGCTTCTCTGCCGAAGGCTTTTATTCATCGGAACGAATCATTTTCAAAAACACATCCTGAGGGATCGAGACATTACCCTTCCCTCTTTCGGCCATTTTCTTCTTGCCCTTCTTTTGCTTCTCGCGGAGCTTCATCTTTCTGGTGATGTCGCCTCCGTACATGTGTTGGGTCACGTCCTTCTTCATACCCGAGAGCGAGCGTGAGGAAATGATCCTTCCCAAGGCCTTTCCTTGGATCTTCATGGAGAACATCTGTCTGGGTAAAATTTTATGCAGCTTCTCGACGGCCGCTTCCGCTTCGAACTCTACCTGCCTCTTCGAGACGACCTTAGCGAAGGCGGCCACCGGTTCGTCCGCCACGAGAATGTCGAGGCGCGTCACATCGGCATCGCGTTCGCCGGAGAGATCGTATGAAATGGAGGCGAAGCCCGATGTGGCGGACTTCAGCTTGTCGAAAAAACTTCGCATGAGTTCTCTTAAGGGCATCTGGAAGGAAATGGACGTGCGGGCATCCCCGAAGTTCTCCGTGTTCCCCACCTCCGCCTCGTGTTCGTAGAGAAGCTTCAAGATCTCACCGAGGAAAGCCGGCGGCGTGATGATCGTGGCATTGACCCACGGTTCTCTCACAAGCGCGACATCGTGATCCTCAGGGAAAAAAGACGGGCTATAAATATTTTCGGTCTTTCCGTTCTTATACGTCACTTGATACGTAATAGACGGCAGGGTGATGATAAGTTCCAAGTTGAACTCCCGGCGTAAACGCTCCGTAATGATCTCGAGGTGAAGCATGCCGAGGAATCCGCATCTGAAACCGCGTCCGAGAACGCCGGACGACTCTTCCTCGAAGGAAAAGGCCGAATCGGAAAGACGCAAGCGTTCGAGGGCCTGGCGAAGAGCCACGAAATCGTCCTGGGACTCGGGGTAAATGGAAGCCCAGACGACAGGGTGGGCCTTCAGGTACCCGGGCAAAGGCTCGCTTGTATCGGTCGCGCTTGCCACGGTATCTCCGACCGAAGCCACGCCCGGCTCCTTGATGCCCGTCACGATGTAGCCGATCTCGCCTTCGGAAATGGAGTCCGCGATCATTTCTTCGGGCATGAAGAACCCGACCTCGAGCGCCTGGAAGACCTTGCCCGTCTGCTTGAAGATGAGCCTGTCGCCTTTCTTGACGCTTCCGGATATGGCACGGATGAAAACGATGACGCCCGTGTGGTTCGAATATTTAAAATCAAAGACAAGAGAGCGAAATGACGAAGGAATTTTGTCGGTCGCCAAGGCAAGGCCTTGGGAATTTGCATCCAAGGCCTTGCCTTGGCGAGGCGCTGGCACCTTATTGATAATTCCATCAAGGAGTTCCTTCACCCCCTCGCCCGTCTTCCCCGACACAAGATAGATCTCTTCAGGCGAGACTTTCAAAAGTTCGACGATCTCTTCCTTGATCTCGTCGATCCGCGCGAGCGGAGAATCGATCTTCGAAAGAACGGGAATGATGACAAGCCCCGCATCGCGAGCCATGCCGAGGGTGGTCAAAGTCTGCGCCTGCACGCCCTGGGTCGCATCGACAAGAAGGATCGAGCCTTCCACGGCTCGAAGCGCGCGTGACACTTCATACGAAAAGTCGATATGCCCCGGCGTGTCGATAAGGTCGAGCGTGTATTCTTTTCCCTCATGCATATACTTCATCCGCACCGGCTGCATCTTGATGGTAATGCCGCGCTCGCGCTCGAGTTCCATCGAGTCGAGGACCTGCTCCTTCATCTTCCTCTTCTCGATGGTGCCCGTGATCTCGAGCATCCTGTCGGCCAAGGTCGACTTGCCGTGGTCGATGTGGGCAATGATAGAGAAATTGCGAATATGGTCCATAAGTACGACGATAATACGCTATTTTATGTTATAAATAAAGGCGAAAATGATGCATCCAGTCATACAGCATATTCTCGAGCGCAAGGGCGCATCCATACCGCTTAATGACGGCAGAAAGACCGCACTTATTCTCTTCGGCGGCACCATGACGGGCGCACGCGGAGCAGGAGCGGTAACGGCGCTTGAAGAACTCTGCCTCAACAAGGCGTTCGATATGATCTTTACCATTTCCGCAGGCTTTCCGAACGCATGCTATTTCCTGACGGGGAATACCCACCAAGGCGCCAGCATTTACTACGAGGAATTATGCAGCAAGGAATTCATCAGCATGCCGAGAGTGTGGGATATTGTAGACATCGATTACGGCCTCAATGTCATCAAGAATAAGAAACCGCTTGATTACGAGGCCCTGAGCCGGACTCAGACCGATCTCTACGTTCGATTGCTGAATATTTCTACCGGAAAACCGGAATACAGAAATGTCAAAGGGAAAACTCCCGAGGAGCTCGAACTCGTCATGCATGCGGCGGTCTCATTGCCCTATCTCAATCCCGGTTCCGTAGAACTCGAAGATGGCAGATTCAAGGATGCGGGAACCATGGACAGCGACATGATCCCCTCTGTTGAAGATGTGCTCCTCTCGGACGCCACCGATATTCTTGTCATCTACAACCGCCCTTATCAATACGAGCATATACGAAGTGCGGGCATATTCGACTCGGAGCGCCTATATCGTACCGTATACCGAAGAAGAATTTTCACGCGTGTGCACCGATCCGGAGATCGTAAAGAACGCCATGCTCGCCATGGGCAGTCTCGTCAAATCGATATTTGGAGAGGAAGGATCGATACGGCTTTAATTAAATGATCTCGGGATCCGTGGCGATGACGGGCGTGCCCCAGATCCTTTCATGAACAGACCGCCAGGCTTCGGCGAGCTCCTTGTTCTTGAGCGCGACAAGCACCAAGAGGCCCACCGCGATGCCGAACATGCCGGAAACGAATCCTTGGAGGAATATGCCGAGAAGCGTGGTATTCGAGAAGAAGCGGCTGAAGAGATTCAACCCCACATAGACCGCCGCTCCCATGATGATCGAGGCGGCGAAGGAGTCGAAGAGCGTTCTCTTCACCTGAACGGAGAAGCCTCCGAAGTCCTTCTCGAAGCCGATCCAATGAACGACGCCGTTCAATATTGTTCCGACGGTGTAGCCCAGGGGCAGCATGAGAACGGCCGCATCGAGATCGTCGACCCTGAGAAGCGAGGTGAAGAAATATCTGAAGGAATCCCACGCATAAAAGAGCTTCACGAAGCCGTACGCGAAGAAGACCGTCACGATAGCCGAAATGAAATTAATGAGAAACGGCTTCTTGGTATGCCCCGCCGAGTAGAAGGCTCGGGTGAAGAGAAGCAGAAGGGACTGCGACAAGGCAGACACCGAAAAAACCGCGAGAGCGGCAGCCGTCAGCCTCGTATCATTCCAGCCGAAGCGGCCCGAACCGAGAAGCACGCGGACGATCTGCGCCCGGAGCATGATGAAGAGCACGGTCGCGGGTAAAGACCAGAAGATAATGTGCCGCGCGGTCGTCGCCATCTGGTCGACAAAGCCCTTGAAGTTCTTCGAGGCATAATGCCGGGTCAGTGTCGGAAAGGCAGCCAAAGAGTACGAGACACCGATGATGCTAAGCGGCACGGACTGGATATTCAATGCGAAGGAGTAGATCGAGATCGAGCCGACAGGCATCAAGGACGCGAGTGATATGAGGAAGAGCGTCGCGATGTGATTGACCGAAAGCGAGAGCGTACGAGGAAACGAGAGGACGGCCACTTTCCTGATGGAAGAGAAGTCGAAGAAAAATTTCGGCCTTGGGAAAAGCCCGAGATGCAGGACGAACGGCACCTGGACCAAGAGATGCAGAAGCGAACCTCCGACGACGCCGATAGCAACGCCCAACACGCCGTAGCGCGGCGCAAGGACAAGCGTGCCGACAATGATCCCGGCGTTGTACAAGAGTGGCGCGAAGGCATAGACGATGAAGCGATTGTACGCCTGGGTCAGAGACCCCAAGAGATTCGAGAAACCCAGGAAAATCGGCGAGAGAAGAAAGACTCTCGAGAGCATGATCACGCGAGCGAGCGCATCTCCCGAGAGGCCCTTGAAGAGCAGTGGCGAGAGTACCGGAATGAGGAAGAACGCCGCGATCGATACGCCGATAATAAGGAAAGAGAAGAAGCTGAAGACGTCGTCGATGAACTTCCTCACCTCTTCCGTCCCCTTCTTCTCCCTTTCGACGATGAAGGGCACGAGGACCGAGATCGAGACGACGGATGCCACCGTCACGAACAAGAAATCCGGAATACGAAAGGCCGCATAGTACGAGTCGAGAGCGGCTGACGCGCCGAAGACATGCGCGAGCAGACGATCCCTGAGAAATGCGAGGATCTGGCTCAGGATAGCGAATCCTCCAAGAAGATATGCCGCATGATGAAGCGCGCTTGTCTCCTTATAGAGAAACCTGAATACCGCTTTGACCATATGCTTTAGTGAGCCGGGGTCGTGGTCTTTTGATTCGTTATGGCAGGCGTGGTCGTATCGCTTGTGGCAGAAGCTGAGGCGATCTTAAAGAGAGGGTCCTTTCCGGCCTGGATGTTTGCAATGATCTGCGGAAGTTCGGCGTTGGTAGGATTCGCGGCAAGAAGCTTTTGGAATTCAGCGAGCGCTTCATCCTTCCTTCCAAGCTTCACGAGATCCAAACCATAGAAGTACATGGCATTGGCATAGTCGGAGCTCACCGCTAGGGCTGCCGAAAGTGCGTCGGCTGCGCCCTGGTAATCGGCCGCATTGTACTTAAGCACGCCGACTTCGAAGAGCACGCCGGCATTGTTCGGCGCGAGGATCGCGAGGGACTCGGCTGCCTTGATGGCTTCGGCGGTATTGCCATCGGCAATTTCGATCTGAGCGAGAAGATTGTAGGCGTCCGCGTAGTCGGCCTTCTTGGCGAGAGCCTGCTTGATAAGATCGCGAGCGGCGGCATTGTTCTTGTTGGCTACTTCGAGGCGCGCGAGGAGGAAGTATGGTTCCGGACTTTCGGGATTCCTCTTCTCCGCTTCCGTATACGCGGCCTTGGCACTGTCATATGCACCCTGAAGCGAGAATGGCGCCGGGACAAGCGACTCATAGATCGCGCCGAGGGCGATCCAGTTCTGATACACCTCGGGACGGGCCTGCGTTGCGGCTTGGGCGGCGGCGATCGTTCCTGCAAGGGAGTTCTGGAAGGCGGTCTTCGCCGATTCGGGAGTGCCCGTCGCGGTGTTCAAAACGGCGTTCGTCTGTGCGATCCCGATCTGCGCGAGCGCGCTGTAATAGATGTCTTGGCCCGAAAGAGTGGCCGCTTTCTGCGCGTCGTTTCTTGCTAAGGTGATGTCGCTTGCACTTGCGGCAACCGATGCCTTGCCGAAGTAGATGGCAGCCACGGACTGCTTGACCGCGGTATAGGCGAAGGCCACATTGCCGACGAGTACCGCGACAAGGAGGAGTACCGCCACGAAAGCGAGTTTGGAATTGTTCCTGAAGAGAATGGTCTTACGGGCTACCGCTCCCGAAAGCGTCGCCGAGGCGAAGAAGAGGCCGCTTGTCACGAAGGAGAGCGCGAAGATCGCTTTCGACGGAACGTAGGCGAGGAAGAGGAGCCAGAGGAACAAGGACACCACGAAGGAGGATGTCAGAAGGAAACGTCCGACCTTATCCTCCTTTCGAACGAAGATCGCCCGCACACCAAGAAGAATGAAGAAGACGAGGAAGAGAAGCCAGAGTACGGCACCCAGGGTGCCCGTCGTCGCGACGAATGTCGGCAGAATACCGACGCCGTATGGGAAAGGCGTATTCCAGAAGATCGAGGAGTTGACCGCAGCTGGCTTATGCGCGAACCAGTCGATATCGAAGGTGTTCGGTCCGGAACCGAAGATCGGATTGTCCTTCACTACCGGACGGACGACCTGGACCGTGGCGCTCATCGAAGGGCTGACCTCGATGTTCGACACATTGAACTTCTGAGACAGCGCGTCACCAAGCCTCGCCCCCGACGAGGAAACGGTGGGGTTGAATACGAAGAGAAGAGAAACGAGAAGGAGAGCAAGCGCCGTATAGGAGATCCTTCTTTCCAGAGGCTCCGCGCTTTGAATGCCCGTGATCGGACTATTGAAGGAGAACGTGTACAAAAGATAGATGAGAGAGAACGCCATGAGGCCGATCCAGACCACGGAAACGTTCAATACCGCGATCGAGAAAAGCGAGACGATGAAGGCGAGTCCGAGGAGAAACTTCCCGCGTGTCGAGAGAAGAAGTTCTTCGAAGGCGATCGTCACGACGACGAGCGAGCAGCCGAAGAAGACCGCCGCATCCGTCCACGAACCGACCGGAGAAATAGCCGTACCCGTAAACGTGCCGAGCGAGAGCGCACCGGCCCCGAAGAAGAACTTCACGAGAGCGATGAGTGCGACAATGACGAACGCCGCGAGAAAGCCGAGATACGTATAGTAGATGCGCTCCTTCGTCTTAAAGAAAACGGCTGTGAGGAACATGAGAACGAAGCCGAGCGCGACGAAGGCTACCGTGCCGATCTCGAGGTTGTAGCCGACGAGTCCGACATGCGCATTGCCCGACAGAAGCGCCGATGCAAGAAATGCGGCCGGGATAAGGATGACCGCCCATAGCGCCTTCGTCGAAGGAAATTCGAACTCTCCTTTCTTCACGACGCTCACCAAGTAGAGCGAAAGCGATATGAAAACACCCGAGACCAGGAGAAGCGTCTTGGCCGTGTCCAAGGTCACGGACTGCGACGGAATAAAGAAGAACGGAACGAGGAATACTGTGATTAAAAGCACGATCCGAGCGAGCCGCTCTATTGATATGTTTCTTGTTTGCATCTCTCCATTTTAGGCCTAAAAACCTTGCTTTTCAATGTGTATAAGCGTATAATTGACATTGGTATCGGATAGTTGCGTTATGCTTCGGCATGATGAGGAAAGTCCGAACATTCAATCCCCTGTCCCGCATATGCAGACAGAGGATACACGTAGCAGGTAACACCTGTCGGGGGCGACCCTAGAGTTGAGAACAGAAACGATCCGGTTCAGTCCGGCTGAAACGGCAAAATACTTACGCGAATGCAAGGCCGTGCCTCGAGCAATCGAGGAGTGCCGCTCGAAGCTCGATCGCGAGATCGGCTCCAGATAAATAACTATCGACAACAGAATTCGGCTTATAGATACCCGGAGTCCCGCAGCAATGCGGGATTTTGCATAAAAAATTCCGCCGGCATTACGCTGGCGGAAGGATGTTCACTGGAACTTTTTTCCTCACACTCGGATGCGCGGCGCTCCATATATAGAGAGTGTCCGTACCGAGCTGTCCCATGTAGTCGCCGACAAGGATGCTGAAGACCCTCATGCCCTGGGTTGGTGCATCGAAGCATCCGAAACAAATGAAGCCAGCCACATTGACCCGATACGCAATCTCGATCTTGGCCTCGTTCGTGTCGCTTGAGGCCGGATCGTAGAAGAGGGTCTCAGCCACGACTTCGAATCGGGTACCGACATGGTGGTTCACGATGTTCGGATGTGGATTGGAAAGTCTTGTCCCGGAACAATCCGAAACCAGGCAATTCTCCTTCGCGCCCGGTGCGACCACATCATTACATGCCATGAGATTCAGGGTAATGAAAATCGCAGTAAGGATACTGCGCACAGACTTATGCACGAAAGACTCTCCCAGAATGAATGTTCTTATCCGGTGGGATTATAACATACCACAATAAAAATGCAAGTCAAGAGTTAGGGTGTCGAGGGTGTGCTCGAGGCATCTTCCACTGGAGGTGTTGAGGAAGCGGTGTCATTAGGCGGCGTGGAGGAAGCAGTATTATCGGCCGGGGTGCCGGTATCCGATCCCCCGCTTGATGCCGGCGGCGCGAATGACGACGCCGAACTCTCGCAGGTACCTGGCGTCTGTATGAGCACGCCCGACTTCACCCGCACGCAGTACGGCGAGCCCGTGTCGACATCCTTCAGCTGTATGTCGTCGAAGACCGCGTGCTTGGCCGTAATGGAATTGGCGATAATATCTCCGAAAGTGGCAATGCCGCGCGCGATCTCGATTCCCATATAGGAAAAGTCCGCCCAGATGCCAGAACTGTCGGTAATGGTTTGCGTCGAGGAAGATGACTCGAGCACCGAGACACGAGACGCAAGCGCATCAATACGGGAGTTTGTAGAGGAAGCGGCAATTGAGAGCTCTTTCACACCGTTGATAAGCACGAAGGTAAGAGCGGATGAATTGAAATCGTAGAGAGTGGTATCAGTTGCATCTCCTGGATTCAGTTTGGCCTGGAAGGTGTCGATGGTATACGGAATAATATCCTTCACATCCTGTGCGAGGATGCCGATGCCCTTCGCGCCGTAGGGCGTTCCCGCTTTGCCGTTCAGCTCATAGGAAACTGGGTTGATCTGATTCAAGACGGCAAGACCATCAGAGAAAGTCTGAATATTCTGCTTCAACCTCTTGTCCGAAATAATCGTCCAGGTGTTAGAGGTGGGTTTTGCGGCATCATTGCTTGCGAGCTGGAGGGCATGGGTTGGGTTTGTAATGCCGATACCGACATTACCGTTAAAGAAATTTGTACCGCTAGTAGAATAAATTGCATAATTTGTACCGGATCCGTTCTGATTAGCAATATAAATCCCATAGTTAGTAGTTCCTACATCTGCCTGGCTACCGACATAAAGACCATAATTCGATGTAATTGTGATCGGGAAAGAAGAATCTGGGGAAAGTAACGGAGTATCGATAAATACGCCGGAGTTTACGCCGATTACTGAAGCCCCACTAGAGCCGCCTACAAATGAATTCTGCGTATGCACAGCAGCCGCCCTCGTTATATGAGCTTCACCACTTTCTGATGCTATGAAATTCCCGCCATAGACTTCTGAAGTTGTCCCCGGATCGAGTATGAAAGCATTACCTCTTATACCAGACACATCAAAAATAGTTCCCCCAGTAGATGGATCCCCGACAGCTGTTATATCGGCGCCAATCGCCGTGCCGCCATTACCCGATCCTTGTTGGTTCCATCTGGTAGAAACACTCAGACCACCGACAGTGCTGACACTATTGCTAGATGTCGTGACAGAGCTGATAATATTTGCTGCATTACCAGAGCCCGCGGTGAATGATCTTGAAACATACAAGGGAGTTCCACCATCGCCTGTAGTATCGCCAATAGATACTGTGCCTCCATCCTTTTGAAAAGCAATGTTCCCTTCGAAAGCTGAGCTTCCATCCATTGACTGTATTCCGAAATTTCTAGAGAACCCACTCGAACCCCCGGTGCTTGTAAAAAGTAGTGACCAAGTCGAGCTTATCGAATCATTTGAGGTCAGAGATAATATATTTCTCTGGGAGGTATCAGTTCTTGCGAAAGGGTACGTAACATTGAAGACACCCTTCCCACTAGTTGCATCTGTTCGACCGATCCCGACTATGCCGGCAGCATTCACTACCAAGGCATTCGAACCTGCATTAAAAAGCGAAGTGAGAAGGTTCGTTGAGCTTGCCGTAGTCGCAAAGAAAGTGGTACTCGTCGCATTGGTCGTGGTCGAGCGGGTCGCAATGATATCTGTGAGGCCCTTCAGCGTCGTGATGTTATTAAGCGTCGTTGTCGCAGAAAGCGCAATATCAAAAAGGCTCTGGCTCCAGTACTTATTCGTTGCGCCTTGGGTGAGATTATCACTCGTCTTTGCTGCGAAGTCAGTATTGAAAAGCGATGTCGCATAATACCTGTTCGTCGTCCCTTGCGTCAGCCCATCCGTCGTTTTCGCTGCAAAATCTGTATTGAATAACGACGAATTATAATACTTATTCACAGCACCCTGAGTAAGGTTATCGGTGGTCTTTATCGACAAGAAATACGCCGCAGACGTGGTCGAGAATCCGCCGGCAATAATAGATGCCGGGGACAGGCCGCTAATAGTGCCGAGCCAGTTCCCTGTCGTCGTCGCCACGTAATCCGTGCCGGCCACTGCCGAGACGATGAGTCCGTTACCATTGGTCTTCAAAAGCGAATTCGTGACATCGCTGAGCGTCGTCCCGCTGAGCGTCGGTGTTGCGAACGTTCCGCCATTCGCTAGCCCGCTGAGTGCGTTTGCAAGCGATGACGCGCCGCTGTCGTTCTGCTTGCTTAAACGGTTTGTAATAGAGGCATACACATCAGCCTTGATGGTGTCGAGATCTATGGGAGACGCCGGCAGCGGTACGACAGTAGACGGAGCGATTCCTTGAAGAGCATTCTGAACGGCAGATTGTACCGTCGAACGCACATACGAGAAGAGATCGGGGCGAAGGTTAGCGGTCAGACTTGCAGTGATATCCGCCTTCAACTTGTCCGTGTCGACGGTTTGAATAACGCCCGCACCAGAAGATGTGCCTGCGGGCGTGACGGCAGGCGCAGGCTGCGCTTGGGGGGAAAAAAGCTTCGGCTGAGGCTTGAAGAGGCTCGTAACGCTGCCGAGCACCGATGCCAAGAGAGAATTCGGGCTCCATGCGGATGCCATCTTCGGAACGACAAGGCTCGAAAGCATGAGAACGAGAATCCCCATTGCAAGAGCTCTATTTCGCATCATAGTACTCTATTATACATCTTCATTTAATTATTGAGAGGCGCGATCTGAATGATCTTGTTTCCATTTGGTCTGTAGAGGATCGCCTTCTTCGACGCGCCGAAAATGAGCACCTTATCCCCCACCGCCGCGTCCTTGAAGAAGTCCTGTCCGGCAAGCGGCGCGAGATCCGTGACCGTGGCGACGGTCGGCGTCTCCCCTTGCGGCAGTTCGACGAGCTTGCCCACGGCCGAGACGACATCGTTCGTACTCAATGTCTGCGGCGCGCTGTAGTGTTGGAAAACGGCGTACCCTCCGACTCCGATAATGACAAGAAGGACGATGATCGCAAGACCCAGGAAAAGGTTTCTTAAAAAGCGTCCGTAACCCACGGAATTTCCAGTTTTCAATTTTGCAATTTTCAATGAAGGATCTGGGTATGGTACTTCGATCTTTTTTTGCAAATTGGGAATTGGATCTTGATTGGAAATCGAGAATTGAGAGTCAGGAATTTTTCCTCCCAATGCTTCCTCGATGCGATTCCTCTTCGGCTGCACGGCCGGTGCCTGAAGCGGCGAAGCATCTTTCAACCGGATACCCTGCATGCGGGCCCGCTTGGCATCCTCCAATCTTTTGTCGTAGTCGCTTACCATGAATATCTATTATATATGAGCTATGGCGTGACGGGAGGCGTCGTCGTGCCGGAATCTGTCGGAGGAGTCGAGGATGCATCGCTTGTAGTCGGCGGAGTACTTGAAGCGCTTGAGTCTACGGGCGGCGTCGACGTTGCCTCAGAAGGAGTGCTCGTACCCGTTTGGTCATTTGTCATTGTTCCATTGGAACTTGATTGAGAAGTATCGGTGTTCCCGCACACGCCGGCGATCGTCACCTGTACGCCGTTCGCGACCTTGAGGCAATACGGGTCGCCGGTGACCGTGTCGTAGAAGGTGACGCCGACCGGCTTCTCATGGCTGCCGATAGTCAGCGCGCTTACCACGATGTCACCGAAGTGCGTCAGGCCGTTCGCGATAGTGGCACCGAGCGTTGCGAGTACGGAGCCGACGATCGATTGCGTCGTCGTGGCATCGAGCGTGAGGCCTGTCGACGTTGAGTTCTCAAGTGCACCCACGCGCAACTCAAGTGCATCAAGCCGCGCCGAGGTCGAGGAGGCAAAAGCCTGAAGGTCCGCGATAGACGATGCCGCCGATGCAAGATCGACATGAAGGCCGTTAATGACACTCTCGTGCTGTTGCCAACCAACAATCAAATCGGGAACAAATTTCGAATAATCAACCTCCCAGGGAGAGATAAGATTGCCGTTTGCATCCATCGCATCAGAACCCACGACTACAGCACTCGGCTTTACGAGATATGCCTCCTGAGCAAACACTCCGCGGTCAAGAGCACCGCTGCCTCGCCAGGTAAAGTCATGAATGACGAGGTTTTGGAGCACAGAGGTGCTCATAGCAACACCATTATCAATTTTTAAGCGTTTATCTGAGGTAGTGTTATACGCTGTTACTCCGCCAGAAGCAGTAACCGAACCAACGATAGTGCCGTCTCCGCGACGAAAGTCAATCATCCTATTGGTACCTGAGTTATCATTGGTACCAGCAGTAATATCTATCCCCCAATTGTTAACACTGTTGCCCAGGTTATCAAATTCTCCAGCGTATCCGCTTGCTTGATTTGCGTTGACTTGGAGTTTGTAGCTCGGGTTTGTAATGCCAATGCCGACGTTGCCGCCGCCCGGCTGAAGGAGCAAAGAGGTAACACCCGAGTTCGCATGAACTGACTGGATGAAACCGTTGTCTGCTGTAGTGTTGTAGCCAAGCAGGAGCCTGTCGTTGGTCGCGCTTGAACCGCTTACCACAAGCTGCGCAAGAGAGTCCGAACCGTTGTTCGCGCGATCCCTGGCTACGTTCAAGGTATCAAGCGGATTGGTGGTGCCGATACCCACGTTGCCAACAGGATCTATGCGCATCTTTTCTGATAAAACCGTGGCGTTCATAGTAGAAAAAGCTAATTGTCCGTAATGCGAGCTCGCCACGCTCGTGGTGAGAGCGTCGATAGCTGCATTGACCCGCTGAACTCCGTCTAATGCAACCTGGCTTGAAAACGCCAGACGGACAGAGTTGCCTTCGGCACTATTAGTATTGCTCTGGAGGCGCAAACCTTCCACGCTAGTTCCGGCCGCTTGAGCTACTTGCAACTTGGCGCTCGGTGCCGTTGTGCCGATGCCGACACTACCGCCACCGGACTGCAGAATGAGATTATTGAAAGCGCTTTGACCAGATGACACAGCGGTCAAACGGGTATATGTATTGCCGCTCGCGGCGCCGTAATCAATAACAAAACCTGAACCAGTGTTAGTACCTGCGTTGTAATCGTTAGTCATGAAGCGGGCGCTTTCTGCAACACCCGAAGCCGCAATGACATTAAGCCGTGATGTGGGTGCTGTCGTGCCGATGCCGACATTACCCGCAGAAGTGGCATTCAAGATTACATTCTTCTCCGTCTCATTGTCGTTCCAAGAGACGAGCTGGAAGAGGCCGGTATCGCTCCTCAATTGGAACACTCTGCTGTTGGCCGTCGCGCTGCTTGCGTTCAAAATGAGTGCGCCGCGAAGCGTGCCATCTACCACCAACTGGGCCGCACCGGAACCGCTGGAGAGATGGAAGAATTTGCCGGTAAGAGCCGTGCCGTTAACCGTTCCCGGAGCGGTCGTGCCGATGCCGACGTTGCCGGCTGCGCTTATGCGCATTCGTTCCGTTAAGCCAGCTACAGTAGTATGGTTCCCACCGCTATTCGTATAGAAGGCCAAATCTCCATCAAAGTTGCTACCAGGCAATTCCCTTAGCCCGCTCACAGCTCCTGTCAGAGTCGGGTTATTCTCGTCGTAGAAGGACAGGACGGCTGCGCGTCCGGCGTTGGCATCATTGTTCGTTCCTCCGGTGCGAGAAACCCGAAGGACTTCCTGCAGGATCGTTGATCCGCTCGTCGTGGCCATTACCTCGAACTTGGCTTGAGGATTGGTGGTGCCGATGCCCACGTTACCGCCGAGCGGAGCCAGCTGTACATTGCCGTATCCCGCTCCGCCTTGTCCGGCGTTAATGATTACATCCCCGCCGAAGAGAGGCGCGGCCCCAGTGTTGCTACCGCCGAGGAGAGAGAGCTTGGCTGCGGGCACAGAAGCGCCGCCAGTATAATTACCCGCCTTTACGGTGATATTGATCGGCACCGTGCCGCCGCTGTCCGCGCCGGCGATGGAGAACGTGCCTACCTGATTGCCTTGCCCGAGAGTGAAGGCCTTGTTCGTCGTATCAAAGCCGAAACCTGTCGTGGCCCCGTCAGTTAAGGTGGTGATGCCGTTGTCCAGGACCTTAAGGATCGGCACGTTGGACGAATTCGCCGTCTCCAAGCTAACCCCATTGCCGGTGCCGATGCCCGTGATAAAGAGTTTCGCCGTCGGCGTTGTGGTGCCAACACCAATATTCGAAGTGATAAGCGTGCCCGAGACGTCCCCTTGCGTGCCGTTGCCCACGGCGATCTTGCCTGCAGAGAGGCGCGAGAGGCCCGAGTCCGCGCTGCCGGTCGCGTCTGTCGCGGTAGAGTCCCAAACAAAGGTGCCCGTGGATCCGAGCGCCATCTGCCCGCCAGCGCTAAAGGCGCTGACATTGGCAAGAACATTCCCCGAGGCATCGGATACCCAAAGGGAACCTGTGTTGTTCGAGTTAACGTGGAGAGCTCCGACGTTTAGGCCCGAGCTGTTCGTCACAAGGAAAGGGCTTGTCCCCGCTCCCGATGCCTGCACATTGAGCCTTGCCTGTGGAGTGGTAGTGCCAATGCCCACATTGCCGCCCGAAAGGATAGTCAAAGCCTGTGTATTGCCGCCGTTTACCCAAAAGTCGAGTTCCCCGGTGCCCGCGTTGTTGCCGATGATCTGCGAGCCGAGGGCGCTGTTTGCCTGAGTGTAGAAGTCGAGAGTGGCAGCGCCCGCGACGGTCGGAGAGTGCGTCATAATGCCGATACCGCGCTGGTTCGAGGCCGCTACAACTTGGAGCGGCTGGCCCGGATTCGTGATGCCAATGCCCACATTGCCGCTCGTCTTCAAAATAGAGACAAGTGGACTCGAACCATTTGTAAACACAAAGTTGCCGCCGTCCGAGCGGAAGATAAAGTCCTTCGAGGCGCTATTCGCTATAGCCGAAGCGGAATTTTGAATACCAAAGATAAAGCTGTTCCCCTGCATGCCGCTAAAGGAGATGGCGGCCGCTCCCTGATTAAGGGTCGTATTGGTAACTTGGATGCCTGTATTGCCTGTCTGATTGTGAGCCACCTCAAGCTCGACACCCGGATTCGTCGTGCCGATACCCACGTTGCCCGTATTCAACAGGGTCATGATCTTATTGATATTCTGCGTCCCGTTGTTCGCGATTGACAGCGCCAAGAAGTTTATGTTCGGAGTCTCGAGACTGCTGTTCGAACTGAGCACCATCCCGACTCCGGCGCTTGCCGTGTCTCCCAGGCTCCAGGTTCCGTCTGTGTTACGGAACATATTCTGGGACAAGTATGACAAACCGTTAAAATAGTTCTGCAAGTGAGCCGCGTTCGTCGTGCTATCAGACCTTTGGACGATAAAGCCTGCCGAAGCGCTTCCCGTACCCGCGCTAAGGATGTGCAGCGGCGCTTGCGGATTCGCCGTCCCAATGCCCACATTGCCGCTGCTCAAGACAGTGAAGAGCGTGGTAGTGGAATTCGAAGTCGACGAGGCGATCTCGAAGAGGCGCGAGTTCGTCTCGCCATTGTTCGCGTGGATGGCGAACTTGGCGAAGGGGGTCGTGGTGCCGACTCCAAGAGAACCCGTAACGATAGTACCTAGAGTCCCTATGTGACTGCCAGTGACGTTCACCACGGAGAGGACACCCGCAGCGCTTCTTGCGATGCCGATATCGGGGCCGCCGCCGTTCATGTTTGTCGTCGAGTTGAAGCCGAAGTATCCGTCCGAAGAAAGGCGGATGGATGGATCCCCGCTGCCGTTGTCTGCAACGAGGCGGTACTTGCTGCCGCTTGAGTTATTTTGTTGGATCAGGGATCCGGTGGAGCTGATAGTAATGGTGTCATTCGTCGTAGCGCCGTACTGAATGTTGAGCAGGCCGGCGACATCGAGCGCGACGGACGGATTCGCCTTGCCGATGCCGACATTGCCCGACGGAGTGATGATGAAGCTCGTCTTCGTCGACGAGCCAACCACAAACTGATTTGCGTCGCCCGCTATCGGATTGACCGCGAGCCGTGCGAAGGGCGTCGAGGTGCCGATGCCGACACTGCCTACCGAAGGCTGCAGCAAAAGTGGCACTGCAGCGCTGTTCGTGAGGATCTCGCCGCTGCCATCCATAGTGATGGAGTTTCCTGTCGATTGCGTAAGCTTCAATACCGGAGTGTTCGCTCCTCCTACCAGGGAGAACCTCTCATCG
Source organism: Parcubacteria group bacterium (assembly GCA_028286465.1). Taxonomy (GTDB): domain Bacteria; phylum Patescibacteriota; class Minisyncoccia; order Phycocordibacterales; family Zambryskibacteraceae; genus JAIFWN01. The sequence continues at coordinate 16,376 of JAQBRN010000014.1, read as the reverse complement.
CCATTCGCATTGAGCACCCTGATCGTGTTCGGGGAAGTATTCGTTTGAATATCGAGCTGTGCTCCCGGGTTCGCCTTGCCGAGTCCGACATTCCCGCTGCCAAGCACGACGAAATGCGAGGCACCGGTGGTCGATCCGACGGCGAAGAGCGGCAGGAGCTCGCTCTGCTGGGATATGGTCGAGACGGAAAGCGGCGCCCAAGGCGTGGTCGTACCAACACCGACACGGCTGTTCGTCGTATCGATGTTCAAAATGCTTACGCCAAGATGGTTTGCGAACTGGAAGGTGTCCGTCCTGTCTGTGGCCGGCATCCAAACAAGACGCGGCGTGGTGCCATTAGCAGCGAGAGTCGTCACTCCGGAAGCATTCACTGAGGTCGTCATCTCGTTCGATGAGTCGAACTGCACGCGGAATTGCGGCTGCGACGCCGAGGTGACGGTGAAAGCGCCTGAGTTCGTAATGCCTCCGGCGAAGATGTTACCGGAGTTGTCGACGCGGAAAAGCGGGGTATTACCTGCCGCGTTCGTATAGGTGATGAAGTCGCCCGAGGGAGCTGAGTCGGTGGCTCTACGGGCCGAAAATTGCGTCAAACCGTTCTGCGACTGCACCAAGGTGAGCTGGCTGCCAACGGTCAGGTTGCCGTTGTTGACCGAAAGAGAGCCGGCCGAGAGGGAGCCGAAGACTGCCGTGGTTGAAAAGAGATTCGTCGTCGTAGCGCTCGTGCCGGTAGCAAGACCGAAATTAAAGTGCGTCAGCGTAAGATTGGTACCGCTAATGCTATTGAAAGCGGCACTATCGGCAAAGAAGTTCGTGGTAGTCGCATTGATGGTCGAGGAATTGGCAATAGTGGCCGTACCGAAAACACCGAGATTGCCGGCCTTGTCGAGAGTAATGTTTTTCGCTCCGAAGGTCATAATCCGGTCCGCGCTGCCGAGCAAGACATCGCCGCTTGCAGAAAGATTGCCCGTAACACCGAGAGCGCTGAAGGCGCCCGAGAGCGCGTTGACCGCATTCCCCACTTCGATGCTGCCGCGAATCGAAATGTTCTTCTTCACCGAGAGATTATCCTCGAGCGTCACGATGCCCGAGAAGGTGGCAGGTCCAATGACCTTCATCGCTTGTCTGAACTCCGCATCGCCGAAGACCGCAAGATCGCTTCCCACGGATAATTCTCCAAGAAGCTTCTCCGCACCACGGACAAGAAGCGTCTTCCCTACGGCCACATCGCCGCCGAGGGTGACATTCTCGCTTGTCACAGAACCATTCTTCGTGACGTATGCGAGTGTGAAATCGGTCGAGGACGCGCCGCCCACATACTCGGCATTCAGATTATTCACGAGCGTCTTCGAGTCGACGACGATCGGCGCCGTACCGTCGGCCACGCGGCTCATGAGCTGGCTGCCCGTCTCGATGTGTCCCATGATCGCCACATTGCCGCCCTGATCAAGGAGAAGGATCTGGTTCGCATGCGTACCGGGACGGAAGCCCATCACAGTGTTCGCATCGGAGACGAAGCCCTTGACCGCACCAAGAGTATTCTCGAAAGCGGAGAAGACATACGGCACCGGAGAGATGGTCAGGATAACGATGGTCAGGACGGAGACTGCGATGAGAATTTTCGAACCCGACACCGTTCTGAACGACGCATGCGGAAAGATGCGCACCTTCTTCAGCAAAGGCCCCGTACCAAGCTTTCTGTCAAGAACGCGTTCGAGAGCGCTCTCGACATCCTTCGTCGTCTTCTCGTGTACGGCGGAAGCGATGTCCGGAAGAGCGGCATGCGCGGGAGCTTCGGCGATCGGCTTGTCGATGTGCGGAAGAAATTCCTGTGAAAGAGTTCTCTCCGCGTACGCTGCATCGCCGGGAGATTTGAATCCATCGAGCGCCGGATGCGAAGCGTCGGCACCTTCTTTCGGCAGAGGAATTCCTTCGCGCTTCATATGCTCTCGAATGTCATCCTTGAGCGAGCGCATGTGCTTCAACGACATCGTCGTTTCTATACGCGGTAGCGACGGAATATCCGAAGGGGCGGGAGCATCCGAAACACTTTCCGCTCTTGGCGCCTCGGGAGGACGATAGCTGCCGCCAAGCATCTGGGCGCGCATCATCTGCTTCTGCATATAGTCTTCCAGAACGGACTTCGTGGTATACCACGTGTTGTCTACTTTCTTCGAAGCGAGCTTCCCTTTGCGCGCAAGGAGCGAAAGATATTCCGCGGAGTACGGCGTGAGCTTCGCAGCTTCCGACATCGAAAGCCACTTCTCGGGTCCGTTTTGATTTGTTGGAAGTTCGGGATTCAAAGTTCGAAACAAATTCATGCCGATACGCCGTATCGGCAAGAAAATATGTTCTAAACATTATATATTTTAGAAACGAGCTCTACTATGGAAATTGCCTTGGATCTGGGGAGAGGGAGAGAAAATAATTTTCAATTTAGAACCTGCCCGTCCGGCAGGCGGGTTTAGAATTTTCAATTAATGTCCAATATCTAGTGATTATCGACCGAAGCAGGCTCACTCAAGTTCCTAGAGCCTTTAAAGCACGCAGATATGCATGCAATTGGTCATTCTAAAATTGGTTGGAAAATTTAAATTTGAGCATAACCTTATTAAACATGCATAAACCTATTTACCAAAACCTAATAAGTTGTAATGTTTTATAACGAAACGCTCCTATAACCCTTCCTTGTATGTTCCAGGCGTCGACGGGACCGAACGTTCGCGAGTCTTCACTCACTGCGCTATTGTCTCCCATAAGAAAGTATTCCTGTGGATCGAGACTGACGACCCCGCTTCCAAGATCGAACCTGTCTCCCGGAGTGGCATACACGCGCTTTACTACCCTCTCTCTGAAGCCTCTTGGTAAAACCACTACAACATCACTCTTGTGTGGTTGTCTACCCCATACGTAGGCCAATTTCGAGACGAAGACGTAGTCTCCACTCTGAAGCGTCGGCGCCATGGAGTCGCCCTTGACGACGTATCCTTCGATGACGAAGAGCCGCAGGAAGAGCGCGAAGAGAAATGCAATGAGAAGAACTGAATAAACTTTATGCATGCGTAATTTCAATTATTAATATTTAAACATTGGAAATTCTAAATTGAAAATTACTTATGGCGTCGGAGTGGTATCCGGTGTTACGGCAACTGTATCACCCGATGTTGGCGGAGTACTTGAAGCATCGGGTGCCGGTGTTATATCCGGAGTCGAGGATGCATCAGGCGAAGGGACGGGAGGAGTACTAAGGGTAGGATCAGAAGGGGTCGATGATATTGTGCCTCCCCCGTTTGTCGCTGCCCCGCTTCCCCCATTAGTCCCATTTGCGATCGTGGGCTGAGTGGCGCTCGCCGAGTTCGCGATCCTCATATTGCGTATCGCGAGCGCCGTCCAGGAGAAGGTCATGCGCTCGGCGGCGGGCTTCCCAAGCACGATGGAGAAGCCGTTCTGTGAGCGGTTCGTCACTACGTATCCAGCGGAGTTCGCGAGCACGTTCTCGATCTGCGTGTCGGTGGTCGAGGCATCGAGGGTGACGGTGGCGTTCACCACAGGCGCATCGATGTAGCCTTTATCGAAGGTGATGTCGACCTTCCTACTTCCCTGCTCGACCACAGCTAAGCCGCCCGTATCTGAGTTGAAGTACGGACGTCCGATGAAATTCACATCGCTCTGTATCGATATGAGATCAGTGATAGACCCGATCGAATCGACCTTGAGGCCACCCTTGAGCGTCACGGCTCTGTCGACCGAGAGTCCGGCGGATGCATCGGCAAGATTCAAGCCGAGAGCGCTCGAGATCGAGCTTGTGGTCGAGGCGAGACCAGACGTCCTTGACGTAAGGCTTTCGAGCGCCTGCGCGGTCGAGCTGGCTGCTGCCTCAAGCACCGTGAGCCTGCCCTCATGCACCTGCCAGCCAACGACGAGATCCGGTACAAACTTCGAGTAATCGATGGACCAAGGATTGGTCAGGTTGCCGTTTGCATCCACTGTGTCCGATCCGACATGCACTGCGGACGGCTTCACAAGGTAGGCCTCCTGAGCAAAGACTCCCTTGTCGAGCGTGCCATCAGCCTTCCAGGTGAAGTTGTGGATGACGATACCCTTCAACACGTCGGTCGTGTTCGCCACGCCGAGGTCGTTCTTGAGGCGCTTATCCGAGGTAGCGTTATACGCCACTCCGGTCGTCGCGCTGTGGGTAATGGATCCAGCTACGTTGCCCGAGGAGTTCTTGAAGACGATGTAGGTACCGTTAAGCGTAGCATTCGTATCCTTGAGGTCCATGATCGTCACGGCCTGGAGATCGGACTCGATGTTGAGCTTGGAGTCGTTGAGCGCTGTGGTGTTGATTTCGAGATTACCCGCCGAGGTGAGTCTCATCTTCTCGAAATTGTTGTTCGATGCGTCGCTCGTACCGAAGGCGAGATACCCCGCGTAGTTCCCCACAGTGCTGTTTTCCTTCCTTCCGGCCAGGTTCGCGAACTGAGCATCGCCGTTCGCCGCAGGAGAAGCAGCTGCGTTGCCGCCGAGAGTAAGCTGGCCTCCTACGTTAATTCCCTGAGTGTCGCTCGTCCTGACCGTCAGGTTGCCATAGGAATTCGTGCGGTTCGTGCCCACGATATCAAGATTTGCGACAGGATTCACCGCCGTCGTGCCTATGCCGACGTCACCGCTCACCCCCGAGAAGGTCATGACCGTTCTCGCATTGGTCACGTCGCGAATGCTCATGTCTCCCACCGTAGGAACTCGGAATCCCCACGTGGCTATACCAGAATTGGTATCGGTAAGGGTAAACGGGGTGCCGTCAGTAGCAGAGCTAAATTTAACATTGAAGGTTGTATTCGCTCCGCTTCCACTACTGAGTACTTGCAGGTTGTGGTCAGGGTTCGTCGTGCCTATGCCGACGTTGCCACCCACCGGGTTGAGGAAGAGATTGCCCGCAAAGGCGGCATCATGGCGCTGGACTTGAATGTAAGCATTGCCACCAGTGTCGTATCCGAGATCCATTCCTACCGCCAGATCGCTGCGTTCTATGTTGAGACCGTTGCCCGCGGTACCGAGCGCGGGCACACCCGCCTGGCCGGCTGTGATTATCGCCAGTTTTCCGTTCGGATTCGTCGTACCGATGCCGACGTTGCCGGCATCCGTAACAAGAAGATTTACCGTGTTACCCGCGGCGTTAACTATCCCAAGACCTCCTGTACCCGATGTGGTATATCCAAGATACGCTTTGGAAACATTATTGACTCTGAAGTTCTGATACGTCTGACCGTTAGACGAGTCGATAGTGAGGGGAGTATCGAGATTGCTAAATATATGTAATTTGGTGATAGGGCTTGATGTGCCGATACCGACGTTGCCGCTAGAAAGGATAGACAGCTGAGCGGCATTCGCTCCGCTTGCGTCTGCCGAGAGATCAAGCCTTGCTGTCGACTGGGTATATCTCATACCGGGGAGAGTCAACGCTCCCGAATCTGCGAACAAGTATCCGCTTGTCTTTATTCCAGAAGCCGATTGCTGGATAACCACATTCTTCTGATCCCCCTTCAAGTACAAGAGGTCTGTAGGATTCGTCGTACCGATGCCCACGTTGTTCCCTACTATAGAGAGAGTGCTCGTACCCGTCTGTCCGGCGCCCGAGCCCGAGAAGTAGCCAAGGTCGAGGCGGCTTGCGGCGAAGGTCGAATTAGTGAAATTGCGTATGAAGTATCCTCCCACAGGCGAGCCGGTGAAGGTCGGTGCAGCCTTGGTGCCTCCGGTCAGCTGGCCGTTGAAGATCGCGTACTGGTCGACCGAGGTCGAGTCGTAAATCGCTCCGCGAGTCTGTACGAAGTTCGCATTCCCCGCCGCAGCGATCTGATACGTGACAGCCGTATCAGTGCCCGGAGCCTGCACGCCGAGATCGAGGCGCGCGCCCGGCGCACTCGTGCCGATACCGACGTTGCCGTTCTTATCAATGATGAACTGCGTGGTGGTCGAGCCAACTCTGAAGGCGTCCGTGCCTGCTACCGTACCGAGCTGGAGCTCGGCATTCGGCGTCGTCGTGCCGATGCCGACGTTGCCGTTCGAATCTATCCTCAATCTTTCTGTTGGGCTGCCGCCGTTCGGCCTTGAGGTCAAAACAAGGGCACCCGCGCTGTTGCCGTCCGTGCCATTCTCCTTTATACCCTTGATGCTTGCGAACTCGGAGAAACTCCCCCCGGCATTGGACTTGCCGACGAAGCCGATGCCTGCGCCCACACCGGCAGCGAACGAGGTCGTGTCAAAGAATCGGGCGGTGTTCCTGCTGTCCCCGTTCGCTGCTGCCGCGCCGTCTATCTCGAGCGTATTACCCGGAGCAGTGGTGCCGATGCCGACGTTGCCGCTCGTCGGAGCGAGCACTATATTATTGTTCCCTATCTGGTTGCCTTGGATCTGAAGCGCGCCTGTGGTGTGATTACGGATGAAGTCAAAGTTTGTCGTTGCGCCGCCGGCATCTCCGATCCGGAGGAGCGTATCGTCGACTGAGCCGTTGCCCGAGTTCTTCACTTCCAATGGAGCGTTCGGGTTCGTCGTGCCGATGCCCACGTTGCCTGCGCTGTCGATGATCATCGGCGTTAAAGCGTTGGTGCCGTTGCTCCTTGTTGTTACGAACCGAAGAATACCATTGGTGGAAGTGTCCGGACCGTCCACACTGATGCGGCCATAGAGCGACCCGACATAGTCCATGGAGGTCATATTCGCCACATCTGCGCCGTACGCGCCGGTAGCCGAGATACCGCCCGCAACCTGGAGCTTGTTGCCAGAAGCGGCTGCGGCACCAATACCAATGTTGCCCGAGTTATCGATTCTCAGCCTCTCCGAGCCGTGGGTGGCGAAGGTCACCACGCCCGAGCCGTTCGCATCCGCGTCTCCGGCGATGGAGACGTCCGTGTTCGAGCTCACGCCCGCGCCCGCAGCGGCGTTCGAGGTGATGGTCGTGCCGTCGGCGAAGGTCAGCCCGCCGCCCGAGCCGGCAGTGATCTTGATGGTGCCGTTCACCTCGAGCTTGGCCGATGGGTTCGTGATGCCGATACCGACGTTACCTGTCGAGCCGACGAGGAGCCTTGATGCTCCGCTCACGCGGTCAAAGATCTCGAAGTTGTGGCTGTCGCCGAGCGAGATATTCGTACCAATGCCAAAGATCGGCGCGCCAGCGATGCGGAACTGCTCTTCGGCATTGGCGCCTGATATAGTCGGGTTATTGACAATAAGCTGAGGAACTCCCGTGCCGCTCACGGAGAGCAGGCCCTGCGGGGTGGTGGTGCCGATGCCGACGTTGCCGGTGCTCGTAATGATCATTCTATCGGCAGGCACTCCGCTTCCTTCCGTAATGAAATGGAGGTTGACGTTGTCACCGCCGAGGATCGTCTCCGCCACGATACGAGCGACGCCGAAGCCGCTGTTCCTATTGCCAAAGAGTATCTGAGAGAAACTGTTGTCAGTATTGCTCTGGTTATAGACGCGCAATGTCGAGCTGGCCGTACGCTGACCTTGGGTATCAGAGACGCTAAGGACTGTGGCATCTGTACCCGATACGTCGAGAAGCGCTCCAGGAGCGGTGGTGCCGATGCCGACGTTGCCGCCAGATGTAATAGACAAGAGCGAGTTTCCTGAAAGCGGATTGGAGCCTTGGCTCGTGCCGGACATGATCTCGAGAAGACCGTTCGCGGCGTTGTTCGAGACGATGGCCCAATCTCGGGCATTGCCGTTAACTGACTGGGTCGAGAACCTCATCGAAGGATGCCCATCAGAGATGAGGTTCAAGTTCGTGGCGCTACTCGTCGTAAGGATGTCGAGCTTGGCGATAGGGGTCGTCGTACCGATGCCCACGTTGCCCGCGGCAGTGATGCGCATTGCCTCTGCAAGACTGCCGCCCGAGGCCTTCACGGCGAACTCGAGATTGCCGTTATCCCCGCTTGTCGTGTTCTGCGCGGAGAGAATGTAACCGACCCTTGAGCCCTTGTTGTAGAAATCGAGAATGCCGACGCCCGCATCAGAGGTCGAGGTGCGCCCGCCCGCGAGCTGAAGTACGGCCGGAGCATCCGTCACCCCGCCGCCGCTTGAGAGGGTGAGGACATTCGCCCCATAGCCGCCGATCTGAGGAGATGTCGTGCCGATGCCAAAGTTGCCTGCAGAGGTCCACACCCCCTTTACTCCGGTTGAGGCTTCGGAGAAGAGAAGGTTCCCTGCTCCACCGCCGTTATTCGAACCGGTCGAGATGATCTCCCACTGTTTGCCTCCCGTATCGGTGCTCTGAATATCAAAGTGGGCGCCGTTGACGCTTGCGCTCGACATATGGAGAAGGACACTTGGGTTCGTCGTGCCGATGCCGACGTTACCTGTGCCATCGATCCTCATCCTTTCTGCCCACGAACTGCCGTTATAGGTAAGGAACGCCAGAGTCGAGGCGGCGCCAGCCGAAGACGGAGCGATGAAGCCCGTCTGAGCAGCGCTATCATAGCCGAGATACACGCCGCGCTTGTTCGTCGCGTCGAGGAAGGACTCGAAGTTGATGTTATATGTGCCGGTCAGGTTCGCGCCCGCGCCTTGCACTGTGAGCATGGCGAGGCCGGTCGGAGCCGCGCCGACTCCTACATTGCCCGTGTTGTTGATCTTGATGCCAATGTGGGTCGCGTCGTTCGTCAGAGCAAAACCTGCAAGCTGGATGTTTTGCGTGGCAATGTGGTTACCGAGGTTGTCTGCGCCGCTTCCACCAGTGGAGCAGTCTGTCGTACCGGCGACGATGTTGCCTGCCGAGTCTGCCTTCAAGCAGCGATTGCCGGTGCCGGCGAGAGTAGTGACATTGACGCCGTTTGCGACATTAACAATGCCGGTGCCCGATGTAATAGAGAGCCTGACGCCTGGAGTGCCTTGGTAATCATAAATATTGAAGTCGTTGTTGCCGGCTGCGGTATACCCCTTTCCGATCTCCCAATAGCTGGAACCGCCCGCAGAGAAGCGGACGTCTGCGGAGTTCGCTGCCACACCGCCCTCGATGATCGCGAGGCTTGCCGAAGGAGCCTTGATGTGGAGAGGGGCTGACGGATTCGTCAGGCCGATGCCAACGTTGCCGCCGGCTCCGTTCAAGATCAAATTGCCATTAGCAGTCTCCCCGGTGGTATATGCCTGAAGGCCCATGTATGTATTGCCCGTGCCGGCGCCGAAATTGATCCTGAAGCTGCTGCCCACACTTGAATTGTTGAAATCGTTGGTATAGAAACGCGCCATTCTGCCGCCAACGTCTCCTGATACTTGCAATGGAATATTAACGAGCGTCGGATCAGCAGCTGCCAGCAACTTGGGTGAATTGAAGCCAGAAGTCGTCGTTCCGATGCTGACGGTGCCGTTCGCTTGTACCTTAAGGAGCGAAGTGACAATGTTCGTCGCCGTGGTTGTCGAGACATTGAAGAGATCCGACTGGGAGCCGAGCGTACCGACAACATCGAGCTTGGCGAGAGGTGTAGTAGTGCCCACGCCGACGTTGCCTGCCACGATGCTTATGGCGTTGCTCGAAACACCCGAAGAGAGCTGGGTATTGAGGAAGAGAGAGGTCGGCACAGCACCATTCTTGAGCACGGAGATCGTGCCCGTATCATTGGCAAGTGATTGATGGAAGAAGGAGCCATTAGTGCTGTCATCGATCTTAATCTCGGAGCCCCCAGCCTTGCTGACCTCAAGCTGTACGGCAGGGTTCGTCGTGCCGATGCCCACGTTGCCTGCTACATTCACATAGAGGAGCGATGCGCCGGTCGAGGAGGAGACATTGAAGATATCATTCGCTCCCGCCGTGCCCTGAATCGAGAGCTTGGTCAGGGGCGAAGAGGTGCCGATGCCCACATTACCATTGCCAAGGACCGAGAGGAGGCTCGTATTCGTCGTGCTTGCAACGGTGAAGAGCGGCAGGAGACCGGACTGCTGCGCCGGGGTGGAAATGGAGAGCCTGGAGAATGGTGTCGTCGTACCGATACCGACGTTCCCCGCTCCTGTGAGAGACATAATGCGCGTCGTGCCGCTGAAGATGCCGAGCAATCCGCCCGCTGTGTTCTCGGACCCAAGCTCGAAGCGCGTACCGACGCCACCGAAGCTCGAAAGGACCAGGGAGGCGTTCGAGGTACCCGTGATGTCGAGCGTCCTCACGAAGCCGTTCGGAGAGGAAGGCGTCGAGGTGCCGATGCCGACGTTGCCGCTTGAAAGAAGCGCCATAGACTGTGTCGCTCCCCCGTTTACCCAAAAGTCGAGTTCCCCCGTGCCCGCATTGTTACCGATGATCTGCGAGCCTAGGGCGTGATTAGCCTGGGTGAAGAAGTCGAGCGTGGCAGATCCCGCGACAGTCGAGGAATTGGTCATGATGCCTATACCTCGAGCGCTCCCATTTGCAACAACCTGGAGAGGCAGGGTCGGTGTCGAGGTGCCTATGCCGACGTTGCCTGCAGCACTGATGACCATCTTCGCCGTCGGTGAGGAACCAGCATTGGTGCCGAACATGAGCGGATGATTCGAATAGCTTGCAAGATAGGTACCCACGGTCGTGCCGTCAGTGCTCGTGATAACCGACTCGGAGGAACGCCCACTATCGAGGAGATCAATTGCCGGACCGCCGACAGTAGAATTGACAGTGGTAAGACCAAGAGCGTCTGCTCCGGCCGCATTGACCTTCAACTTGTAACCGGACGGTGTGACGCCTATACCCACATTACCTGAAGCATCAATGCCGAGGCCGTTCGTGCCCGAGTTCGTGAGAAGGAAGCCATTGAGCTGAATATTCTGCGTCGCGATATGGTTGCCGAGATTGTCCGCGCCGGAGCCGCCGGTGGAGCAGTCCGTCGTTCCGGCGACAATATTGCCGGCTGAGTCTGCCTTCAAGCATCGGTTGCCCGTGCCGGCGAGGCCTGTCACGGCAATTCCGCCTGAACCGCTAAAGGTGACAAGAGGATTCGTACCGCTTGGAACCGAAAGGAAGCGAGTGCTACCGTTCGTTATGCCGAATGCGCCTCCGGGAAGATTGAGATCGCTGCCCGCGTCGATGGTAATGGAGCCATTTACTTCAAACTTCACTGCCGGATTCGTCGTACCGATGCCGACGTTGCCATTACTTAGGAGAGACATCGTAGGCGTGGTGAAGGTCGTGCCGCCATTCGCCGTCGAGGGCGTGAAGTCGAGACCGTTTGATGCCTGGAAGGCCGTTGAGACCTGCCAGTTCGGATGAGCGGTGTTCCACCCGCGGAACTGAAGCTCGGCTCCGAAATTGCCCGCGCCGATTCCGTTGCTGCCGATGAACTCATGTGGCCCGCCTACATCAAGATTGGCTCCTGGATTCGTCGTACCGATGCCGACGTTGCCGGTAGTTGGTTGAATCGCTATGCTTTCTACCACTCCACCACCTATGTGGAAAACGCTACTAGAATCTACCCACAACCTTCCACTTTGTGTTACGCCCGAATTTACGATACTAATACCTCCAACGTTTGAATCAACCGACTGATTGATCTGTAATTTCCCAAATGTTGGGTTTGTCACACCAATACCAACACTCCCCGCATTCGTGATGTGGAACACATCGGTGCCCGAAGGATTCTTGATAGCAAGATCAGGAGATGCGGCAGCGTTCGCAGAGATAGAGAAGCCTGTGGCATTGTTGTTCGGGATAAGGATCAGGCCCGCGGCAAAAGCGCCGGTCGACTTCACCTTAATATTTGTTGCTGCCGTACCCTGTACATCGAGTTTCTCTGTTGGAGCGGTGTTGCCTATGCCCACAAAGCCCGTCGAGTCCGAGTTTGGATTAAGGAGGATCGGATACGAGGTGCCGAGCGAGGCTGGGTTTGTGGCCTGAATCCAGGCAGCGAGGCCAGCGTTATAGGCGCCAAAGTCGAGAGCCACCGTGCCGTTGCCAAAGCGCGCAGTGGAGGAGGCTTGCGTCGAGCCCAAGCTATTCGGAAGTGCGGTCGCAGTCGAGGAGAAGCTCTCGATCTTCGCATTGAAAGGCTGGTTCGTGCCCACACCGATGTTCCCTGTCGTGTAGTAAATGTTGTTGCCCGAGGTCGTCCACTGGGAGGATCCTCCGCCGCCCGAGCCGACCGTCGTCCAAGTCGAGCCGTTGTAGACGTTGTAGGCGTTCGCCACCGTGTTGTAGATGAGGAGGCCCGCGGCAGGAGAGACAATGGCGTCGCGCTGTACATCCGTCATTCTCGGCGCGAGGAAGCCCTTCGAGGTCGAGGTGAAGTCCGCGATGGCAGATGCGTTCGGAGCGCTCGTGCCGATGCCGAGGATCGATGCGAACAAGTTCGACGATGAGGCAGTGGTCGAGAAGAAGTTCGTCGTAGTGGCATTAGTGGCGAAGAGCTTCGTGGTCGAAGCGGTGCCGCTCACTTCGAACGTGAAGTTCGGATTCGTCGTACCGATACCGACGTTGCCGGTGTTCGTGATACGCATCCACTCCGCCGAGTCATCCGACTGGTTAAACCGGATGCCGGATCCACCGCTGAGGTTCCTGACGGTAAGAGTGCCGCTTGAGTTCTGGAAAGTGTTCGACAGACCGCCGTCCAGGGATAGAGGGCTCGAGTTCGCGACGGTGAGGCTGCCGTTGACGAAAAGCTTCGCGGTCGGATTCGTGGTGCCAATGCCGACGTTGCCGCTTACAGTAGCAAGAACGGTCTGTCCGGTGGTCGATGCGCTGCGCACTGTGATATCGCGCAAGATGCCCGCCGTGCCGTTGTTGATCTCGATGATTCCGGCGCCGTTCCTGCCGATGGCCGTATCGGCGCCGCCATTCGTATTTAGCGAGTTCTGCACGAATGAGAAGAGCGAGCCAGAGACGATTTGTACACCATTTGCCCCCAGTTGAATAGGAAAAGTCTGTGTTCCGCTACCGTCAAGATTCTTTAGGATCTGAGTGCCTGTCGCAGGATTATTCCAGAGCCACCTCATCGACGAGTTCCCCGTGCCGCTGCCGTAATCGGCGCTCGAGATGCTGCCAGCCACGGTGAGGAGCGATCCCGGGTTCGTAACGCCGATGCCGACGTTGCCATTGGCTTGGACCTTAAACAAACTCGAGACCACGTTTGTAGCTGTGGTGGAAGAAATATTAAGGAGATCCTGCTGAGAGCCGAGTGTGCCCGCAATGTCAGTCCTGGCGACAGGAGTGGTGGTGCCTACGCCAAGGTTGCCTGCAGGAGTAAGAATCATTCGCGCCGTTGGAACGAAGGTAGCTGTGGGAGTCAGCCCAGTATTGCTTTGGAAGATGAAATTGCCCTGGAAGGCGGTAAAGATGGCTGCGGTCGTGCTCTTGGCTACATATGCAGCACCGTTCCAGACCGTGCTCTGGCCGAAGTCCGCTTCCTGCGCGCCACCAGTCATAAATAATCCGTCGTCATTCTGGCTCAAGATGGTATGGATCGTTCCCCCTCGGACATCGAGGCTATACCCCGGATTCGTTGTGCCGATGCCGACATTGCCCGAAGAATTAATAATCATCCTTTGCGTGCTCCCACCTGAAGCAAAGAGGATGTTCGTTTCGCTCCGGATACCGAGGTCGTCTTGGACGGAATTCGTGATGAGATTCCCCGAGGCTTGGATCATGCCGATAGCGCCCTTGAACACGTCTCCGATTCTGAACCCGAAATAGTTATTGACTCCAGCGGCAGTATTCAGCGTCAGTTTCTCGACAGGGTTCGTGGTGCCGAGGCCGACAAACCCGCTGGAAAGGATCGTCTCGGCAATCGTGCTGTTGTTGACGATCGTGTACAAGGGATCGGATGTTACTGTCCTGATGATGCCGCCCGTCAGCGTGCCGCCGCCGAGATTCTTGCTCTCGGCATAGCCAAGCAAGAGACCATATGCGCCGTTCTTGTTGAGGCCGATATATTTATCCGTGGCTGCTCCAGCCGAACTGATCTGTATGGGCACGTTGACGTCGACCAGGCTTCCTGGGCCGACCGAGAGCTGTGCCGACGGATTCGTGACGCCGATGCCGACGTTGCCATTGGCTTGGACTTTAAGCAAACTCGAGACTACGTTTGCGGCAGTAGTCGAGGAAACGTTAAAAATATCGGATTGAGAGCCGAGTGTGCCGGCCACGTCGAGCTTGGCGAGAGGAGTGGTGGTGCCCACGCCGACGCGGCCGTTCGTCGTATCGATATTCAAAATGCTCGCGCCGAGGTGGTTCGTGAATTGGAAGGTGTCCGTCCTGTCGGTAGCGGGCATAAAGATCGCTCGCGGGGTTGTGCCATTAAAGCCGAAGGTCGAGACGCCTGCCGAGGTAACGGTGTTCGTATTCTCGTTCGAGCTGTCGTACTGCACGCGGAACTGCGGCGTAGAGACCGAGGTAATGGTAAGCGAGCCCGAGTTCGTAATGCCTCCCGCGAAGATGTTGCCCGAGTTGTCGACGCGGAAGAGTGGCGTGTTGCCCGCCGCGTTCGTGTAGGTAATGAAGTCACCTGACGGAGCCGAGTCGGTGGCGCGACGCGCGGCAAACTGGGTCAGGCCGTTCTGGGACTGAACGAGGGTGAGCTGACTGCCGACGGTCAGGTTGCCGTTGTTGACGGAGAGTGATCCAGCCGAGAGCGAGCCGAAGGTTCCATTGGTAGCGAAAAGATTCGTCGAAGAGGCATTGGTGGTAAAGAAATTCGTAGTCGTGGCATTCGTACCCGTCGCATTGGTGAAGAGAAGCGACGAGCCTGAGAATGTCGATCCCGTAATGGCCACTCCGGACAAAGTACCACCGGTGATGGTCGGGTTCGTCATCTGGCCGTTCGACTGAAGCGAAGCGAGAGCCTGGGAGAAGTTGTCCGTATTGCTTTCGTTCTGGGTAGAGGTGTGTGCCCGCGCTTCGACGAGGATCTCGCTTTTGAATGCGGCGAGGTCGATATTTTGCGATGTCGATACGTAGGTCACCCGAGTGGTCGTACTCGTGCCGAGTCTCGCCTGACTGACCTGGTCTCTCACATAGGCCTCGAGTTCGCTCTTCAAGCTGCCGAGATTCGCGAGTGCGGGAGTGGGAGTCTTTCGTATCGCGGGAGCGCCGGAGAGGATCGCCGTGAGCGTCGACGAGTTTGCAGGACCTGTACCCTGAGTTTCAGAGCTGACGAGCGTCGTCGCCTCGTGGGTCGAATTGTTCAAACCGAAAACAAAATCGAAAAACGAACCGAGCGCCGATGCCTGGCTCGCATCTGCAAGTCCGATGTCGAATGCCTCTGCGGAACTCGGCGAGAGATATGCAAGCCAGTTCGAGCCCGAGTAACCGATGACGAGGATGGAGACAAGAACCACCACGCACTTCTCGAGGAAGTTCGGAGCGTAGACGCTCACTACCGGCTTCGCGAGCTTCGGAAGGTGCTCGAGCGGCAGGAGCACTTCCTCGGCCAGAAGAGCGGACGCTACGTTTGCTGCCGGCGCCTCTCGAGGAATCGCTTTCTCAGAAAGAGTTCTGGTTTTTATGCCGCGAGATTTCTTGTGCTCGAGAAGAGCCTCGAGATCGACATACCACGTTCGGCCGATCATCCGGGCAGGGACAATTCCCTTGCGCGAAAGTTCGCCGATGTAATCCTGCGCATAACCGAGTTTTTTTGCGGCTCGGCTTGCCGAGATATATTCCCGTCCGTCGACCAAAAGGTCTTTATTCATCAACATAAATTATAAATCTCGGCTCATCAATCACCTACAAGAATCAGGTTTGTTTCTGGGGATAGAAAATAATCAAAATTAAGAGAATTTTAAAAAGATTTTTCCCTTAGAAATTTATAAGTTTTAAGAACCCTCCCGAAAGTAATTTCTGAATAGGGCTATAAAGCCCGCAGTTACAAGTATTTCGAATTTTTGCTTGAAAACTCGAAAGCTGAATTGATCGAAATATTCGAATTTAGGTTATCAACATGTTTAAAGATTGCTAGATATTACAAACTGGCCTATTATTATCTATGTATCATTAGTAATGTTTATATAAGTCTTATGAATGAAATTTACTTTTCTATAAAGGAGGCCGCCGAGATATTGGGCGTGACTCCTCTCACACTTCGTAACTGGGATCGCTCGGGAAAGTTCAAGGCGAGGCGCCATCCGATGAATAACTACCGCGTGTACTCCAAGTCTTCTCTTGAGAAGGTCATCGAGGACATAGAAACTGGAACACACAGATCAAACGCTGAAAAGAGGATCAAAAAGCTCATGATCCGCCACGAGGCCTAGGCATAATAAAACCGCCCGAGAAGGGCGGTTTTATTATTGCAGTAATTCTTCGAATTGCTTCTTCAGAAGTCCGGGGTTGCCGCTCCCTTTCATGGCTTTCATTCCCTGTCCGACGAGATACTGGATGGATGCAGTGTTCCCCGATTTGTATTCTGCGACGGCTTTCGTTTCTCTTTCGATAA
>JAQBRN010000023.1 GCA_028286465.1 Parcubacteria group bacterium | reverse complement strand
CCTCCATTCTTCCCTATCTTCGTGCCTTCCGGGAGATTCTTCGAAGAAAAGACGCTTGTGGAGAAGGGGATATCCCAGAGCACCCAATGAACGAATGTGCCCTGGGGTGCGTCTGGATCGTCCATAATGAGCGCGAGACACGTCGTGCCTTCGGGCACCCCGCTGATGCGGAGTTCGGGCGAGATATTCTCCCCATCACCGGAGAACTTCTCCGGAATACATGTGCCATCGTTAAAGTCGGTGCTTATGAGTTGCATATACACATAAACGCATCCGGAACGAATTCTTTACGAAGGCGGAGGGTAGGAGATTCGAACTCCTGGTGGGTTGCCCCACACACGCTTTCCAAGCGTGCGCACTAGACCGCTATGCGAACCCTCCAATGCGGCTATTTATAGCATATTGTGCAATTTTCAGGGAATCCTATACTTAATCCATGGAAAACAAATATCTTCATGAAGTGGTCATGACCGCCATTATCGTCAAAGACGGCAAATATCTCATCACCCGCAGGTCTCCGCAGAAGAAGCGCTTTCCAAACATGTGGACGGTACCCGGCGGCAAGCTTGAAACGGACGACTACGTAAGTCTCCCGAAGGAAACAAAGGATTATTGGTACAACGTGCTCGAGAAAGTATTACGAAGAGAAGTGCTGGAGGAAACGGGCCTCGAAATAGAGAACATCGAATACGTCACGAGCCTCTCGACCATTCACGCCGACGGTAATCCCTCCTTGGTCATTTCCTGCATGGCGGATTACGTCTCGGGCGAAATGAAGCTCCAAGCGGACGAAACGGATCAGTGCGCATGGATAACCCTTGATGAAGCGAGGAACTACGACCTCATCGACGGCATTTACGACGAGCTCGTCATGGCAGACAACCGCCGCAGGGGTGTGAAGACCGAGTGGAAAAGAAATTAAAAACCGCTCAATGAGCGGCTACCGGGCGGCAAACTTCAGTTGTCCTTCGAGAAACTTCCGAGCCGCACGGAAGGCGATGCCGCGATGTGAAATGGCATTCTCTTCTTCGGTCGTCATCTCGGCCCAGACTTTCGTCTGTCCATCCGGAAGGAAGATCGGGCTGTACGGCATGTCCGGCTGCGGAGCACACTGCGGCTCTTCGAGGATCGTACCCCGAACCTCTCCCTGAAAGAAATGCGGAATCCCCTCAAGCGTGATCACCGCGACGACGGTTTTGAATGTCGCTCTGCGGTTTTCGGCACCGCGCAAACGCATGAGCGTGTAGGCCGTGATCTCTTCCGTCGTCGCTTTCTCTCCGGCCCAGCGCGCGGCGTGATGGCCCGGCTTGCCCTTCAGCCCATCGATGAAGAGTCCCGTGTCGTCGGCCATCGTCCGAATGCGAAAGGGAGCGCGATCGAAGGCATACTGCGCCTTCTCGAGGGCATTCTCCCTCAGATTCTTGCCGTTTTCAGGAGCCTTGCCCTTGATCTCGACATGCGACATGGAAAAGAGATTGATCGGCGAACCTTCGAACATCGGCAGGATCTGCACGATCTTCGAGGTATTCTGGGTAGCCAGAACGATGTCCACAGTATCCTTTGGGTTCGGGTCTGACTGGATACTACGTCTTACGCTCTTTTTTGTAAAATATCGCTTACCAGCTTGATCTCCCCTTCGAGCCCTTTGATGAGGTCGAAGTTTCCGAGCTCTTCGAGCCTCACCCATTTGTAATCCATGGTATCCGCATCAAGCGCCACCTCTCCGCTTGCGTAGGGAGCGAAGAAGCAGACATTGAGCACGGCCAGGCCGTCGGGCTTGATGAAAGCGAGATCATTGAAGTATTCGGGTTCTCCGATCTCAAGGTTCACTTCCTCTCGTACTTCTCGCCTGATAGCACTCGAGAGCGGATGATACCACTGATCCTGTCCCCCTTTCGGCAGGTTCGTGTAATCGTCTGTCGTCACCCCGCCTCCGGGAACGTGCCACTTGCCCGGGAGGAACTTTTTCTCGAGCGACCTTCGAGTAATGAGGAATTCTTCGCCTTTGTATATAACGCAGGTCGCCGTCACGCGGTGAAGTTCCTTGTCTTTGATCTCGATTGCGCCTTCCATATTATGAAATACTCGAATACGCCACGACCTTGTTCCTGCCGGAGCCCTTGGCATTATAAAGCGCCTTATCCGCACGCTTCAGGATATCCTCGATGGTCGAGCCCTGTTCTGCAGAAGCGACGCCGGCACTGATCGTGAGCTTGAGTTCCGGATATTTGCCGAATTTGATATTCTCGATCTGTCTTCTGATATCCTCTGCCTTATGTTCGGCATCGCGCTCGGTCGCGCCCACAAGCGTCAGAGCGATCTCTTCGCCGCCGAAGCGGGCTGCCGTGTCGCCCTCGCGCACGCTCATACGAATCGTATCCGCCACGGCCTTCAACGCTTCATCGCCCGCATCGTGACCGTAGGTATCGTTGACCTGCTTGAAATGATCGATGTCGAAGAAGATGAAGGAAACGTTTTTAAAGCCGAACCACTGGCGTCTGCGCGTCCCGCGATCTTCGGCATTCACCGCAATATCGAAATAGATCCGGGCCTCTTCCTCGAAGAAGGCGCGCGTCTTGAGCCCCGTCAGCTTGTCGTGAATAAGATCCTTCTCGAGTTCGTGGACGGCCGCTTCGAGTTCCTTAATCTTCGAATGGAGGTCTGTCTCGCTTTCGCTCATGTATGTATCCTACCACGCGCTACCCGACAAGCGCTTTGATACGTTCCTCGACCGGTGGATGAGTCATGAAGAGCTTCTGTACGAAGTTCATGGTCTTACCATTCGGGCCGAAAGGATTGGCTATAAAGAGATGTGCATCGGCGGTGTTCGCGGTTTGCATGGGAGCGCCTGTGGCAGCGATCTTTTGAAGCGCGTTCGCAAGGCCCTGCGGGTAACGCGTGAGAAGGGCGCCGTCGGCATCGGCCAGGAACTCGCGCTTGCGCGATATGGCGAGCTGGATAAGCGTGGCAATGATCGGCGAGAGGATGGCAAGGACAATGCCGACAAGCATGAGGATGCCTCCCGCTTCGTTGTCGCGGCTGTTCCTGCGGCCTCCGCCGAACCACATCGAACGGAGAAAGAAGTGCGACAAGAGCGTCACGAACCCTGCAAGCACGACCACGATCGTGCCGAGTGCCATGTCGCGGTTCCCGATGTGCGACATCTCGTGCGCGACCACGCCTTCGAGCTCTTCCTTATTAAGAATGGCCAAGAGCCCGGTCGTGACGCAGATGACCGCGTGATCCTTGTTTCTCCCTGTGGCGAAGGCGTTCGGTGCGTTGTCTTCGACGATATATAACTTCGGCATCGGCAGGCCTGCAGTGATGGCGAGGTTCTCTGTGATGGTATACAAGTCGAAGTCAGCCTCACGCGTGGCAGGATACGCGTGATGCATCTTAAGGACGATCGAGTCTGCAAACCAGTATGCAAACACATTCATGAAGAGCGCGAAGGCGAGAGCGATGGTGAGAATCCCCGGGCTCTGGTAGATATAGGCGAAGAAGTATCCGATGGCTCCGACAAGCGCGAAGAAGAAGAGCATGAACGCCCACGTACGGAAAATATTCTTATCTGCTTCCTTGTAGATATTGCTTGCCATACGTAAGAGGAGTTAGAACTTCACTTCCACGGGGTTCTTCGCAGCGGCGTCAGCTTCGCCGAGTTCGAAGAAGTCCATCTTCTCGAAGTGGCCGATGCCTGCAATGACGTTCCCCGGGAAGGATTCGATGCCGGTATTGAGGTCGCGGACATTCGTATTGTAGAAGCGCCGGGCAGCCTGGATCTTGTTCTCGGTATCCGAAAGCTCGTTCTGAAGGGAAAGGAAATTCTGATTGGCCTTGAGTTCCGGATAGGCTTCGGCAATAACGAAGATGCCGCGGACAGCGGTCGAAAGGGTGTCTTCAGCCTGAGCCTTGCCGGAAAGTGTGTTCGCACCCATGGCGGAAGCGCGAGCCTTGGTGACGTTTTCAAAGGCGCTTGATTCGTGCGTGGCGTAGCCCTTGACTGTGTTCACGAGATTCGGAATGAGATCATAACGGCGCTTCAGCTGGACGTCGATGTCGGCGAGAGCTTCCTTGGCGCGGTTTCTGAGACGTACGAAATGGTTAAACGAGCCGATAAACCAGAGGATGAGAACCGCTACGACGATCAAGATAATAAGTGTGATAGACATGGTATTAAGCAATTATGTCTACATATTATAGCACGAATTGACGATCTTTCCAGAGAAGCGTAAGCTCAATTAAGACCGAATCCAACGAGGTGTCCGATGCCTGGCACTCCGGAACGCAGAGCGGGGCTCATTCTTTACCTGCAAAATCTCGCCAAGGAACTCGGCTTCACTCCCGGTGAACGGGACCTGCCAGCCCAGGGACCGACGCACCGTGTCTTTGTCTATATTTTCGGCAGTTGGCGCAAGGCTCAGATCGCAGCCGGTCTCACTCCCAACCCAAGAGGATGGAACGGCCACCGCGACGTGCGGCTGCACCTCGACGAGGATACCTCCCACGCTGCATAGCACGGGAGGTATTTTATTTGACACCAGCCCCGCCAAGAGATATGACTAATGAAGAACTCACCGGAGGCGCCGATGCCCTTGGACGAGAACGTACCACTGACGCAGGATCAGGAAGCGACGATCAGGGAATATCTTGAGTTCTCGAAGAAACTCGGTTTCCGTCCATCGACCTATGTCCTCAGCCTGTCGAACGGCTATTTGTATATAAAGGTCAGAGAGAACTTCAGCGGTGTCGACAAGCTCCTCGAGAAGATCCCGGCCGCCGCATAATGCGCCGGCTTTTTTATTTCATCTGTACCCCCTTTAATACCCCATTCCACCCGCCTGTTCTCCCTTTTCTTCTTTCGGTTCTTCGGCAATAGCCACTTCGGTCGTGAGAAGTATGGCGACTGCGGATGAGGCGTTCTCAAGCGCGCTTCTCGTGACCTTCACCGGATCGATGATGCCGGCGGCGAACATGTC
>JAQBRN010000013.1 GCA_028286465.1 Parcubacteria group bacterium | reverse complement strand
TGTTCTTCAAAAAACTTCTCCTGTGGATAGCTTTCGGGCCGTGCTTCTTTATGGCCTCCCGGTGCGCGAGCGTGCCATAGCCCTTGTGAATGTGGAAACCGTACTCCGGATACTCCTTCCCCGCCTTCACCATGTACCTGTCCCTCGTTACCTTGGCGCAGATCGAGGCGAGTGCAATGACGGGGATCTTCTCATCGCCCTTAATGACGGTCTTTTGATGCAGGAAGATCTTCGGTGCTCTAATGCCGCCGTCGAGGAAGATCTGATCGTCGGGTTGTGCGTCGAGCTTCTCGAGGCAGCGCTTGATGCCGAGACGGATCGCATACGCGATGCCGTGCCTGTCGATAACGGATTCGGACACGAGCGAAACGGCGAATTGAAGATCGGCACTTTTCCTGGCTTCCTTTGCTAGGGCAAACCACAGCTCGCGATCTTCGGCCGTGAGTTTCTTCGAATCCTTGATGCCTTTGAAGAATTTCCTATTGAACGAGGGACCGATCTTCACCGCGCCGACGGCTACAGGACCGGCCAAAGGGCCTCTTCCCGCTTCATCGATGCCGAGGACGGACTTCATTAGGCCCTACTATACCTCTCATACTATAATGTCGCCATGAGCCGGTTCACCCATCTCCACGTTCACTCGCATTACTCTCTCCTCGAGGCCCTTCCGAAGATCCCCGACCTCGTTCTAAAGGCCAAAAAGGGCGGTTTCGACGCCCTGGCCCTGACAGATGCGGGCAATCTTTACGGAGCCATCGAATTTTATAAAGAGTGCAAGGATGAAGGCCTGAAGCCTATCATCGGCGTCGACTTCTACATGGCGCTCCGCTCGCGTACGGACAAGGAATCGCGCGTCGACAATCAAAGAAGCCGCGTGGTGCTTCTTGCTGTGAACGAAACGGGTTACAAGAACCTTCTTTTGCTTGTCACCGCTTCCTACCTCGAGGGCTTCTACTACAAACCGCGCATCGACAAGGAACTCTTGGAGAAATATGCCGAAGGACTCGTCTGCATTCAGCCCTCATTCTCGGGGGAGATCGTCCGGGCCATCAATTCGAGCGACAAGGCCAAAGCGATCGAACTCGTGCATTGGTACAAAAGGATCTTCGGAGACAAGTTCTTCCTCGAGATCACGCATCACCCTGAGATCGCCGGCCATGAGGACAAAATGAAAGCGCTCATCGCCTTCGCCAAGGAGACTGACACGCAGATCGTGGCAGCTCATGATGTCTACTACCTTGAACCCGATGACAGGGTGGCCAGAGATACGGTCAGATCCATTCAGGGACGCATATCCGGAGACGGCGGAGCGTTCGGTAACGACGAAGATGAGAACTTCTCTTTCATTCCCGAAAAGGAAGCCTTGAAGCTCTTCAAGGAGACGCCGGATGCGATCGAGAACACGCGAAAGATCGCCGATATGTGCAATCTTGAACTCGAACTCGGCAAATGGGTCTTCCCCGATATGGAAATTCCCGGAGGCAAGACTGCGGATGAGGCACTTCGCGAGATCGTCTTCTCCGGACTCGAACGCCGCGGGCTCGAAGCCACTTCCGAAGTGCTTACCCGTATCGAATACGAATTGAAGATCATCAAGGATAAGGGCTATCCGAAATACTTCCTCGTCGTGTCGGACCTCCTTCGCTTCGCGCATGAGAACGGAATACTGACAAACATCAGAGGCTCGGTGGCTGGCTCGCTCGTCACCTATCTTGCAGGCATTACGAATGTTTCCCCGCTTGAGTTCAAGCTCCCCTTCGAGCGCTTCCTTAACCCGGAGCGCCCTTCTGCACCGGACATCGACATGGACTTCGCCGACAATCGCCGCGACGAAGTGATCGAGTATGCGAGAAAGAAATACGGCAACGGCCATGTGGCCCAGATCGGCACCTTCGGCACCATGATGGCCCGAGGTGCGGTGCGCGACGTTGCCCGCGCCATGGGCTTCCCTTACGGCATCGGAGACCAGATCGCGAAAATGATCCCCATGGGCGCGCAAGGCTTCCCCATGACCATCGACCGCGCCATGAAGGAGAATGCCGATCTGAAGAAGTTCTACCAGGAGAATGCCGATGCGAAGACCATCATCGACATGGCGAAGGCCATCGAGGGCAATGCCCGCCACATCTCGGTCCACGCCGCAGGCGTCGTCATTTCACCGACCGTGCTCACCGACTACACCGCGCTCCAGTACGATACGAAAGGCGAACAGAAGATCATCACCCAGTACGACATGTACTCGATCGAGGAAGCCGGCCTTCTGAAGTTCGATTTCCTCGGCATCAGAAACCTTTCCATTATCGCCGATGCCATCGACCGCATAAAGAAGATCGAGGGTATCGACATCGACATGGAAAAGATTCCCATGAACGACAAGAAGACCTTCGAAATGCTTGCCCGCGGCGAAACCGAAGGCACCTTCCAGCTGAACGGCTCGGGCATGACGAAATTCCTTATCGAGCTGAAGCCCACGACGATCCACGACATCAACGCCATGGTGGCCTTGTATCGCCCGGGTCCGATGGAAACCATCCCGACATATATTGAGCGCAAGCATAACCCGGCGCTCATCAAGTATCTCGATCCCCGCATGAAGGACTTCCTCGATTTCTCCTATGGAGTGCTCGTGTATCAGGACGACGTGCTCTTGACCTCGATCAAGCTTGCCGGCTACTCATGGCTCGAGGCGGACAAGCTCAGAAAAGCCATGGGCAAGAAAATTCCTGCGGTCATGCAGGCCGAGAAGCAAAAGCTTCTTAAGGGCTTCATTGAATACGGCAAACTCACGCCGGCTCTCGGCGAAATATTATGGAAAATGATCGAGCCTTTCGCAGCCTATGGCTTCAACAAGGCTCATGCGGCAAGCTACGGGCATATCGCCTACGTGACGGCCTACTTGAAGGCAAACTTCCCCGCCATCTACATGTCCGCCGTGCTTACGGCGGAATCCGGCGATGTCGAAACGATCGGCACCATGGTCGAGGAATGCAAACGCATGGGGATTGAAGTCTATCCGCCCTCGGTCAATGAAAGTTATTCGCAGTTCACCGTGGTGCAAACCGAAGGGGCAAAGCACAAGATCCGCTTCGGACTGACGACCATCAAGAACTTCGGACAGGGTATTTCCTCGGCCATCATCGAAGAAAGGAAGAGGGGCGGCAAGTTCAAAAGCTTGATCGACTTCCTGGATCGCGTGAAGGATAAGAATTTGAATAAAAAATCGATCGAAGCCCTCATCAAGGCCGGAGCCCTCGACGAATTCGGCGAGCGCGGATATCTCTTGGCGAATATAGAGATGCTTCTTGCATACCATAAGGAGCGTGCGGCCGAGCCCGAACACCAGGACTCGCTCTTCGCCTCCATGACGGACACCTCGACGCTTCCGACGCTCCGTCTTGCTCCCGCCCCTCCTGCCGCACCGAAGGACATTTTACTTTGGGAGAAAGACCTTTTAGGCCTCTACATCTCGGGTCACCCCTTGGATGCCTATAAGGAGAAGTTCGAAAAGAAAGAGAACAGCATCAAGGCGCTCGACGACTGCCGCGAGAATACGCCGTGCATCATCGGCGGACTCATTACTGAGATCCGCGAGGTCATGACGAAGAAGGGCGACAGGATGACCTTCCTGCGCATCGAGGACTTCTCCGGCTCGACCGATGTCGTCGTCTTCCCGAAAGTGTACGAAGAATTCAAAGCTTTCATCATTCCGGACAACTGCGTGGCTATCAAGGGCAAGGTATCGAAACGCAATGGCGAGACCTCTTTCATTGCGGACAAGATAAAAAATTTATAGAAAAAGCCGCCTGGAGAGCGTCCATGCGGCGGTTAAGGCCTCGATCTTGCATCGAGGGCGAAGATCAAAGCCGTCCCGATGAAGAAACAACCCAAACCGGTAGCAAATCCGAACCGATACCCGAGCAACCCTGTACCCACGGACATCGACATGAGCGCAAAATTCTTCTTCTGCATGATACTCCCGGGTCTGTGAGGAATTGTGCAACTTAATTAATAATTACACACATGTAGGAAATTGTCAAGAAACATCTATACCCTTTAAATAAGCCCGATTTCTGATACTATTTCCTCATGTCAGAATCAAACAACGAACCGCAAGCAAATGCTCAAAACGAACGCGACCACAAGAAGCTCGGGAAAGAGCTCGAGCTTTTCACTTTCTCCGACGCTGTCGGCAAGGGTCTCCCCCTCTGGCTCCCGAAGGGCGCCACAGTGCGCCGAGAGCTCGAACGCTTTATCGTTGATGAGGAGATTCGCCGTGGCTATCTTCATGTGAGGACTCCTGACATCGCCAAGCTCGACCTCTACAAGAAGTCCGGACACTATCCGCACTACAAGGAGTCGATGTATGCGCCGATCGTCATAGACGACGAGGAATTCATGCTCCGCCCGATGACCTGCCCGCATCACTTCGAGCTCTATCTTGCGAAACCGCATTCCTACCGCGAACTTCCTATGC
This sequence comes from Parcubacteria group bacterium, assembly GCA_028286465.1. Taxonomy (GTDB): domain Bacteria; phylum Patescibacteriota; class Minisyncoccia; order Phycocordibacterales; family Zambryskibacteraceae; genus JAIFWN01. Next base: position 8,124 of record JAQBRN010000013.1, on the reverse strand, counting down.
GTATCGCCGAACTCGCGCAGCTCTATCGTTACGAACAGTCGGGCGAACTCATGGGCCTTCAGCGCGTACGTACCTTCTGCCTTGCCGATGCCCACATCGTCTGCGCATCCGAAGAACAGGCCGTCGAAGAGGTCGGCAAAGCACTCGACCTTATCGAATATGTCTGCTCGATCTTCGGCCTCGAACTCAACAAGGATTACCGCTACAGGCTTTCCCTGGGAGACCGGACAAACACCGAGAAGTATTATAAAAACGACGAAGCCTGGGAAAAAGGCGAAGACCTCTTAAGAAAGCTCATGCAGTCACGGGGTGCCGAATTCGAGGAAGCCAAGGACGAAGCAGCCTTCTACGGCCCGAAGATCGATATCCAGATGAAGAACGTCAACGGCAAGGAGGATACGGCCTTCACCGTCCAGTACGACTTCTGCATGCCGGACCGCTTCGATCTTGTCTACACCGGCGAAGACGGACGAGAGCATCGAGCCTTCGTCGTCCACCGTTCCTCGATCGGCGCAATAGAGCGCATCATGGCCTTCCTTATAGAAAAGTACGTCGGCGCCTTCCCCCTCTGGCTCGCGCCCGTGCATGTGAAAATCCTTCCCATCGGCGAAGCGCACTTCGAGTATGCGAAGAAGGTGCTTGAAACCCTCAAGGCGGAAAATATCAGAGCCGAACTCGATGAGTCGAACGAGTCTCTCGGAAAGAAGATCAGGAATGCGAAGACCGAGAAGATCCCTTATATGCTCATCATCGGAGATAAGGAAGTAGCGGAAAACAAAGTCACTCTTGAAAGCCGCGATAGTGGTAACCTCGGCGGACTCTCAACTGATGAACTCCTTTCGAAGCTCAAGGAAGAGATTAGGAATAAAAAGTAGTCCTTCGACAAGCTCGGGGTAAGTAAAAAGGCGGGCATCAGCTCGCCTTTTGCATTGGAAGCGGGAGAGGCAAAGATGCCGTCGCCGCGAGATTCATGGATGGCTCTCCGAGAAGGCCCTTCGGCTTGTTCGGACAGCCCAAGGTGGTACAAGTCGTCGCCTTGTCCGTGCGGACGATCATGTGGCATGAGCCGCAGCGGGATTCGTCCGCGAGCATATATGGTAATCCTGGCATGTTTCTACTCCTGTGTGCAGGGTCTTTTATTATTTTCGCCTGCCTTTCGGAGCTCTTCAATGTGGATAGCGCACGAGACAATTTTCTTGACACAAAGTATAGAAAGACTAGTCTGTAGCAAGACAAATGCGAACGAGGAGACATGTCACACACGCCTTTTGGCCCCAGATTCATGCGGTACTCGGCCCACGATCTGCTCACCTTCTATGATCAAAAACAAAGCGATGCATTCAGGGAGGCAGAGCTTGCAAGACTCGGAGCTCCCGTGACGAGAGACGAGTACGATCAACTCGAAAAAATCGTCCTGCGAGGCATCGTGCTTGCAAGACTCGAAGGAACCCCGGCACCTTCCTTCGCTGCAGGAGATCGTCTCAAGTGCACGAAGACGGCAAGCCCCGACAGAGATCGGTGGCAGCACGAGCTCATGGAAAGCGACACGTTCCTTCCTGGCAGCCTTGTGAACGTCTTCGATTTCACATTTCTTCCCGGCAAAGGCTGGTTCATCTCGGTCGAAAATCGATCGAGCTTCATGTTCTATCCTGCAGACCACTTCGAGAACGTCATCGCAGTGGAGCCCGTGCTTCGGCTTCATACGACAACCCCCGCATAGCGCGGGGATTTTTATTAGATATCAAGCGTGGCCTTCTTCGCGTTCGACTGGATGAATGACTTGCGGCTCGGAACGTCCGTACCCATAAGGATGTCGAAGACCTTGTCGGCCTCGCGGGCATCGTCGATATTGACCTGCTTCAAGATGCGCTTCTTCGGATCCATGGTCGTCTCCCAGAGCTCTTCGGCGTTCATTTCTCCCAAGCCCTTGTAGCGCTGGATGGAAATTTTCAAAGTCTTGCCTCCCTTGCCCTTCACCTCTGCTTCGTCTATCTGTTCGTCGTTCGATGTTTCCGATTCTTCCCCGCTTTCGACTTCGACGATATCCTCAAGCTTCACATCCTTGCCGACGATCCTGTCTCTCTGTTCGTCCGAATATGCATAGTGAATTTCCTTGCCCATCTTGATCTTATACAAAGGCGGCTGGGCGATGTAGACGTGTCCGGCGTCGATGAGCGGACGGAAGTATCTATAGAGGAGCGTCAGAAGAAGCGTACGGATATGGGCACCGTCGACATCGGCATCGGTCGCAAGGATGATCTTATGGTAGCGAAGCTTCGTGATGTCGAAGGTATCTCCGATAGCCGTGCCGAGGGCAACGACGAGGTTCTTGATCTGCTCGGACGCGAGCATCCTGTCGAGACGTGCACGCTCGATGTTCAGGATCTTCCCGCGCAAAGGAAGGATAGCCTGAGTGCGGCGGTCGCGTCCCATCTTCGCCGTACCGCCTGCGGAGTCTCCCTCCACAATGAAGACCTCCGCATCCTCGGCTGATGTGCCGCCCTGGCAGTCTGCGAGCTTCCCTGGAAGCGTCATACCCTCGAGAGCGCCCTTTCTGAGGATAGAATCCTTGGCTGCCTTGGCTGCCTTCCTGGCGCGGAGCGCAAGCACCACTTTCTGGATCATGGCCTTGGCATCGTCTGGATTCTCTTCAAGGAACATCGAGAAGGCATCACCGAAAACGGTCGTCACCATGCCCTGCGCTTCCATGCTTCCGAGCTTGGCCTTGGTCTGGCCTTCGAACTGGATCTCTGCGAGCTTGATCGAGATGACCGCCGTCAGACCCTCGAGCACGTCGTCTCCGGTGAAGTTGTCTTCCTTTTCCGAGACGAGGTTGTTCTTTCGGGCATATGTATTTAAAGTTCTCGTCAGCGTGGTCTTAAAGCCGGTCACATGCGTGCCGCCTTCGGCAGTATAGATATTGTTCGCGAATGGAAGAATGCGCGAAGAAATGTCGTCGACGTACTGAAGGGCGATCTCGACCGTCTCATAAGAATTCTGACCCGCGGCCTTCTCCACGTAGAAAATGTTCTTGTGCACGGGCTTCTGAAGCGCGTTCTCGAAACGCACAAGAGACATCAAACCTCCTTCGAAGTAAAAGCTCATCGAGGGTGCCTCAAGGTCGAGTTCTCTAATATGGAAAACTTCGGTATCCGGCACGCTCTTCGCCGGAAGCTCTCTCGCGTCGATGACGGTAATGCGAAGGCCTTTCACAAGGTACGCCTGCTGGCGAAGGTGATTGACGACTTTCTCGAAGCTGAAATTGGTATCGGGGAAAATAGACGTGTCCGGCTCGAAGGTAATGATAGTGCCGTTCTTCTGTGTCTTCCCTATTTTCTTCACGCTTGCTTTCTTCTTGCCCTGGGCATACTCCTGGAAGTAAATGCCGTCGCCTTCCTTATGAACTTCGGCTCGGACGTAGGTCGAGAGCGCGTTCACGACCGAAGCACCCACGCCGTGGAGGCCTCCCGAAACCTTGTACCCGCCGTCTTCCGCGCCGAATTTGCCTCCGGCATGGAGGGTCGTCATGATCGTCTCGAGCGCCGAGACCTTCGTCTTCGAATGGATGCCGACCGGAATGCCGCGGCCGTTGTCGACGACGCGGATGCGGGCAGGTGAACCCTCCTTAAGCGGAGGCAGGAGCGCGACCTCGATGTCGTTCGCGAAGCCGCCCATGGCTTCGTCTCGAGAGTTGTCGAAAATTTCCCAAATGAGGTGATGCAGACCGTCGGGGCCCGTCGTACCGATATACATGCCCGGACGCTTCCTGACGGGGTCGAGACCTTCGAGAACGGTGATCGATTCGGCGCTATAGGTCGAGGCTTTTTTCTTCTTGTCGGTGTCCTTGGCCATGTGTTTTGTAGAGGTAATTATAGCAAATTTACGAGGCAAAAGGAAGCCGAATTTATTGACTTTTCCCTGCCAAGGAATAGTCTGAATCCAGACCACTTCACCGCTTGAGAGGTATTGTGCAGTCCAAGAACACCGGTCAAAAGGAGCCTCTGAAGCAGGGCTGGCAGCTCAATTTCACCCTGAGCGCCGCTCGGCAGATCGCGAAGAAGAACGGCCACAAGAAGCTCGGCACTCTTCACTTTCTGCTTGCCATGCTTGATGGCAACAACACGGGAGAGTTCATCATCGACCGCATTCTTACCTGTCATGGGAAGAACGTCGATCAGCTGCTCATCGCGCTCGATTACCTGTACGAACGGAGAGGAAGCGACAAGACGAAGAATGTTCCACCGCTTACTCAAACAGCAAGAAGAGTCCTGCAATTCGCTGAGGAAGAAGCGAGGAGTCTCGGAGGCAATACTGCGCAGGTTGGCAATGATCATCTTCTTCTCGCCCTCACGCTGGGCGAAGACCGGATCGCCCGTGCGCTCATGAGGTTTGGCGTCAGTACATCCGCCGTCGCAGAAGAAATGGGGTATCTCGGCATCTTGAACTTCGCCGACGAACCGCACGCATGATGTGCGGTTTTTATATACATTAATTAATCGACGAAAATAGCAAACTTGCGCCAGTAGGTGCGGAAAGTCTCCTTGTCGACGAAGCGGTTCGCGCCGGGCGACAGTTCGTCATCGGGGTCGTGATAAAAGAAGCCGGTGAGCCTATCGCCGTCTTTCTCTACCCCGACGATGACGACATCATGCGGCTTATCCTTCTCCTTCCAGTTCTTAATACCTGAGACGATGACAGGCTGCTGCCAATCGAGGATCTTGCCGGCGATCTTCTGCATGCCCCGCTCGACATGGCCGGGCTCGTACTCGGATGAAAGGAACTCCTGGTTCTTGGTATCGACATTGATAGCGCGGAATTCTTCCGCATATGCGCCGACGTTGTGATTCCTGAAGAGCGAGGTGAGGCCGACATGCGACCAGCCGATGCCCGAGATGTACGCGCCGCGTATCGTCTGCCCTTCGCGCACAAGTGAGAGGAAGTCGGTGTCGGTACCCGTGCGGTAGTCGAGGATCATCTTCACGCAGGCGGCGCCGCAAGCTCGAGAGAGGCCGTCCGAGTCGCGGCCGATAGAATACTGCGAGGTGTACGGCACGGGCAAAATAGTCTTGACCGTCACTCTGCTCTCGGGCTTGGTTCTCTTGTCTTCAGGCATGATTGATGAATTCTATAAGATTTTCCTTACTTCGCAAATCGGGCCTGTCGTCGGGGATTTCTACGACGAAGCGCTCCGCTTCTTCCTCAACGATTCTTCCATACCCGACGATATTTTGAAATGAAGGGCTTTCGTTCATATCCTCCTCAACCACCTCGCCTCGCTTACTTGTCCCATGAATAAGCTTATTATCGCCGATGTAAATACCGACATGATCGACACCGTGCGGTACTTTGGTGCCTGGAAGATATTCGAGCGTCTCATATCTGATGGGCTCTTCATGCACTTCCTTACCCAATACTTGAGAATAATACATGCCTTCGGTATGAACGATCTCTTCGGTGTTCGCGAAGATCATGTCCCCCGGCAGAAGATCTTCCTTACCGATTCTTTTCGCGAACACAAACTGGTCAATCGACACACGAGGTATGGCATAGCCCGCCTCGACAGCAGCCCAGGCAGCAAGCGAGGAACATTCGAAAAATTCTGGCGCATCTTTCAAAACGCTTGCTCCACGCTTGTACGGTCTACCTATGACACTCCGAACTGAAGAAACGATCTGAGTACGAGGTTCTACCTTGGTAAAAACGAATCCGGACTTCAAAAGCGCTTCTTCGCTTACCTCTTCTCCGGATATGCCGACTCTGTAGATCCAAGGCTTCTTCATATTTTATGATAGACGGATGACGCCGTTGAAATCCTTGACTGTCGCCTCTTCGACCTTCGCATGGAGAGCGTTCACTTCTTCGTTCGTCAGCGTCTTATTGAGATCCCTATAGGTGATGCGGAAGGTGTAGCTTGTCTTCCCTTCTCCGAACTTCGCCGCGTTCTCGTACTTGTCTAAGAGTTCGACCTCTTCCACCGTATCGCTGCCGATCGTCCTGATGGCGTCAAAGTAGTCGTTCAAGACGAAGCTCGAGCCTACGACAAAGGAGATATCGCGGACGACCGGAGGGAACTTCGACACTTCCTTGAAGATACTGCCAAGCACGAGCTGCTTCTTCACACGCTCGTCCTCTGACCACAGGAGCCTGATATCCGGAAGGCTCATGGAGGCTATCGCCAAACGCTCCAAGCCGAAGCCGAAGGCCCAGCCGTGATACCCCTCGAGGCCGAAATTCGAAAGCACCGTCTTTCTCGGCATGCCCGAACCGAGCATCTCGATCCATTGGCCATTGATAAACGCCTCCATCTCGAAGGACGGATCGGTGTACGGGAAGTTGTGATCGTAGAAACGGAACTCGACTTGGTCGCCGAAGATGGCGCGTGCGATATCCGAAAGCACGGCCTTCAGATCGTCGGGCGTCACAACGACCGAGTCCGGCGCGAGAAAGAGTCCTCCCATCTGGTGGAAGACATTCATGTGGCGGTTGTCGATCTCGTCTTTCCTGTAGACCTTGCCGTAGCAAATGGTGCCAAAAGACTCATGCTTCGCGACCCTTTCCTTGATTTCCGGAAGGTTCAGGTAGTAATACCAAAAGACGGTGTCGTGCGTACGCAAGACGTGGGTATCGTCGATGTAGTAGGTATCGGACTTCGAGCGCGCGGGATGGCCCTCGGGCATATTGAAGAGGTCGAACAAGACATGTACGGAATTTATTTCGGGGATCTCGATGGTGTCGAAGTCCGCGAGAGCCGGCACTTTGAGCGTGCGATCGACGATCTCCTTTAACGGGCTTCCTGCGGTGCGGGAAAGATCGGGCATCGAGAGGTAGCGCTTGATACGCTCCGCCTCGTTGTCGGCGCGCTTCTCGAGCTCGGCTTTCAGCTGTTTCTCTTCGTCGAGAGGTACGGAATACGTGTTTTTCATGTGGACTTCATTATACGAAAACCCTTGAAAAAGTCTAAGGAAAGCGGTATAATACTGATATTATATGCCTGGAATTCAGACCCTCATTCTCTATTTCACCCTCTTCGTCTCGCTCTTTTTCGAGATTTTTCTGCTTATTACCTACTTCGAGGTACGGGAAGAGATAGCCTTCGAAGCCGAGCATTCCGGATCCGATCTCACAGACTTCCCTTCGGTCACCATCATCGTTCCCTCCTTCAACGAAGAGAAGACCGTCAGAGCGACCGTCGAGTCGCTCCTTGAACTCGCTTATCCGAAGAACAAGCTGACCCTGCTCCTCGTCGACGACGGCTCGACAGACCGCACGCTCGAGGTCTTGAACGAGTTCAAGAACAATCCTCAAATAAAGATCTTCAGCAAGGCAAACGAGGGATCGAAATTCGCCGCGCTCAACTTCGCTCTGAAACACACCACATCCGAACTTGTCGGCTGCCTCGATGCGGACTCTTTCGTCGATCCGAACGCTTTAAAGCACATCATTCCGTACTTCAAGGATAAGAAGATTATGGCCGTCACTCCGTCCATCAAGGTCCACGAGCCGAAGACCATCTTGCAGCATGTGCAGAAGGTCGAGTACTCGTGGGGCGTGTTCCTCCGCCGCATGCTTTCGGCGGTTAATGCCCTATATGTGACGCCGGGCCCATTTTCGATCTTCCGTACCACGGTCTTCCAAGAGCTTGGCGGCTACAGGCATGCGCACCACACCGAGGATATGGAACTCGCGCTTCGCATGCAGAAGAACGATTACAAGATCGTCAACGCTCTCGGCGCTCATGTCTACACCGTCGCTCCGGACAAGCTTCCGTCTCTCGTGAAGCAGCGCACCCGCTGGAGCTACGGCTTCTTGAATAACGCCATTGACTACCGCGACATGTACTTCAACAAAAAGTACGGTAACATCGGCGTCTTCGTTCTTCCGATCGCCACCCTTTCCATCTTCACCACGCTCTATGCGGCTTCGAACTTCATTTGGAACTTCGGAAAGAGCATCGTGAAATCGATCAAGATCCACCAGGCAACGGGCTGGGGCATCGGACTGCCGCATCATTTCCATCTGAGCTTCGACTGGTTCTACGTGAATACGAACTCCGTCGCACTCGTCAGCTCGATGACCATTCTCCTCTCGCTTATCATGCTTTCCATTGCCCTTAAGATGTCGAAC
>JAQBRN010000022.1 GCA_028286465.1 Parcubacteria group bacterium | reverse complement strand
ACGTGATCCACGTCCTTTTTGTTGGTATTAAGATCGAGAAGAAGAGGTTTTTCCCCATGGACCCACAGCGCTGCCGCAGCGAGAAGCGCTCCTTCGAAACAATGCGCCTTGCCCTTCTTCAAGGTTCTCTCGACGCTCATATACGTCTCTCGGTGCTTCTCAAAGTTGAACGGGAGCGTGTTCAAGAAATCCTGAATCCTTTCGGGAGTGTTCAGTTTCTTCAGAACCTGCCACTCGGCCTTTTGGAGTCCTGAATCCTCGAAACGAAGTGGCTTCATACTCATATGTGGCACACGTATGATGAATGCTTTTCGGAATAATCTTGATGATATTCTTCGGCCGGATAAAAGACGCCTGCTTCGCTTATCTCCGTGACGACCGGCTTCGAGAATGCATGCCGTTCGACGAAGCGCTGCTTGGAGGCCTCCGCCTCTTTTCTTTGTCCTTCTCCGTGATAAAAGATAGCCGCCCTGTACTGCTCGCCGACATCCGGGCCTTGCCTGTGATACGCCGAGGGATCGTGATGCTCCCAGAAAAGATCGAGGATCTGCCCGTACGTAACAACGGCCGGATCGAACATGATCTCGATAGCCTCGGCATGACCGGTGTCACCACCGCACACCTTTTCGTATGTCGGGTCGACGAGGCTGCCGCCGGTGTAGCCGACGGTCGTATCCTTCACGCCGGGGATGGTTTTGTAGAAGGCTTCGGGACCCCAGAAACAACCCATGGCAAGAGTGGCCTTTTCAAACTTTGTTTCCATGTATTCATTATACCAAATCGCGGCCCGCTTCTCTTACTTCTTCGGAATCTTTGCCCCGGCCTTCCTGGCTTCGGAGAGACCGATGGCGATAGCCTGCTTGCGGGACCTTACTTTCGGATGTTTGCCCTTCCCGCCCTTCAATGTCCCATGCTTGAATTCGTGCATGACCTTCTTGACCTTCGAACGTCCTTTCGTGGAACTTTTAGTCGGCATATTTGTTGGTTAAACCTATATGGAAAATAAACGCACACCGAGAACATTCATTACACCCCGTTCCGTCGATCATTCTCTGAACTCGAGAGAGCTCGCGAGAGCACGGATATGATCCTTGTCTGCCATAAGCACGAAGTAGAAGTACTTCGCACCCTCGATCTCGACAGGCTCCGGATACGCCACGACAAGCGCTGCCTGGCCGCGCATCGACGGACCCTGATTTGCTGAAGGCACGATGAGCGCGCCGGGCTTCCCCCCTGCAGCTATGGTCGCGACTTTCGGTGATGTTCCGTAAGGGAAAAGAGTATCGCCTTCTTCGAGACTGACCACGTCGCTCAAGCTGAAAGCGCCATCCGTGCCTACGGCAGACACTTCGAAGAACCCGTCCTCTCCTTCGAACCTGTCTCCGGCGTAGCCCGGTGCTTCCTTCCAGTTCTTGGGAAATTGAAATGCTGCTTTGTATACATCACTGGCATAGAGGGCATTCGCGCCGGATGTATGGCTTGCCCTATGCCACGGCCGAAATGCGACAAGAAGGAAAATGAGAACAAGCAATCCGACGGCCGCATAGAAATCGCGCTTCCTCATCCACCTAGAGACGCATGGCCCGAGAGTTTACTTCTTGAAACGAAGCATGTGTACTTGGAACTTTTCGACGAATTGCTTTAAAAACTCAAGCGTCTTCTGATCGGTGATATTCCCTTCCGCATCGCTCTTATCCTTGAAGCCGCCGATGTAGATCTCAGGCTGGCCCATGACGTGAGTATCGAGATACATAAGCACTTCCTTCAAATGCGCCTGCGCAAGAGCCGTACCGAGGGCGCCGCCGGACGCCCCAGCGACAGCCACGGGCTTCCCTGCCCAGGCGTTGTCTCCGTAAGGTCTCGAGGTCCAGTCGATAGCATTCTTCAATACGCCCGGAATAGAGCGATTGTACTCGGGCGTCACGATGATAAGGCCGTCGGCCGCTTTGATCTTCTCCTTCAAGTCCGTTACCTCCTTCGGGAATGCACTTTCGAGATCCTGGTTAAACAAAGGAACGCTCGACAAGTCGATAATTTCAAAAGCGAGCCCTGCAACAGAAAGCGCCGCAATACTGCGCGCGACGCTTTTGTTGAGAGAATCCCTCCTCAAGCTGCCGACGATAATGGCGATATGGTATGTATTCATGCCGCTATTATATCAGGTCGAAGCGGACTATCTATCCGATTCCATCGATGAGCTGTCGGAATCCGAAGAAGTGGAGTCCGAGCCGTTCGATCTGTCGCTTGAATTCTGGCTATCGCGATTGCCGCGGTTCTCCTGGCGGTTGCGATTGTTACCTCCCTGATTGCCCTGATTCGAATTGCGATTATCGCTTGAATTGCTCTGCGAGCTATTCTGAGAATTATTGTTGGCCATGATATTTTTGTTATTGGGTAACAAGAAATGAGACGAGCCTTGTTTCTCATCCTTACACTCATCAGTAAGATCTCCTCTTCCTACTCGGCAGCAGCAGCGACGCAGCCCGCGAAGGTCGTTCTGCCGTTCTCTTCTATGAAAGCGGTGTTGCCCTTATTCCAGAATACGAATGACTCGTCGCTATTGGCATAGCGCGCACCCGAACCGGACACGGTTTGTGGAAGGGTAAGATTCCTGCCGTCGGAAAGCGAGAGAGCGACCGCGCGATCGGTGAATTCCGCACCGATGGAAGCCGAGTGCGTGCAGACGAACATGGCGCTGAGAGGAGCGCCTTGCTCCGTCGAAGTCGACGACGAAGCGCTATCCATGCTCATTTGTCCCCTATAGAAGAACCAGTACGCGACGCCGAGCACGATGAGCACTGCAAGCACGATGATGCGATTTTTGCCTTTGTATTTCATAAATATGTTTCTTTCATCCAGTATACAACAAAGCCTCTCGATGAGAGGCTTTAGGAAACAGGGGTGGTCATCGCTAGCGATTCCTATTCTCGTTCATGCCGCCGCGATTCTGGCTCGAGTTCTGTCCACCCTTGCGGCCTGCTTCCCGGGCTTCGTTCGAATCGAACTCGTGAGCCGTGCCGCGCGCGTGGGCCTCGCGTCCGCCCATTGATGCGATCTCGCGCTGCCTGTCGGGATCCATCCCGGCAAAACCGCGCTTTCTTCTGTTATCAGTAGAATCTGTCATAGAAGTGAAATTATCTCGTAACATCGGCGCCGAATCTCCGTAGCCGTATGTCGACGCCTATCCCCCTCAAACGACGCATCGTAGGCTGTCTTACATATTAGACCACAACTCTCTGAAACTTTAAGTCGACAGCGTCAAGCTCATCCGGTAGAATGGTGTCTAGGTATGAAGAAGAAACAAGGCGCCCGGTTTGCGCTTATTTTATTTGTCATTTTCGGCCTGAGCACTGCATTCGCAGCTCCATTTGCGGCGAACGCGCACGCCCAGGTCACTATCTCTCCCGGCGATTATCCGGTGCGCATTACCGCACCTTCGGTCAAGCTTGATTCTCCGATACAGCCTGTTGGCGTAAACACCAAAGGCGAAATGTCCGTCCCTTCGGGGTCGACGAAGAACGTCGGCTGGTACAAGTACGGTACGGTGCCCGGCACGACCGGTACCGCCGTTCTCGATGCGCATGTATTCGCCGCTTTCAAGACGCTCGCCAATGTAAAGATCGGCGGCGACATCTACGTCTATATGCATAGCGGCAAGAAGCTCCACTTCGTCGTCACGAAAGCCAAGACCTATGCCCTTTCGACCCTTTCTTCTTCGACTCTCTTTGCTGCCACGAATTCAAAGCAACTGAACCTCATCACCTGCGCAGGCAAGCTGACGGCCGATCACTCCACGTACGACCATCGTTTGATCGTTTCAGCACAATTGGTATAACAAAAAACCGGCACTCGGCCGGTTTTTTGTTATACATGAGTTATTCGATGAACGTGAGGGCCTTGCCTTTCTTCGAGGCTCTACCGGTACGGCCGATGCGGTGGACATAGTCCTCGTATGTTGCCGGAAGGTCGAAGTTGATGACGTGCGAGACGTCTGCGATGTCGAGTCCGCGAGCAGCCACGTCGGTGGCCACAAGGACGCGCACGCGGCCGGTCTTGAAGTCAGCCAAGGCTCTCTGGCGGGCGGACTGCTGCTTGTTGCCGTGGATGGATTCGGACGGAATGCCGGCCTGAACGAGCGACTTCGAGAGTTTCTCCGCTCCATGCTTCGTTCTCGAGAAGACGAGCACCTTGTCGAAGCCCTCGGTACGGAGAAGTTCGGAAAGCACATCGAACTTCGACTTCTGATGGATGCGGATGATGTCCTGGTCGATGTTCTTCGAAGTGTCGCGGGTCTTCACCGAAACGCGGGCCGGATTCTTGAGGAAAGTGTGGATGAGAGACTCGATCTCCGAGTTAAGCGTTGCCGAGAAGAACAGCGTATGGCGCACGGCCGGCATCTTCGCCATCATGAACTTCATGTCGTTGATGAATCCCATGTCGAGCATTCTGTCGGCCTCGTCGAGAACGACGGACTGGAACTTCGAAAGATCCAAATGACGCGTTTCGATAAGATCCTTCAGGCGTCCCGGCGTGCCGATGACGAAATTGTGGCGATGCCTGAGTTCCGAGATCTGCTTGCCGATGCCCGCGCCGCCGATACAGACCACGGAGAAGAGTCCTGAGTTTTTGGCAAAGGTACGAAGCTCTTCGTCGATCTGGAATGCGAGTTCGCGCGTCGGAGCGATGACGAGCACCTTCTGATTCGGATCGAGAAGCACTTTATGAAGAAGCGGCAGGAGAAAGGCCGCGGTCTTCCCCGTACCCGTGTTCGCTATGCCGACGATGTCTTCGCCATTCATCACATGCGGAATAGACTCGTCCTGGATGGGAGTCGGCGTGATGTAGCCCTTGTCCGTAATATTTTTCTTGAGGAGCGGAGCGAAATCGAAATCGGCGAAGGTATGCTTCGGAACGAAGGCCGCTTCGGCTACTTCGTTTACGACGGACTTATTGATAAATCTATTCGGGTCGATGTCGAGGCCGGGATTTCTCATCCCGCCCCTTCCGCCCCTCGAACCTGAACCAAAGGACCTTCTGACCGTTGTGTTGCCACCGCGAAAAGACGAACCTCTTTGCGGCCTCTGGCCGCCTCTGTTGTTATACATTATTTCTTTCAACCCTTCGGCTTATGGTAAATGGTGCCGAGCCTCGAAGGTTTATGAGCAGAGCTCGCGTAGTAGATGAACTAAAACGAAACCTATGAGTTGTGAGTTATGGAAGAAGTATATACCGATTGGGTGAATTTGTCAACATTGTGTGCTAGACTGGAAAATATGGCCGAAGATATGGATAAAATCTGGGATGTGGTCGTCATCGGCGGCGGACCGTCGGGCATGATGGCGGCGGGCAGGGCAGCCGAGCTTGGAATGAGCGTTCTTCTCGTAGAGAAAAACGACGCTCTAGGCAAAAAGCTCCTCATCACGGGCGGCGGCAGATGCAACGTCACGAACGGAGAAACGGACACCAGGAAACTTTTGGAGAAGTATAAAGAGAACGGTAAGTTCCTGTTCTCGGCCTTTTCACAATGGAGCGTACAGAACACTCTCGACTTTTTCCATTCACGCAACATGCCGACCAAAGAGGAGAACGAGAAGCGCATCTTCCCTCTTTCGAACACCGCACAATCCGTCTGGGATGTGTTGGTGGACTATATTCATCAAAATAACGTAACAGTTCTTTCGAACTCTCCCGTTATCGACATTTTGAAAGAAGACGGACTCGTCACAGAGATCCTGCTTAAAAATAAGAATGTGGTGAAAGCGAAGAATATGGTCATGGCGACAGGCGGCACGTCCCGTCCGGAAACCGGCTCGACTGGCGATGCGTATGCGTGGCTCCGCCGACTCGGCCACACCGTCATCGACCCCGAGCCTTCGCTTGTACCAGTGGCTGTGAAGGATGCATGGGTCAAAAGACTTTCAGGGGTAAGCCTGACCGATATCAAGATCACCACCTTCCAGAACGGAGCGAAGCAGGAGTCGAAGAAGGGTAAGATCCTCTTCACCCATGTCGGCGTGAGCGGCCCGACCGTACTCAACATGTCGAAGGATATCGGGGAACTTCTGAAGTATGGTGAGGTCGTCATGCCTCTCGACCTTATGCCGCATCTCGGCTACGACCAGCTTAATCTGAAGCTTCAGGAATTACTGAAGGACAACCCGAAAAAGCTTTTTAGAAAGATCCTTCCGGAAATCATCCCCTCTTCCATGGCAAGCATCGTCTCGGAGCTTTCAGGCATCGATCCGGAAAGCACAGGCAATGAGATCTCCCGCGAAGAACGCCTGAAGCTTGTGAAGTTCCTGAAGGCTGTTCCGATGGAGGTCGATCACCTCTTAGGAACAGATAAGGCTATCATTACCTCCGGAGGCGTCTCACTCGAGGAAGTCGACTGGAAGTCCATGCGCTCGAGGCTTATTCCAAACCTCTACCTCATCGGCGATGTGCTCAATGTCGACCGTCCATCCGGCGGCTACAGCCTGCAGCTTTGCTGGACGACAGGATACGTTGCAGGCACTGCCGCAGCCGAGAAGCTTTAATCGAAGAGGAATGCTATAGTCCCAGTATGAATAAACAATCTCGACCAGAAGAAGCCGTCTACCCCATGCGGATCAATAAGTATCTCGCTCTTAAGCAGCACTCGACTCGAAGAGGAGCGGACGAGCTTATTAAGAATGGCCAAGTGCTCATCAACGGCAGGCCAGCCGTACTCGGAGATAAGGTAGAAGAAAGCGACAAAGTCGAAGTGCGCTTCAAGGGCAAGCAGAAGCCCATCGACTATGTCTACTATGCATACAACAAGCCTCGCGGCATCGTCACTCACTCCTCGCAGTACGGCGACACGGAGATCAAGCACGTGGTCAATATCCCCGGCGTCTTCCCGATGGGACGCCTCGACAAAGACTCGACCGGACTCATCATTCTTACGAACGACGGACGCATTACGGAGAGACTTCTCTCGCCCGAATATGAGCACGATAAGGAGTATCTTGTGACAACCAAGGACAAGCTCAGGGGAAATTTCAAACAGAAAATGGAAGAAGGCGTCCAGATCGAACGGGAGAAAACCAAACCTGCGGAAATCGAGATCATAAATGACCACACCTTCAAGGTCATACTCACCGAAGGCAAGAAGCATCAGATCAGGCGCATGTGCAGCGCGCTCTTCCAGGATGTCGACGACTTGAAGCGCATCCGCATTATGAATATTGAACTCGGCAATCTCGGCTCAGGCAAGACAAGAGAGATCGTGGGCGACGAACTGAAAACCTTTTTGAAATCCCTCGGAATACAATCCTAATTATTTTTCAAGATCGAGTGTTTCGTCGATACGGATCTTCTCGACGAAGTCCGGGACGTGCGAGACGAGGATCATGGCGCCTTCGTATTGGTTCAGCGCTTCGGCGATGATCGGAATGTGGCGGAAGTTGATGTGGTTCGTCGGCTCGTCGAGTATAAGAAGTCCGGGTCTTTCAAGCACGAGGCGGGCGAAAGCCACGAGCCCCTTCTGTCCCTCGGACAAACTGCCGATCTTCGAATAGACCACGTCGCCCGTAATGAGAAAGCCCGAGGCCGTCGCACGGAGCATTTCTTCATTCGGCTTTTCCATTACTTCCGCAAGCGAGTCGTAGACAGTCGAATCGAAGTCGAGGGTGGAGAAATCCTGCCTGTAGTAGCCGATCTTCGTGCCCGGCATCACCGTCTCGCCGTCCGCGTGTCCTCCGGCAAGCGACTCAAGCAGCGTCGATTTCCCTATGCCGTTCGGGCCCTTGAGCAAAAGATGCTGATTCTTTCTTAATTTAATATCTGTTTTTCTCTTCAAAGGCTTATGCGTCTTCGGGCTTATGGTCGAGAATGAGGTGATCTTTAAAATATCTCCGACCAGTCCGCCTTGGAATGGAATAGTGAACGGACGGATGGCCTTGTCCTCCTTCCTTGTGTCGACCTTCGCTTCTTCGAGCTCTTCTGCCTTGTCTCGCATGCGGCGGGCCACGAGGCGCATCTGCCCTCCCTTATTGGCGAAGAAGTTCGCCTTGTCCTTATTGGCCTGGATCTCCTTAGCAAGGCGGGCATTCTCACGCTTGTCCTTCTCGACCTTGGCCGTGATCTGGCGGACGACGTCGAAGTAGTTCCCCACGTACTGCTCGATCTTCTTCGTGAAGACATCGAGGTAGAGAACGCCGTCGGTAAAGGCATTCAGGAAATCCGCTTCGTGGGAAATGACGATGACCGTTTTGGTATACTCCTTCAGAAATTTCGTCAGGTGTTCGATCCCCGCCTTATCCAAGTTATTCGTCGGCTCGTCCAAGAGCAGAAGGTCAGGATCTTGAATGAGGGCAGACGCAAGGAGAAGACGCGCCTGCTGTCCGCCGGAAAAGGATTTGACGATCCTTTCAAGCGGAGCATGGACGTTGACCACTTCGAGCACCGCCCCTATTCTCGGATCGATATCATAGACCTTCTCCTTGAAGCACTTTTCGAAAAACTCCCTGACGGTGAGCTCGAGCTCATCGCGTGGAATGACCTGGCGGGCAATGGCGATGGTGACGCCTTGGGAGATGAAGATGTTGCCGCTTTCGGGCTTGAGCCTGCCGGTGATCAGCCCGAAGATGGTCGACTTCCCGGCGCCATTTTGGCCCATGATCGTGATCTTCGCGCCCTGTCGCACCGAACACGACACCTCGGCGAGGATCTCCTTGTTGTGCTTGCTTTGCTCCGCATACTCGAAGCTCAGATCTTCGAAGCGGACGATGACGCCGTCTTTTGACATAAGGTATGAGCGTAGCACAATTACGCCCTATCGGCACTTATTGATACTGGATAAACGAAGGAGACGGGGTGAGGTCGAGAATTTCTTTCGGGCTAAGCATTCTGGTCGATGGCGGCAAAAGATCGTTCTTATAAAAGAGCTTCAGCCCCGTGAATTGCACGGGTTCCGGGTAAATGACCTGATTGTATGTATTGATCTTCTTTGCCGCGAAGCCCCAGCCGTCCATGTCCATGACGATCTCGACTTCCGGAAGCGGCTTCACCTGCTTATAGCCTGTCACCATATTCTCGGTGAAGCGATGGATGATGAGCACCTTCGGCGGAAGGTTATTTATCCTGACGAGGTTCGCGAGATAATTGGCGACGTAATTGATATCATCCTGATTCATGGTACCGATAACCGAGCCCGGCTTCTTGCCCGTCTTCATGGAAAATTCCGGATCGAGCGCGAGA
>JAQBRN010000019.1 GCA_028286465.1 Parcubacteria group bacterium | reverse complement strand
AACGCAGCATGGCAACCGCCAACAAAGTTCGTCGTGATCGTCGGCATTCGCTTCGTGAAAGTGCCGAGCGCCTCGAGTTCGCCCGCGATCTCGGAATTTCCCCGAACGCTGGCTGGCGTGACATCGTCATGACCAAGCTCGAGGTAGAAAGGGACGAGGCAAACGAGGATGACAGCGAAGAACAGGAAGCGAAGCTCGAGTATCGATACTTCCAGGAATGGATGGCTGATCTCTCGGCTATCTACCCAGGTCTTGATTGGGGTCCGCCCGCTTCGTATGACGAGGAATATCTCGAGCCGTTCAGCGGTTCGGACTACGATTTCCCCGACTATCGAGATGTGCCAGAGCGGCCGCAACCTGAAGTCCGGGAGATCGGCGAAGGCTTCACTGTCTATGGATACGATGATCTGACCCGGGACTTCGACTACCAGTTCGAGCCCGGCCAGTTCTTCCGCGCAGCCCGCACCTACATTCGGCTCGAGAGAGAAGGCATGAACGTCGTCTTCATCTCCGGCATCTCGGATGATGTCGAAGCGCGGCTCCGTCAGATGGTTTGGCTCCGCTAGCACATACCCGCCCCGTGAGGAACCCAAATCCTCGCGGAGGCGGGTTTCTTTTATTTGAGATTCTTACTTACGCACTTTGTGCATTTGCAGCCGAAGGGCTTAATGTGTTCATCGAAGTATTCCTTTTCATAGTCATAAAAGAGCTCCTCGCCCGGTTCGATGGTGCGCTTCGAGAAGACGCACACATGGCCGCGGATGATGTCGATCTCGCAGTTCGGGGCGCAGGAGTGGTTGATGTAGCGGGCCGTGTTCGAGCGAGTCGTACCGTCGATGAACCTGTTCTTCGAGGTTTCGAAGAGGTACTTGCCGCCTTTCTTATTGGCTTCTTTGGCGTTCAGGATCGTTCCCGTATACTCGATGATGAATTCGCCCTTCTTGATGCGCTCCTTGGTGAAGAGGCCGAGGCCCGTGGCGGAGCGCTTGGTCATAAGGTGGCGATTGAGTCCCTGGTATTTTTTCGGAAGCATGGAGGATCAGTATAAGGATAAATGCTCACATTGACAAGTCTCATTTAATTTGTTATTAAATGGCGAGAACGTTCGTTACTTTCGCACACTCTTCGGAGACCATATGCGCAACGGTTTGATGCGGGAGCAGGCGGTGAGCAAGCAGACAGCCCAATACAATATCGAGCTTGGCGGAAGCGAGTCGATGCAACGCATCCTCGAGAAGAGGAACGATCTTGTTTCCGAGCTCAGCGCCATTCTCAGACAGGCAGGAATTCCCGGCGGCAAGTTCAGTTTGAACGTGACGACCACGGTCAAAGGGACGGCTCACAGCAAGGGCCTCCGTATCGGGAAGTTTGTCACGGATCGGCGATCGGTGGAGGTGTTCTGGCATCCGGGAAGCAACGATAGGCGCTTTCAGTTGCTTCTCACCACCCCGAACGGCATGAATGTCGAACGCTTTCACGACAGCTTGGTCCGGGCTCACGACGAGCTCGAAGCTACCAAGAAATCGCCGAATGGGAACGGCAAGAGGGATGCTGACGATGTTCCTCCGATTCCCGGGATGCTCCGCAAGATGGAGCTCGCGCCTCCGTCATTGCCGCCCCGCACCCTGCAGGTAGCCATGAAGACGCTTCAATCCCTCTCGCCCGAGCTCGGAATGGTCGACCGTTCGGAGTGTATGGATGTCCTTCGTCCGCTTGGAGAACCGAAGGCCATGCTTGCGCAGCTCACCTCAGCCGGGCATCTTGCACCGGTCGTCGGGAGCGACGAGATGCTTCGCATCAATAAGGCGTGGTTGCATCCGATTCCGGCTTTTTCACCCACACCTCCCGTCTCCGCCGATCAGACGCCGCAGCCGAAGGCATCGACGGAAGGAAGTATGGGCCTTCCGGGCGGTCGCGCTTCTCTGGCGAAGCTCAAGAGCCTCATGTCTCTTATGGAGAAAGCAGCCGAGCGCCGCGAGAACATCATCCGCATCGATGGGGAAATTGTTCTCTCTGAAGCGCGCCTTCTCGAAGAGCGGTCTCGCCTCGATGCGTTACGAAACGAACGGGAGAGCGAAGTTCTCGAGCTCGATGATCCCGCGCTTCGTGAAGCCGAGGCCATGCTCTCTCTTATTCAGGGAGCGCTCGAATAAGTAGCCGCATCTCAGTGAGTGCGGTTTTTTCATATTTTGAGACCATTGACAAATCACCTAAATTGAGATTTACTGCCTGAAGACAGGTCGATCTTTCATTCACTAAAAGAGGAGGCACATGCCCGCAAAAGGAAGGATCGTAGATACGCAGGCCTTCTTGAACGCAAGGAAAGCGCTCATGGGAGAGCTTGCCGGCGAAATGGAGCAGTGGGACTTTTCCAAATTGATGGAAGAGTTCACGGCTGCGATCGCCCGCACCAAGGACAGGAATCCGCTGCGGCTCTTCGCTCGGCACGAGCTCGGGTATACCGGAGAGCGGCACCGCGAGGTCAGGCTTTGGCTCAAGAATCCCGAAGGAATGACGATATCCGAGATCACTCTGGTGTTCGTTACCCTGAAGAGGTTTCGTACCAAAGGCAGATCGCCGATCGTTCGGCGCGAGGCAGCGCCCTCGGCGAAAAGCGGACAGAAGCGGGAGGTGGTTATCCATACCATTACCATCTTCAACTCGCTCGAAAGTCTGATGGTATCCTCGGGCGTGAAGCCCAAGGATGTGACCGATGGCGATCGGATGCAGCTTCAAAAAACATTCAGAAAGATCTCCGACTGCGTCGGCCTCAAGATCGGCTTTGCTGATTCGAGCGCCGCACTCAACCAGCCGGTGACGCGAGGAGATCTTGCGAGCATCGGTCTCCCACGACGAGGAAGGAAATGAACAATAGACACATGGTAGTGACCGCCGACCACATGGTCGACGGACTCGGCGTGGGTCTGTATGAGAACGTCGGACAGCGAGTGCTCGAGCTCATGAGAAACGGGCTCGCGGCCAGCATGCCGCCCGGAGTCTGGACGCCGAATGGCGTCAAGATCGAGCTCATGCTCATTCCGCACCACCCCCTCAGTCCGAAGAATGGTCCGGCGCTCATCGTGCTTGACCACGGCAGCGGCCTGACGGATCCGATGGTCGAGCGCTATTTCTACTGGCTCGGTACACCGATCCGCGAGCTTCGAGAGCGGGAGAAGGGAATTCAGAACGGCGTTTCTCAGAAGGGCATCGGGCGGCTTGCCGCTCTCGCTCTGAATGAGAATTGCCTCCACGAGGACCGGCTGGTTCGGATCAGGAATGGGTACTACCTGTTCTCCCGGACCGCGGCATCGGGCGAGATTCGCTTTGTGCCCGTGATCCCGGAAAAGGCGGAGATGAATGGCGGATTCGAAACGGAACGCTTCATCTCGCCGACATCGACCGAGATGGGGCCCTTGAAGGACATCAAGGGATCATTCACGGCGATCGTCGTGCCGTCACCCGTTTTCAAGACGGCCGACGAGATCTACGAGGCCATCAAGTGGCTCTTGCCGCGCGAGCAGGACAAGATGTTCGACCTCACGATCAACGGCAAGCCAGTCGGTCCGCCGCCGCTCGAGAAAACGCTCACCCTCACTTCGAAAGACGGACGCTATCGCGCTCGTCTCGGCGCGGGGAACGACAAGAGCGAGGGCATCTGGTTGTGCGACGAGGAGAACGGATTTCGGGTGGCGAGCTGCAATAAGCTCGGCAAGAGCATCCTTCCGGATCCGTTGTGGTTTCCCGAACTTTCGGGGGACATCTTCGCTCCGAAGCTGCTTGCGCATCAGAACACGGCGCGCAGCAGCTTGAACAAGGAGTACACTCGGCAGAGCAACAAGGAGTGGAGCAAGCTCAAGATGTGGCTGATCACGGAAGTGGCTCCCGCCGCACGAAAGCTCATCGAACGGGACTCGATCTCGGGCGATGCGGCCCAGGCGCTCGACGAAGTCGTCGAGATGTTCAAGGGCAGGTTCGGAGAGCCGGACGACATGGAAGAGCAGCCGCTTCCGAGAAAGGGGAGTGGCGGAGAGCGCAGGCGTCCGGATCCCGACGCGCCGAAAGCGGAACCCGCTCCGTACACGAAGCCGCAGTATCGGCGCTACGTGTCGATCAAGGTAGGGGAAGAGACATACATCCTCTACCGCGGTCAGTCCCTCGAAGCCCATACGTTCGCCAGGGTCAGCGACAATAATCCGAACCAGGTTATCGTCAATGTCCGCGGCGCGTACTGCGCCCTCCCGAAAGGGAAGGAGGCCCGGCGCGAGCACGTGCTCATGCAGATCCTCTTCGCCATCGGTTCGCACAAGTTCGAAAGGTCGCCCTACAGGGCTACGATCTTCGCGAATCAGATGCGCGCCGAGTTCCTGAAAAAATGATACAAAATGCCCCGAGCGAACTGCTCGGGGTTTTTATATAACTTGATTCTCATTACAAGGCGATGCCCAGATCCTCTCCGATGATGTTCGGGGACAAGCCATCGGCCACGATCTGCATGGCGATCCGATAGGCTTTCAGATCCGAAACATTCAGAGTGTTCTTCCCGCCAGCATTCGCGATGAGCTGGATCTTGTCATTGAGATGCTGGAGCGACGCTTCGAGCTCGATCTCTTCGGAAACGAAGTTCTCGCCGTTCTCGCCCTCGGTAATGCCGTTCGAGAGCATTTCCCGGACGATACCGAGCCTCTCGCGCTTCCCGAGACCTTCGTTTTCGAAATGTTCCTGAACGCGCCGCATTTCCTCGCCGCTCTTCACGCGCCGGGCGATTTCCGCTTCGATCTGGGCGAACGAGACGGACGCTCTGATCACTTCGCCTGAGCGCTCGGATTTCGGAATGAGAGCGACGACGGACCTCTCATTCTGGTGAGGGTTGGCCGGATCGTTTTTCATGAATTTCCTGGTTCGAATCTTTCGAGACTTTACATCAATATACATAGATTGTCTATTTGACATACTTATAATATAAATTCATAGTATCGAAAGACGAAAGCTATTTAAGCGAGGTATATGTGGATACTCCGAAAGAACGGATACTCCGCCGATTCCTGGCCTTCCTCTCCCGGTATCGATCGTTGCCGGAAGCGCGCCTCGCGACACTCGGAGGCAATGGCACGGAAGCCAGGCTGTGGGCGGAGTCGAAGATCGATCACGGCTGGCTTATCGAGCTGAATCGAAAGCTCCGCGGCAGATTGATCGAAGAGCATGGCTACAAGATCCATAACCGCCTGGGAACCTTTCACCAGATCCTCGGCGGCTATGGCGGTGATGAAGGGATTGTCGACGGGTTCCATCTCGATC
This sequence comes from Parcubacteria group bacterium, assembly GCA_028286465.1. Lineage (GTDB taxonomy): Bacteria > Patescibacteriota > Minisyncoccia > Phycocordibacterales > Zambryskibacteraceae > JAIFWN01. The sequence continues at coordinate 13,532 of JAQBRN010000019.1, read as the reverse complement.
TTTGCGGCACGATGCGCGAGGGAATTATTTCGGACTTCACTCCGATCCTCCCTCTCATCTTCAAGAGCAAAGGCAGGTGTCTTGCCATCACCGTGGCAGACGCTCGTCGCAATCTGGCGCTTGAGGATTGGCCGACAACGAAGGAACGCGCACTCGAGTTGTTCGGGAAGAGATCTCGCGGTATTCTCAGATCCCTGGAAGCCCAGGCGCGTCTCTTGCCGGTGAGAAGAACCGATCATCCGGCATGGATGAAGCCCTTCAATCCGGCGAAGGCGGCCAAGCGCGAGTTCGCGATGCTCGTGACGGTCGGAGAAATTTTGCTTCCGTATCGGTGGACGCCGGTCGCCATGGAGCGATACGTCTATGTCAGCAGCTATCAGGGGCATCGCTTCCGCATGAGAACGTATCTCTTCCATTTTGAAAGGAAAAATGCGGACGCCCCGTCACTTACGGATGTGTGGAAGAAGAGCCCGCTCTACTTCGATACTCCGGAGGAAATGCTCGATATCGATCTTCAGAAGCCTCATCCCAGCGTTCACATTCCACAAGGAGTCCCAATGCTCGAATCGAAGCTCGGAGAAGTCGCCCGTCTTTTCGGAGGCGCGACGGCCGCGGAATACGAAGATCTGCTCGGCAAGAGCCAGCAGCTCTCAGGTATTCTCGCCATCATCGGCAAGAATGTCATACCGGGTACTGAGCAGGCAATGGTGCCGAAAATCGTCACGACGCCCGCGCAGAATGGCGGACCGCAGAAGAAGAAGCGCAAGCTGACCGACCTGCCTGAAAAAGAGCAGATCGAATGGCTTCTCGAAACCCTCGAGCTGAGGGCTCAAAACGACCAGAAGTGGCTGAACGGTTCCTGGGAAGCCAGACTTCGGGAGAGTTTCGGCCAGTTCACGCCACCGCTCTCGAAGAGCATCCGGGCGACGCTCGCACGCACGAGCGGAGGGCATCGGAAGTCTTTCGAGGCTCGCATCCATTCGGCCTTCGGCGACAAGGCGAAGCCGTACCTCGATCGGCTGTCGAAGTTGTAATCACTGCCAGACGCAATTCGTCTGGCTTTTTATTTATATAAAAAAGCCCCGACTGTGTCAGGGCTAGAGCTGGCGCGACCTTCGATATTTCAGATACTCCGTCACGATCTTTCCGTGATCGAAAACAAATTTCGGAATGAGATACAGAAGATCGCTTAAAGGAACGATGTGCACTTTCGTCTTGCCGGGTTCGTCATGAGGGACGCCGTTCGCATAGCCGAAGAAGACCGTTGTCACGTAATTTCCGCGGGGATCGCGGCCGGCTTCCGCATACGTACCGAAGACTCCTTCAGGCACGAATGAGAGATCCGTCTCCTCATCCATTTCGCGGACAACGGTTTCCGATAGGCTTTCGCCCGGGTCTTGCTTGCCTCCGGGCAGACTGAAACCGGGTACGGATGAGAGCCGCTCGACAAGGACCAGACTGCTTGTTGCCTTATAGAGTGCGATGGCGTCTGCCGTGTAGATGATCCGTTCACTCATACGTCACGAGCGACTGAACTTCGTATCCGGCGAGCTTCTCGCGTCCGCCGAGCCCTGCGAGCTCGATGACGAAAGCGCATCCTGCGACGACTGCTCCCTGCATCAGGACGAGCTTACAGGCAGCCTCTGCCGTGCCTCCCGTTGCCAAGAGATCGTCGACGATGAGCACGCGTGCACCCGGTTTGAGCGAACCCTTCTGCATTTCGAGGACGGATGATCCATACTCGAGATCGTACGCGCATTCGGTGCAGGCGCCGGGCAGCTTGCCCTTCTTGCGCACAAGGACGAGCGGCACGGAGAGATCGCGGAAGAGCGCGCCTCCGAGAACGAATCCCCGGGCGTCGATCGCCACGATAGCGTCGATCTTACCCTCCCACTTATCGAGGAAGGCATTGATGAGCTCTTCCGCTGCTTCTGGATCCGCAAGGATCGGACTGATATCCCGGAAGATGATCCCGGGCTTGGGAAAGTCCGGAATGTCCGAGATGAGGGTCTTGAAGTCCATTGGTTCTCCTATTCGGTGAGCCGGCTGATGCTTCCGCCGACGAGGGTGTTCTGGTAGATGGCATTCGCGATGAGTGGTGCCGTCGAGACGACCGAAAGCCAGGAGTGCTCCTTGGCCAGTTCGGTATTTCTCGGGATGGAATCACTGACAACGACGCGGTGACCCGATTTCGACAGCCGCTCGATGGCGCTGCCGTTCAGAAGTCCGTGAGTCGCGGCGATGGTAACGCTTTTCGCGCCCTCACTCATCAGTGCATCTGCGGTATCGCAGGCGGTACCGGCAGTGTCGGCGATGTCATCGTAGATGACGGCGTCGACCCCTTGAATACTTGCTCCCGTTTTGCCCATGATTTTCGTCTTGTTCTTGCCGGGCCGATCCTTGTCGAAGATCGCCATAAGCGCATTATTAAGCTTTACCGCAAACTTGCGGTTGCGCTTTGCACTGCCGGTATCCGGTGCGACCACGAGGACGTTATCGAGATTTCCCCTAAGGATGTTGTTACGAATATGCTTCGCGAACAGCGATCTGCTTGGAAGATGGTCGACGGGAATCGGATAAAATCCTTCTTCCGCTTCCGTGTGAAGGTCTATGGTAATGAGGCCCTCGACCCGCTTGTTCTGCGTCAGAAGGTCAGCGAAAAGCTTGGCAGTGATGGGCACGCGCGGCTTGGCCTTGCGGTCCTGCCGCAGGTAGGGCAGGTATGGCGCGACCACGGTGATCCCGCCGACATTGGCCCGCATCATGGCATCATTCACCATGAGCATCTTCATGATATCCGCATGCGGCTCGTTCGGTGAGAATGAGTGCATGAAGAAGACATGCTGCCGTCTGATAGTGTGGGGAATGTAAGGCTCGATCTCGCCATTGGCGAAAGCCGTATACTCCACCTCATAATGGGGGATTTCCAGCCCCCTTTCCTGAAGCAATTCCACTACCGAGTCTGCAAGGGTGGCCATATCGGGCGACGAGACGATGACAAAGGGACAATCGAGTCCGTCCATACGTACCTCCGTGACAAAGGGCTGTTTCTGTGGTGATACTAGCATACCGGCAGGGAGTTGCCAGCGAGGCGCTAGAAGCGTACTATCAGAAGTACATATGAACAAGCAGGATACATTCAAGCGCATCGGGCTCACGGAGAATGCTTTTCGGGTATACAGTGCCCTCGAAGCTTCCGACCCCCTTCTCATTACTCATATCGCGTCGCATACGGGCCTTTTTAGGACGAGCGTCTACAGAGCCTTGGAAGAACTAGTAGGTGCGAAGCTCGTTCGGAAAGTCGCGCTTGGTAAGCGCAATGCGTATAAGGCCGAAAGTGAGTCTCGGGTGAAGGAGCTTTTCAAGGTTGCGACGAAAAAGGTCGACGCTCTCTTCGACGATGCGGGCTCTCATCGACTGGCGAACGAAGATTTCGGGGTCAGCTACTTGTCGGGTAATGCAGGCATCCGCAAGGCCTTCGACGACGTCATCGCCCTGAGCAAGCGGGGAGAGACCTTCTACCGCATTACATCCGAGAAGGATCTCGATGAAGTGAACAGATACCTTTCGCAGGACTACCGCCTGAAGAGGGATAAGAAACGCTTGGAACGAGAGGTCATCAGCAATACCTATGCGGATGGCAGGAAACGCCCGAGGCTCGAACGCTTCATCAAGTTCATGCCTGCTCACGCGGGAGCCTTTGACCAGGATATGATCGAACTTATATACGGAGATACACTGACGTTCATCGATCTTAAGAAAAAGCAGGTCATAAGCATAAAGAACGCATCTCTCGCCGACTTTCAAAAGTCGATTTTCAAAGCTTTGTATAGGAGGTTGTAAGTTTCTCGATTGTTCTGTCATACTTAACTGTATGAATAAAAGCCCCGTTCTTGTCATCGGTACAGGACACTTGGCATATAGGTTAAAAAAGCTTCTGAATGATCACGGATACACGATCATTCATCTTGCGGCGAATATATTTAAATTGGAAGAAAACGAGGATTCTGCCTTAGGAACTATTGCAAATGTTCTTAAGGATGTGGATCTCACGAACCTTTCAATGACCTATATTGTCGACGATCAAGACGAATTCAATCTCGAGCTCATTATCGCTCTTATCTCCCTCAATCAGGATATCCATATAACCGCCTCTCTTTTTAACGAAAATATCGCTCCGCACCTCCAGGCTGCACATCCCAATATACAGGTTCTTAATCCCGCAAAGATCGCCGCTCCGATATTCGTCGAAGCATTGTCAACGCCCATAAAACACTTTCTGCGTTATGCGCCAGCCAAACGCGCAGAGGAATCGAGTAATTGGCACCCAGATGGTTTGCTTTCTGCGCTCATCATTCTTTTTTGTGCGCTTATTTTAGGCACTGCAGCATATTTTCATATTTTCGAGCATCTATCCTGGCTCAATGCTTTCTACTTCGTTGTAGTAACTATTGCGACAGTTGGCTATGGAGATATTTCTCTTTTGAATTCAGTAGCTTTAACTAAAGTGGTGGGGATAGGTTTGATCTTGGGTTCCACTTTTTTCATATGGATGATCTTTTCGCTTACGGTTGATAGCATTATAAAAAAGCGAGTCCAGCTTTCTCTCGGAAGAAAAAGATACTCTTATAAAGATCATGTCATTCTTTGCGGACTCGGGAGGCTTGGTTATTTCATTGCGGAAGAACTTCTACATCGCGGCGAGAAAATCGTCATTATTGAGATGGATGAGAATTCTCCGGATATCGATTATTTCAGACAGCGAGGCGCGAGTGTATACATAGGAAATGCCCGGAGACTCAGGGTATTGCAAGACGCAGGAGTGATGCGCGCCAAGGCTGTCATATCTGCTATTGGTAACGATTACACTAATCTCGAAATCGGGCTTAATGCCCGTTCCTTCGATCCCAAGCTCCGTCTCATTCTTAGAATTTTCGACGAATCGATGTCTCGAAAAATTAAAGAAAATCTTGACATACATCTGACATTCAGCGTAACTGCTATTGCTGATGAAAAGTTTTTCGATATTTTGAAGACAACAAAATAAAAATGCTCCGGACAATAGTCCAGAGCATATTGAACTGATGACGGCCTAGCTACCGCAACCGCCGCCGCATCCTCCGCTACAACCACCAGAGCATCCTCCGCCACCTCCGTCGCCAGCCCCATCGCTCCCGGCACCGTGGCCACCCCCATCTCCCGCGTGACCTCCGCCATTGGAATGTCCGCCGTGAGAAGTCGAATCGGCAGGCACGTGCGTGGCGGGATGACTCTCGATGGTGCCACTTGAGCCGCCTCCGCCGAAACCTCCGCCTCCGCCGAATTCAGCATGGGTATGCGCCGTGCCTCCATCGGCTCCGCCGAACTGCATGAAGAGCGGAATCTCGTCATCGGCATATACAACTGATTCTAAGTCCTTTTTCTTTTTCGGCTCGAAGTCACCCTCTTTTACCTTGGAGCGGTCGAATTTCGACGTGCCCCAAATGTCAGCGGGCGGCTCCATGTTGAACTCGGCCTTGTACAGATCGAGGGTATGGACGAATTGAGCGCTGAAGATTCCGGTCTGATCCGGCGTCGGGACAAGCTCTGGAGCATGATCGAAATCCTGCCCGAGTATTTCTTCGCAGAATTGGCGATACGCCTTGCTGAAGAGGATGTGCTCGTGCCAGATCACGTCGACGCCCTTCGATGGTGTCACGCTGTACCTGCTGGTGACTCCGAGGTAGACAAACTTCTTGTACTCCTCGATCGCTCGAAGGACGAAGCTGATTGACCACCCGGTTTTCCGGGCGATCTTGTCGGCGAATGCTCTTGTGGAGGCGTCGGTCCCGCCGAAGGTTTGGACTACGTGATCCCACAGATGTGAGGGAACGATGTGGTCGAAATGGTAGTTCCGAAGTTTCGTCCAGAGCTCTTTCTTCTTCATGCGCGGTGTCTCCGTGGTTGTAAGGGAACAGCAAAACTCTTTTAAGAAAATAGCATGATTAGTAGATTATGTCAATAGATCGAATATGATAAAAATTCGGTAGTAAAATCCCGGACGAAATGTCCGGGGGGGTCAGTTGAGATTGGCGCCGGACTTGATGCTCGGCATCGGGAACGAGGGCTCATTCCGCTCCACTTTGACGACAACGACCTTCGGAATGGAAATGAAAGTGATCGTCTCCAAACGGCGAAGGGCACTCGGAATTTCCTCGGAAGAGGCCTTCTTTTCCGCCACCGCTCTCATGAAATGGAGTGCTCCTTGGGCGAGAGAGTGGAATTCCTCGCTCATACTTCCGTCCGCAAAGATCCAATGGCCATGGCCTTGGCATTTCTTGCAGCGGACAAGAACTGTCTGTCCTGTCGGCATATGCATCCTTCAAAGAAGTGATGATTCTCGAAATATTATAATTCTAAAAATGCTATTGTCAATAGCCATGCCGGCGGTCGTAGTTCTATCTATTCTTCCTATATAATGAATCCATGAATACGAAAACGTCTACCTGGATCGGCGCGGCGCTCGGCTCGTCGATCGGAGGCTTCATTCCCGAGCTCTGGGGCGCAGGCCCCATCTCCTTCTCCTCGATCTTTCTCGGTTCCGTCGGAGCCATCATAGGAATCTACATCGGTTTCAAAATGGCCAATCGATGAAAAGCAAACTCCTTTTCTCTCTCGGTGCGCTCGTGCTTATCGCTATCGTCGGGTACGGCATATACGACCACAGGCATCTCAGGCAGGAAAACTTGCTTCTTGGAGAGAACATGAAAGCCGCCTCCACAAGCCTTGCGGAATTAGAGAACAGGAACGTTGTTCTCGAAGGACAGCTTCAGTCGGCGGAAGACACCCTGACTTCGTTCGGGGCACAAGTGAGCGATCTCACCGGTACCGTCGGCACGCTGAAGAAGCTTTCCGAAACGGATCAGGAGCTTCTGAAGAAGTATTCGAAGGTCTACTTCCTGAATGAGAACTATATTCCTTCGGGACTTTCCGAAATAGATCAGAAGTATGTCTATACGAAGGGCAAGGTGCTTGAGATCCACACCAAAGTGAAGCCCCACCTTGAAAGCCTTATCGATGCAGCCAATTCAACCGGCTTGAATCTTCTAGTCATTTCCGCTTACCGCTCCTTCGGCACCCAATCGAGCCTGAAATCGAGCTACAAGGTCACATACGGCGCAGGTACGGCGAACTCCTTCTCTGCCGATCAGGGGTATTCCGAGCACCAGCTCGGCACCGCGGTCGATTTCACGACGCCGAAAGTGGGCGACACCTTCTCCGGGTTTTCAAAGGCTCCGGAATATCAGTGGCTCGTGAATAATGCCTATCGGTACGGCTTCATCCTTTCGTACCCCGAAGGCAATACATATTACACCTTCGAGCCGTGGCACTGGCGCTTCGTCGGCACGGCGCTTGCCCTCATGCTTCATAACGAGAACCGCCGATTCTACGATCTCGATCAGCGGGAGATCGACAAATATCTCGTAACGATCTTCGACTGATTTCTAAAGCTCTTTACTACACAAAACCGCCCGGCATAGTGCCGGGCGGTTTTAGCGGAGAACCGAAGTCTTAGTGCTTGATTGTCGTTGTAGCTGCGGGAGCCGGGGTCGGCTTCTTCGTGGCCGAGGTGTCGACGCGAAGTGCGCGTGCCTTCTGGGACTGGACACGGATATCACGTTGCTGGATGCGGAGATCGTTTGCTGCGGTCGCGGCGTTCGCGTATGACGCATCATCCGCACTGCTTCTTGCAGCGACCTGAATTGCGTAATTCGTACCGGCTGCGACGATCACTATTGCTACTATGCCAAAGAGAACCTTTTTCATTTATATATCGTAAATTAATAACCTATTCCTAAGTGTACAGAACAATCGCATAATTAGCTGTAGACTTATCCACACTTTGTTATAATAGGGGCTATGAGGAAAAGCGCACGCTTCGACCATGTCATCGGCAATAAGGGCTTGTGGAGAGCTTTTGGGCTCATTGTCATCGGTATAGTCGCAGGATGGTATCTTGGCAACCGGCACGTGGCGAAGGCGGAGAATTCTACACCAAGCGTGAACGTTATCCGAGAGAACTCCAACGCATACCGCTTCATCAACCCGATCCTACTTGTCGATAATTCGGGAGTCGTTTTCAATGAATACGCTCCTCTCGACAAAGAGATCACCGATCTTGTCTCGAAGGAAACGGCGTCCGGCGCCGCCGACAAGATCTCGGTCTACTTTCGCGATATCAATACGGGTAAATGGACGGGCACGAATGAAACAGAACTCTACTCGCCTGCAAGCATGCTCAAGGTCATCACGCTTCTTGCCTATCTCAAGATGGCCGAAGCCAATCCCGATTTCCTGAACGAGAAGATGGAATATGTTCCCGTCGATGACCCGGGACAGTTTTATAAGCCGGAGCATCCGATGGTCGCGGGTTCGTACAGTATCCGGGACATCATGCTTCAAATGATCATCGAATCTGATAATCAGGCAATGAAGATCCTGAACGATGCCCATCCCGATGCTATCTTAAGCGTATACAAGGAACTCGAGCTTCCGGATCCGAACACGCCGGCGGACGACTTCATGTCGGCCGAAATGTACTCGCGCATCTTCAGAACGCTCTACAGCTCGACCTACCTTTCCCGCGAGTATTCCGAACAGGCGCTCGAACTTCTTTCCTATACCTCCTTCGATCAGGGCCTCGTACAAGGTACCGGCACCACCCAGGTCTCACATAAATTCGGCGAACATACGGTCTTGAATTCGAACGGCACGCCGGCGTATCGTGAGCTTCACGATTGCGGTATCGTATACGTACCCGGTCATCCATACTTCCTGTGCGTCATGACGAAAGGGCAGAATTTCGCGGAACTTCAGAAGGTGATCGGTGATATTTCCACCCTGGTGTACAAAGAGCAGGAATAGGGCTAGATAGAGCCGTATATTACTCGACAACGCTCGAGAAAAGCGGTATACTTCTACGTATGCCGCTCTTTAAGGAAAAAGTTTTTGCCATAGTCGATGTCGAGACCACCGGAGCGAGTCCGATCCATGATCGCGTGATCGAGATCGGTATTCTGCGTATCGAAGGCGGGAAGGTGGTGAAGACGTTTTCGAGCCTCATCAATCCGGAAAAGCATCTTTCACCGTTCATTACAAGCATGACCGGCATCGATCCGGAAGAGCTTCTTACCGCTCCGACATTCGAAGATGTACGAAGCGAGATCGAAGGGATGCTCGAAGGCGCCATCTTCGTCGCGCACAATGCCCGCTTCGACTACGGGTTCGTGAAGAACGAGCTCAAGCGTTCGGGCATTGCATTCAATGCGAAATGCCTGTGCACGGTACGGCTGTCGCGAAAGCTTTTCCCGGAAGAAAAGAGGCACGATCTGTCCTCGTTGATCGAGAGACATGGTCTTCTATGCACTGACAGGCACCGGGCATTTGCCGATGCGGAAGTGCTCTGGAATTTCATAGAGAAAGTGAGGAACGACGGCAGGGAAGAAGAACTAGAGCTCCATGTCCGTGAACTTCTCAAGGAGAGCACGCTGCCGCAATTTTTGAACGAGAAAAGCGTCAGAGCGCTTTCCGAAGGCCCGGGTGTATACATATTTTATGGTCCGGAGAACGAGGTCTTGTATGTGGGCAAATCGAAGAATATCCGTTACAGAGTGCTGTCTCATTTTTCGAACGATCATGCGAGCCAGAAGGAAATGAATCTCTGCCAGCAGACAGTCCGCGTCGAGGCGCGGGAGACGGCCGGGGAACTCGGTGCGTTGCTTTTGGAATCGGAATTGGTCAAGGATTGGATGCCGCTCTATAACCGCCAATTAAGAAAGCGCACCGATCTTGTGGTGGCGAAATTAAAATCCGGAGGACTATACCCAGAAGTGGAGCTTGGGCGGGCGAAAACCGTGAGCGAAAAGGATCAGAAAAGCATACTAGGAATTTTTAGAAGCGAGAGCCAGGCCAAAGCCTTCTTGAGGGATGCCACGCATGAACGCGGACTTTGTCCGAGATTGCTTGGTGCGGAAAAGGGCAAGGGAGCATGCTTCTCGCACCAACTCGGCGTATGCAGCGGCGCCTGCGTGAATAAGGCCGAAAAGGATGCCTATGCGAAGGCCTTCAATGCCGTTTTCAAAGCTCGCCGGATCAGATCGTGGCCATTCGGAGGCCCGATCCTCATCGAGGAGAAGGTCGACGAAGAAACCAAGCATTCCTTCGTGCTCGATAATTGGTGCTTGATCGCCGATGTCAGGACCGAGCCCGACAACACGGTTGTCATCGAGCATTATCCGCGCTTCGATTACGATGCCTATAAGATCTTCCTCAGATACGTTAGGGATCCCTTAACGAAGAAGCGAATCAAGCGAATCACGAAGAAAGAACTCGACCAGGCGCTCGTCTCTACCTATGCGGGAGAGGTTTACTAATATAATCACCATCATGGCAGATCAAGACGATGTACGTTCCGACGAAGATCAGGTAGCCGCAGCCGACAAGGAAAAGAAGGAGGCGGAAGCCAAGCTCGCGGAAGACAAGGCGGCTATTGCCGCAGAGGAAGAGAGAAAGAAGCGTGAGGCGGTAGATCAAGCATAAACACACCCGGCTTCGGCCGGTTTTGTGCCTGTGTATAAGGGGGTTTTCATTTTTGATACAATGAACATATGAAGATCAATCTTAAAGCGACCGGGATCGAATTGACGGAGGCCATTACGAATTATGCAGAGAAGAAGGTAAACGCGCTCGAAAAATATATCAACAAGCCCGAAGGGTCATATCTTGCACGTGTCGAAGTGGCCCGTACGACAAGACACCACAAGGAAGGGTTCATTTTCAAAGCCGAGATCCACATTACCGGATCCGGATTCGATGTGTATGCCGCGAGCGAAGCGGAGGATCTTTATGCAGCGATAGACATGGCCGAAGCGGAAACGGCTCACGAGCTCCAATCCGAAAAGGGGAGACATCGTCGACTCTTACGCAAAGGGCAGCGCGCATTCAAGAATGCCATTCTCGGCATCGGCAGCCGTTTCAGGAGAAAGTAAGACGGTTTTCCTCAACGAACGGGGCGTCCGCGCAGATAATCCTTGTAGTCCATCTCTCGTTTGCCCGGAGGAATGACCTTATCGAGGATCAACTCTCCGTTTTCTACATGCGCTTCTGTGATGATGAGATCGCCTCTGCGCGCACGCGGCCAGCCTTCATAAGCCAGGACCTTGCGATAGGCAAGTTCCGGAGGATCATTCGTTATATCCGCATCGCTTTTCTTGATGAGCTTGGTGAAGGTCGCTTCGCTATCGCTTTGGGGATGAGTGGTCACCTTGCCCTCTATCCAGTCCGGCAGTATGTCGGCAAGCATGCGTCCGCCTTCGCTCCATAATTTCTTCTCGACGATGGAATGCTTGTCGGGCCAGGTTTCGAAAGAAACTTTCTTCGTAGCGAGGATCGGGCCGTGATCCATTTGTTCGTCCATTTTTATGATCGTAACGCCCGTCTCGTCTTCTTGTATGATGGCGGTTCGTATGGGCGATGTGCCGCGGAGCTTCGGCAAGAGCGACGGATGGATATTGAGCGTGCCGTACTTCGGCATATCGATTATGTCTTGGGGCAGTATTTTGCCGAAGGATGCGACGATGAATACGTCGGCCCCTATCGCCTTCAACGCATCGATATCAAGCGGTGCTCGGGCCGAGTCGACGATCAGGTTCGGCACGAATCCTTTTTCTCGCAATGGATCAAGGATATAAGCGGCCACGTCGTCGCTTCCGAAAAATACGAATTTAATCTTTTTGCTTGGCATATGTTTTCGGAGGAAGGTCCTCGAGGTCCGTGGCTTTGTCTATGAAAAGAATGCCGTTCAAATGGTCTGTTTCGTGCTGGAAGATCTGAGCCAGGAGACCGGAGCTGTCGACCGTGAAGGTCTTGCCATTCTTATCCCTCGCCCGTACCCGCGCCTTTTCCGCACGGGAAACCTTGCCGTAGAGCCAGCGAACGGAGAGGCATCCCTCTTCGACAAGCATCTTCTTCCTTGAAAGTTTTTGAATCTCCGGATTGATGAAAATCAAGTCGGGAAGAGCGTCTTCCTCTTCAAATTCCTCATAACCTTTGCCACTCTTGAGCGTGCCGAGCGTTCTTCCGCTGACCAAAAAGATCCGTTTCGAAATGCCGATTTGCGGTGCGGCAATAGCCACCCCGTCGTCCTCGCTATGAAGCGCGGTGCGCATCTTCTCTATAGTATGCAAAAGCTCCTTAGTGCCGAATTCGGCTTCCTTGACTGCCTCGGCCGTCTTTCTGAGCACCGGTTCGTCCTTCTGTAATATGGTGGTTTTCATTAGGGCCTCTAAAGGATGCTTTCAGGATCTACTGTAATCAAAAAGTCGGGCGTTAGCAAAGTCAGCTTGCGTACGAGCTCCTTCTCCGGCCAGGCGACCCTCGGCATGCGCATGATCATCGACAAGACGAACATGCCGGCGGTACTCCCTCTCCTTTTCAAGAACTCGGGATTCCATTCTTCGAAGAGCGCTTTCAGGGCGGCCGCTTTCTTGCCGAGCTCCGCTTCGCGCGTTTCGGAAAGTATCTTGATGAAAATAGAGAACGGGGGATAACGAAAGGATTGCCTGTCCGAAATTTCCGTCTTATAAAAATCGAGAATATTACCCCTGGCTGCCTGCGTGATGATATCCCGGCCGATGTTTCTTGTCTGAATGAGCATTTCCCGTTCGGTCATCTCCCGGATCTTCGATACGAGGGAGAAGACCCGCTCATGAACGCCGAAGTCGGGAATGGCGAAGAACGCGTCCAAGGAAACAATGCCGGCATAGGGAACCGATTCCATATAGAGAGGATAGAGCTCCGTCCCGATGACGATCACCTGCCTGTCGTCGGCTATCTGCTTCGCAAGAATGCGCGCCGCCCGAGCGGTTTCGACATGATCCTTGTCGAAGATGTAGATATGCGCCCGTGGCCAGAGCTTGCGAGCTTCGTCCGCGATGCGGTCGATGCCGATGCCCAGAGGAACGAGCTTCCATGACGAACAATTGTCGCAGCGGGTCTCCGGACTCCTTTGTGCGCCGCACGCATGGCAGATGTAGATATTTTCTTCCGCGCTTTTCTTATGCAGTACGAGCGGGGCGCCGCAATTCTTGCAGGCCAGAAGATCGCCGCAGTCGCCGCAGACCGTCGTCGAGGAAAGGCCCTTGCGGGCTCCGAAAAGGAATATCTGCTTCTCCTCCTTGAGAGCGGTGGCAACGAGCGCCTTCAATTCGGGTGAAAAGATTTCGAATCTGCCCGATTCGTCCTTCAGGCGCTTCATGTCGACGATAGTCGCCTCTGCGGCTTCGGTCACGCGCCATTTGAGCGGTACGAGCTCCGCGAAGGCTCCTTGGCTTTGTTTCCAGAGCGTCTCGATGGAAAGCACCGTATCGCCGATGATAAGTTCCTTGCCCGATGCCTTGGCGAAGAATTCGATGAATGTTTTATATGAGATATAGGGCCTGCTACGAGTGCGATAGCTCCTCGAATGCTCCTCATCAAGGATCATGCTGGCGAGA
>JAQBRN010000001.1 GCA_028286465.1 Parcubacteria group bacterium | reverse complement strand
CACCCCGCAAGGAGTCCTATGCCTCAAAGACCGTGGATGAGGCGATGGAGGATCTGAATCTCGACTAACGAGATTAAATATGGCATTGTAGTGCCATGCATTTCCATATCATCACCTTATTCCCAGGCGCATTTGACTCCTATCTCGGCGAGTCGATCCTTAAACGTGCAATCGAGGACAAGAAGCTCAAGGTGAGCTTCTACAACCCGCGCGACTATGCGGACAATTCCTACAAGCGCATCGACAGACCGCCCTACGCCGGCGGCCCGGGCATGGTCATTCAGGCAGAGCCAGTGGCCAAGGCTATTGATGCGGCGCTGAAAAAGTGTTCTAGAAGCAAGAAATCGAATATCAAACCGAAGATCATCTTTCTTTCCCCGTCGGGCAAGCAATTCACCAATGAGTATGCAAAGTCGACTGCCAAGAAGTTCAAGGACATTATTATTGTCTCTGGCCGCTATGAAGGCATCGATGCGCGCGTTAAGAAGATCTTCAAAATGGAAGACATCTCGATCGGCCCTTTCGTTCTCACGGGCGGGGAATTGCCGGCCATGCTGCTTATCGACGTCATCTCGCGCCAGGTCGAAGGGATCTTGGGCAACTTCAGCTCGCTCGAAGAATCCCGCACCGCATCGCCGGATGTCTATACACGTCCGGAAGTTCTTCTCTACAAAGGCAGGAAGTACCGCGTTCCGAAGATACTCCTTTCAGGCGACCATAAGAAAATTGAAGAGTGGCGTAAGGAAATCCAGAAAAAGCATAAGTAAAATATGGCTAACTTTTCCAAGGCAATGCCTTGGAACAACCACTTCCAAAATACTTATATTACATAAGGCTTAAATTAGAGCCGATTCTCCAAGGAAAGGCCTTGGAAGGGTCGTCGGGGAAAGAGAGATTACTTTCAAAACGGTCTGAAATTGCAAGGATTGGGCCTGGGGATAGCTGAGAACGAGTGATTTCCGGATGTATAGAGGAAAACTGTGGATAAGTCCTTGACAGGGGACTTGGGGGCGGGTTACACTAATAATCCACTTCGACGATTGAGTCTCGGCCGCTAACACGAAGAGGAGAGGATAGCCAAGGCGATTTGACTACCATTTCCCTCCAATAACATTTACATTTACCCACCCAAGCGCGGATCGCACCGCGTTTGGAATTTTCTGTCTTAAAAATGGATACACACACCAAAACCTCGAAGAAAGGACAGAAGCGCGAGAAGAAATTCTTCGGACGCTTCAGGGAACCACTGACCGAGATGCCGGATCTCGTGGTCGCCCAGGTCGATAGCTTCAAATGGCTTATCGAACAAGGCTTGAGGGAAGTATTCCAGGAATTTTCATCCATCAAGGACTTCTCCGAGAGGAAGTTCCAGCTCGACTTCGTCGGATTCGAGCTCGCCGAGCCGAAGTTCGACGAATATACGGCCAAGGAAAAGAAGCTCTCCTATGAAGCACCCCTCAAGGTTCGCGTTCGTTTGAAGAACCTCATTCAGAAAACG
Source organism: Parcubacteria group bacterium (assembly GCA_028286465.1). Classification (GTDB taxonomy): domain Bacteria; phylum Patescibacteriota; class Minisyncoccia; order Phycocordibacterales; family Zambryskibacteraceae; genus JAIFWN01. The sequence goes on along the minus strand of JAQBRN010000001.1, from coordinate 29,611 downwards.
GAAAAGGAACAGGAGCTCTTCATGGCAGATCTTCCTCTCATGACGAGCCACGGTACCTTCGTCATCTCGGGTATCGAGCGCGTTATCGTACCTCAGCTTGCACGCTCCTTCGGCGTGTTCTTTACCTCGGCTGAAGTCAGGGGCAAGAAGACCTTTGGCGCCAAGGTTATCCCTTCCCGCGGCGCCTGGATCGAGTTCGAGACCGATGCAGACAATACTATATATGTGCGTATCGACAGGAAGCGTAAGTTTCCGGTTACCACACTCTTCAGGGCCTTCGGTGCAGCTTCAAACGAAGCCGTCGAAAAGCTCTTCGCCGGACACCCTGAGACCGTTGAATTCATTAAAAAGACCCTGGTCAAGGACCACACGACTTCGCAGGACGAAGCCGCTATCGAGATCCACAAGAGGCTTCGCGACGGCGACCTCGCTGCAGCGGACAATGCCAAGGAATTCGTCCGTTCGATCTTCGACACCGAGCGCTACGACCTCTCCCGCGTCGGCCGTTTCCGTTTCAACAACCGCTTCAACCTGAAGACCACGGGCAAAGAGACCGAGAAGCGCACGCTCTCGATCGAAGACCTCGTCATCATCATCAACCACGTCGCTCATTTGAACTCGACTCCGGGTTCCGAAGGCGACGACATCGACCACCTCGGCTCGCGCCGCGTCCGTTATGTCGGTGAACTCTTCCAGCAGAAGATCCGCGTCGGTATGGCCCAGATCAAGAGAAACATTCAGAACAGGATGTCGACCATCGACACCGATGTCACTCTTCCGGTGCAGTTCATTTCTCCGAAGCCCCTCCAGGCCCGCATGAAGGAATTCTTCACGACAAACCAGCTCTCGCAATTCATGCAGCAGGAGAATGCTCTGACGGAAGTCGAACACCTCCGTACGCTTTCCGCACTCGGTCCGGGAGGCTTGAACCGCGCTCGTGCAGGCTACGAAGTCCGCGACGTGCACCCTTCGCACTACGGCCGCCTCTGCCCGATCCATACCCCTGAAGGTCCGAACATCGGACTTATCCTCCGCCTGTCTTCCTACGCTCGCGTCAACGATTTCGGCATGATCGAAACGCCGTACGCAGTGGTGAAGGACGGCAAGGTGACGAAGGAGATCAAATACCTCAACGCACTCGAAGAAGAGCAGTGGAACATCGCTCACGCCGCTATCGAAGTGCAGGACGACGTTCTCGTTCCGGAAATCGTCGACGTTCGCCACAAGGGCGAACCTCATACGGTGAAGCGCGCGGACGTGCATTACATCGACGTCGCCACGAACCAGGCCTTCTCCATTGCCACGTCCATGATCCCGTTCTTGAACCACGACGATGCAAACAGAGCATTGATGGGGTCGAACATGCAGAAGCAGGCAACGCCGTGCATCATTCCTGAAGCGCCGCTCGTCGCCACGGGTATCGAAGAGAAGGCTGTCCGCGATACGGGCCGCCTCGTGCTCGCTCCCGTTTCCGGTATTGTTTCTTACATAGACGGCTCGAAGGTCTCCGTGAAGGACGACAAGGGCAAGGAACACGAGCAGCGACTCGTGACCTTCTCGATGACGAACGGCTTCACCGCCTTCCACCAGCGCCCGTCGGTCGAGCTCGGCCAGAAGGTCAAGAAGGGCGACGTGCTCGCAGACACCTCGTCTTCGGAGCACGGCCAGATGGCTCTCGGTCAGAACATTCTCGTGGCCTTCATGTCGTGGTCCGGTGCGAATTACGAAGACGCCATTATTCTCTCCGAAAGACTCGTCAAGGAGTCGAAGTTCACCTCGGTCCACATCGAGGACTTCATAGTGAACGTTCGCGATACCAAGCTTGGTCCCGAAGTGACGACTTGCGACATCCCGAACGTCGGCGAAGGCAAGCTGAAGAATCTTGCTGAAGACGGCGTTATCCGCGTCGGCGCCGAAGTGCGTCCGGGAGACATTCTTGTCGGAAAGATCACTCCGAAGGGCGAATCACAGCTTACTCCTGAAGAGCGTCTTCTCAGATCTCTCTTCGGCGAAAAGGCCCGCGACGTCAAGGACACCTCGAAGAGAATGGAAGGAGGCAAGCGCGGACGCATCATCAGCGTTCAGGTCTTCTCCCGCGAGAAGGGCGACAAGCTCGACTCAGGCATCATCAAGCAGATTCACATCCAGGTCGCACAGCTCAGGAACGTCTCGGTCGGAGATAAGCTCGCAGGACGCCACGGCAACAAGGGCGTGATCTCGAAGATCCTTCCGGTCGAAGATATGCCGTACATGGCAGACGGTACTCCGATCGACATCATCCTCACTCCGCTCGGCGTGCCGTCGCGCATGAACCTCGGACAGATCCTTGAACTCCACCTCGGACTCGCAGCGAACACCCTTAACTATCAGGCCATTGTTCCTCCGTTTGCCGGTGCAACCGAAGAAGAAATCGAAGGAGAACTCGTCAAGGCCGGCTTCAATAAGAGCGGCAAGATGAAGCTCTTCGATGGACGTACGGGCGTCGCCTTCGATCAGGATATCGCCGTCGGATACATGTATATCTTGAAGCTCCACCACATGGTCGAGGACAAGATCCATATGCGCTCGATCGGTCCGTACTCTCTCATCACCCAGCAGCCTCTCGGCGGTAAGGCTCAGAACGGAGGCCAGCGCTTCGGAGAAATGGAAGTGTGGGCGCTCCTCGGACACGGTGCTGCCCATACGCTTCGCGAAATGCTCACCATCAAGTCTGACGACATCCAAGGCCGTTCCGCAGCCTTCGACTCGATCGTGAAGGGCGAAAAGATCGGCATCCCGGGCACGCCGGCATCGTTCAATGTGCTTCTTAACAACCTTCGTGGCCTCGCGCTCGATGTGGATCTTAAGGCGGGAGATACTCGCCTGAAGGATCTTCCTCATAACGACCAAAAGTAACCGCCATGCCTACAATAAAGAAAACAATCGATACCCAGAATTTCGACAGGATCGAGCTCAGGCTTGCGAGCCCGGAGCGCATCAAGGAATGGTCGTACGGCGAAGTGACGAAGCCCGAAACCATCAACTACCGAACCCAGCGTTCCGAAAGAAACGGCCTCTTCGACGAGAAGATCTTCGGACCGGACAAGGACTTCGAGTGCTACTGCGGCAAGTATCGCGGCATTCGCTACAAGGGCATCATCTGCGAGAAGTGCGGAGTGGAAATCACGCGCGCTATCGTTCGCCGCGAGCGCATGGGCCACATCGAACTCGCGTCTCCGGTCGCGCATATCTGGTTCTTGAAGAACGTTCCTTCGAGGATCTCGCTTATCATGGGCATTCCCGTGGCGGATCTTGAAAAGGTCATCTACTTCGCAGGCTACATCGTCACATCGGTAAGCGAGCCGGAAAAGGCCCGCGTTCTTCGCGATCTCGACAGCGAGTTCAAGGCGAAGGTGAAGGGTCTTCAGGATGAAAAGTCTAAGGAAGCTCTCAAGGAAGCAGCGCTCTCAACGAAGCGCGAGATCGAATCGCTCATCCCAGGCCGCGTGCTCGACGAAGTCGAGTATCACAAGTTCGGCATGAAGTATTCGACCATCTTCGAAGCGAGCATCGGTGCAGAAGCGATTTACAATATTCTTAAAACCGTCGATCTCGAGAAGCTCTTGAAGGAGATCGAGGCTCTGCTCGAAAAGGCTCCCTCGACCGAACTCGCGCGCCTCAATAAGCGCATGTCGACGGTGCAGTGGATGGTCAATGCCTCCATGCGTCCCGAGTGGATGTTCATGACGAGGATTCCGGTCATCCCTCCGGCTATCCGCCCGATGGTTCCACTCGACGGCGGACGTTACGCGACATCGGACGTCAACGATCTCTACCGCCGCGTCATCAACAGAAATAATCGCCTGAGAAAGTTGAAGGAGATCAACGCTCCGGATGTGATCTTGCGCAATGAAAAGAGAATTCTCCAGGAAGCCGTCGATGCACTTATCGACAACTCGATCCGTCACGGCTCGGCCTCGGGCAATCAGATGCAGCGCCGTCCTCTGAAGTCTCTTTCGGACAATCTCAAGGGCAAGCGCGGACTCTTCCGCCAGAACCTTCTTGGAAAGCGCGTCGACTACTCCGGCCGTTCGGTGATCGTCGTCGGTCCAGAACTCAAGCTTCACCAGTGCGGACTTCCGAAGCACATGGCGCTCGAGCTCTTCAAGCCGTTCGTTATCTCGGAGCTTTTGAAGCGCGAACTCGCCTTCAACATTCCGGGCGCACGCCGCCTTATAGAAGACGCTATCCCTGAAGTCTGGGCCATTCTTGAAGAGATCATCCGCGGCAAGTACGTACTTTTGAACCGCGCACCGACTCTTCACCGCCTCGGTATCCAGGCCTTCCAGCCGATCCTCATCGAAGGTAATGCCATTCAGCTTCACCCGCTCGTTTGTACCGCCTTCAATGCCGACTTCGACGGAGACCAGATGGCCGTGCACGTGCCATTGTCTGATGAAGCCCAGGCCGAAGCCCGCCTCATCATGGCAGCAGACAAAAACATCCTGAAGCCGGGAGACGGCATGCCGGTCGTGACGAACAAGATGCTCGACATCGCGCTCGGTACCTACTGGATGACCCGCCTTATCGTGGGAGAAAAGGGAGAAGGAAAGTATTTTGCATCTCCGAACGGCGCTATTACGGCGTCGGACTTCGACGCGCTCTCCTTCAGAGCCAAGATCAAGGTTATGCCGACCGATTCTCCGAAGTACGCCGCCTTCAACGGAGCCGTATTCGAGACTTCCGTCGGAAGACTGATCTTTAATGCCACGCTTCCTGAAGACTATCCGTTCCTCAACATCGAAGTGACCGGTACCAAGATGGCCGAGATCGTCGACGACATGATAGAGAAGTACGGTATCGACCAGATCCCGCCGATCATCGACAGGATCAAGACCTTCGGTTTCAAGTACGCAACGCTCTCCGGCGTGACCTGGGGCCACGACGACGTGAAGGTGCCGAAGAATAAACTCGCACTGATCGAAACTGGACGCGAGAAGGTCTTGAAGATCGTCGAGCAGTTCAACGACGGTCTCCTTTCGGAACACGAGCGCATTCAGAAGTCGGTCGAGATCTGGCAGAACGTCAAGTCTCAGGTCGAGGCTCTCATTCCCGCAACCCTTAACGAGAAGGATTCCGTCTACGACATGACCTATTCCAAGGCAAGAGGCTCCTTCGGTAACTTGAACCAGATGGCCGGTATGAAGGGCATTATCCAGAATGTTACCGGCGACTCGCTCGAGTTCCCGGTCATCTCTTCTTACAAGGAAGGTCTCACTCCGCTCGAATACTTCATTACGACGCACGGTTCTCGCAAGGGTCTTACCGACACTGCATTGAACACTGCCAAGGCCGGGTACCTGACCCGCCGCCTCTTCGATGTGGCACAGGATGAGATCGTCACTGAAGACGATTGCGGTACCAAGGAAGGAGCCGTTATCTCGAAGAAGTCCGCATCGGGTATCGAGATCCCGCTTTCGAAGTCGGTCAAGGGACGCTACCTTGCCGCAGACATTCTCGGCGCGGATGGTGCCGTCATCTTCAAGCGCGGGCACTTCATCACGAAGCGCGATGCGCTGACGCTCGATACGGTCGTCAATCTCGAACAGGTCCATGTCAGATCTCCGCTCGCCTGTAAGTCGCTCCACGGCGTTTGCGTGAAGTGTTACGGCGCAGACCTCGGCACGAACGCTCCCGTCGAACTCGGCGAAGCGGTCGGAACGGTGGCTGCTCAGGCTATCGGCGAGCCGGGAACCCAGCTCACCATGCGTACCTTCCACGCGGGAGGCGTGGCGACCGTCGGCGGAGACATCACTTCGGGACTCCCACGCGTCGAAGAGATCTTCGAGAAGAGAAAGCCGAAGAATCCAGCTATCGTCGCGCATATCGACGGACTCGTTTCCGAGATCAAGGTCGTCGGTCATGACAGACTCATCGTTCTGACGCCGACCATCGGCGAGGTGAAGGGCAAGAAGCTCGACAACGAGTACACGGTCGCTCCGACCCGCTCGATCCTTGTTCGCGTCGGACAGGATGTGAAGAAGGGAGACATTCTCACTGACGGTTCCGCAGACCTCGACGAAATGTTCCGCTACGCAGGCAGAGAAAGCACAGAGAGATACATCATTCATGAAGTATCGAAGCTCTACGAACTTCAGGGCGCAGCTGTTTCCCACAAGCATATCGAGCTTATCATCAGGCAGATGTTCTCACGAAGAAAGGTCAAGGATGCAGGCGATACCGCGTACACCAGAGGCGACGTGCTTGAAGTGTCTGAATGCGCAGTGGCAAATGAAGCCATTCGCGCAGCCGGCAAGCAGGAAATGAAGGCCGATGCCGTTATTATGGGTATCTCCGAAGTCTCACTCTCCCGTGCATCGTTCCTTTCCGCAGCATCGTTCCAGCACACGCCGAGAGTTCTTATCCAGGCCGCTATCCGCGGTGCGGTAGACGATCTCATCGGTCTGAAGGAAAACGTTATCATCGGCCGCCTCATACCGGCAGGCACGGGCTTTAAGGGCGGTTTCAAAGAGAAACTCATATGCGAGGAGACGCCCTCACAGTCAAAGAGCGAGTAGATATCGTCGACCTTCTCGGAGGATACATCAAGCTTGAGAAAGCCGGGTCGAATTACAAAGCCCGATGTCCCTTCCACAACGAGAAGACCGCTTCTTTCCACATATCTCCGTCGAGGCAGACCTACTACTGCTTCGGTTGCGGGAAGAAGGGAGACGTCTTCACCTTCGTCGAGGAGATGGAGGGAACGGACTTCCGCGGAGCGTTGAACATCCTGGCGGACAGGGCCGGCATCGAACTCGAGAACGCTCCCCGCGAATCGCGCGGCGAGAAAGACCGCCTGCACGAAGCGCTCGAAGAGGCTACGAAGTTCTTTGAAGGAAATTTGAAGGCCTTTCCGGATGCGCATTCGTATATCGAATCTCGCGGCATAAGCGAGGAGTCGATCAAGCACTTCCGCATCGGCTACGCCGAGAATGATTGGAGGAAGCTCCGTTCGCATCTTCTATCGAAAGGCTTCAACGATGAAGAACTCATTAAGGCTGGTCTGACGAAGCGCACCGAAGAGAGTGCGAAAGAGCCGTATGACGTTTTCCGGGGCCGTATCATATTCCCTCTGAGCGATGCCTCGGGGAAGGTGATCGCTTTCTCCGGCCGCGCTATCGAGCCTGATGCCGGGCCGAAGTACCTTAACTCTCCGGACACCGTGCTCTTCCAAAAGAGCGAAGTGCTCTACGGCTTAGACAAGGCCAAGGACGAAATACGCAAGAAGAATTACGCCATCCTCGTCGAAGGACAGATGGACCTGGTTCTTTCGCACCAGGCGGGTGTTCCGAACGCCGTCGCTTCCTCGGGCACCGCTTTCACTCGCGCGCATCTCGAACGCTTGAAGCGTCTCAGCCCGCGCATTATTCTTGCTTTCGATGCCGATGCCGCGGGAGAGAAGGCGGCCGAGAAGAGCACGGTACTTGGCCTTAGCTTGGGCATGGAGGTGAAGGTGGCGAAGTTGCCTCTAGGCAAGGATCCGGCCGATCTCGTGAGAGATGATCCGGAAACTTGGAAGGATGTGCTTCGGAAGTCCGTCATGGCGATCGAGTTCTTCCTTGTACGAGCCATCGAGAGGGAGCCGGATCAGAGAAAGCTCGGGAAGATCGTCGAGAAGAATATCCTGCCTCTCGTCGCGCTCATCGCGAGTTCGATCGAGCGGTCGCATTTCGTTTCGCTCATCGCCAAGCACACCCGCATCCGCGAGGAAGTGCTCTGGGACGATCTGAAGAATGTGAAGGTATCGAGTGCGGTGTCTGAAGCGAAAGAGGAGGAAAGAGAAGAAGCTCTGCCCCTGCCGTCCGTCAAGCAAAGGATCGAAGAGCGCCTGAAGGACATCGAGGCCTGGCAGAAAGAGCTTCCCGAGACGTCTCCGGAAGTGACAGTGCTCGCGAAGGAGAAGAAAGAACTCGAGGACAGGCTCGCATTCATGAAGTGCGAGGAAGAGCTCGGCAGCCTCATTTCGAAGCTTGCCCGAGCGGAGTCGGGAAAGGAAGAATCGGAGGTGGCGCGTCTGACGGGAGAAATACAGGCTGTTCACAAGGAGATGAAGAAACTCGAAGAAACGAGGAAAGTGTTGTATAATTAGGAGTAGGCAAAAACGCATCGTGAAGAAAACCAAAAAACAGGCGCATAAGAAGGTCAATAAGCCCGCTAAGAAGCAGGCCAAGAAAAAGGCAATTTCAATAAAGGGAAAGATTCCGCTCAAAGCGCGAACTTCCACAAAAGCAAAAAAGCCTTCGAAGGTGAAAGTTGTTAAGCCGGCGAAAGTATCGAAGAAAGCCCAGGATCAGAACACTCGTCTTGATCGCTTGACCAAGCGCGGCAAGGACCGTGGTTTCGTTACGTTCGATGAAATTCTGAAGGAATTCCCGACGATCGAAAACGATATCATTTTCCTCGATGAGTTGTATGAGAAGCTCCACACGGCAGGCGTCGACATCCTCGAAGGCGGCGGACTCTTGGAGATCCCGGGTGAAGAGACCGACAAGAAGTACGGCTACGGCAAGTCGGACTCGGCGTACGATTCCATTCAAATGTATCTGAAGGAGATCGGCCAGTACCCGCTTATTTCCGGAGGCATGGAGAAGGAGCTCGCTAAGCGTATCGAAGCAGGGGACGAAGAGGCGAAGAATCTTCTTGCGAAGGCGAACCTTCGCTTGGTGGTGTCTATTGCGAAGAAATATGCGAATCGCTCGCCCGATCTCACTCTTCTCGACCTGATTCAGGAAGGCAACCTCGGGCTCTTCAAGGCGGTCGACAAGTTCGATTGGACGAAGGGATACAAGTTCTCGACATATGCCACCTGGTGGATCCGCCAGGCTATTACCCGTGCGCTTGCGGACCAGTCCCGCACCATCCGCGTGCCGGTGCACATGGTCGAGACCATTGCCAAGTACAAGCAGGTCGTCCGCCGCCTCACGCAGGACCTTGGACGCGAACCTCTTCCGGAAGAGATCGCCATGGAGATGAACCTCGACGTCGACAAGATCTACCAGATAGAGAAGATCGACCAGTCCACGGTGTCCCTCGAATCCCCGGTCGGCGATGACGGCGATGACGGTAAGTCGAAGCTCGGCGACTTCCTCGCAGACGACAAGATCCTTTCTCCGGATCAGGAATCCTCGCGAAGAATCATTCAGGATCAGGTCAAGGAAATTCTCGGTGACCTTCCTCCGAAGGAGAGAAAGATCCTTGAAATGCGCCACGGACTCTTGGACGGCTACACGCATACGCTTGAGGAAGTGGGCAAGGTCTTCGGCGTCACGCGCGAACGCATCCGCCAGATCGAGGCCAAGGCTCACGAGAAGATCCGCCAGCACGATAAGATCAATAGGCTGAGGGGGTACTAAAAGAATAGAAAATAAAAAGGGCCGGGTCGCTTTCGCGCCCGGCCTTTGTATGTTGTGGAGAAATTCAGTAATCGCTTCCGCCGCCTCCGCCGCCAAAGCTGTCGGACCCGCCGGTGCCGAATCCGCCCGACGACGAGTTCGAATCAGAAGAGGAGCTTGTTGGCGTGAACGTGCTGGTGTTCTGAGCCTGCTGGCGTCGACGCTGCTCGGCTTCCTCCGCTTCGCGCTTGCGGCGCTTGGCATCTTCGATCTCTTGCAGCCGGCGGCGCTCTGCTGCGGCCGCTGCCTGACGCCTGCGTTCAGCGACCTCGGCTGCTTGCTGTACTGGCGTGAGGCTGTTCCACCGAATGCGTTCCTGCTCCTCAGCCCTCTGGCGTTCGATAGCGGCCAGCCGTTCGCGTTCAGCGCGAGCTGCGGCTTCGAGGCGGCGGTCTTCCGCATCCTGTCGTTCGCGCTCAGCTTGTTCTTTTTCTTCCTGCTGGCGTGCTTTCACATACCGATGACGCAGGAACAAGCTCAGCGGGAGGCCGATTGCCGCAAGCCATCCAAGAATCGGTATCCAAGGAATCGGTTGCGACGGTGTCTTTGGAAGCCTCGCTTCAGCTTCTCGAGCAAGTTCTTCCTTGTGATATGCCGCGAAGGTGTTCGCAATCGAAATGAAACCGGCGCCGAAGTTGTTGGCCCGGAAATCATCTGCTGCTGCCCGGCAAGCGTCGGCGGCGCGTGAGTCGGTCATGTAGCCTTCCGACCCAGTAGCCACTTCGACGCGGCACTTGCGGATGCTTGGTACCAGGAGAATGACTCCTCCCGTGTTGCGCACCGCGCTGCCGAGAGTGTCGTTCGCCGTTGCGACCATCCACTTGCGTCCGATCTCGCGCGCGACGTCATCGATCGACTCGTCGCCGATCGTTGGCAGAGTGACGACGACAAGATTGAGCCTGTCGCTGTCGCGAAGCGCCTTGAGCCGCGCGTTTACCTGATCTGAATCCTTGACGATGTGCGCCAAGTCGGTCAGGAAGTTCTTCGGCGAATCCGGGAAGAGCGCGTCGATTTTAGGATTGAGCGGCTTTGTACGCGTCTGCGCTTCTCCGAGCGAGGCGAAGCCGAGCGCCATGAGTACGAACAGAATCCGTGTTCTCACTGAATTCTCCTTTAATGAACACCGCGAAACCCTCGCGGACAGGGAATACTCCTATTGTGAATTATAGCAATAAAAACTGTATTTGTCAATAAGTAATAAAAGTCCCGATCGAGCGGTATAATAGGCCAATGGAAGACCTCTTTAAGAAGCGTTACGCAGGACTCAATACCGGACAGAAGGAAGCCGTCGATACTATCGAGGGCCCCGTGATGGTCATCGCAGGGCCGGGGACGGGCAAGACGACGGTGTTGACGCTTCGCATTGCAAATCTCCTACGGAAGACTGACACGCCGCCTGATGGTATACTCGCGCTGACCTTCACCGAGTCCGCTGTGGTCTCGATGCGTAAGAAGCTCGTGCCACTCATCGGCCCTGCGGCTTATCGCGTCGGCATCTTCACCTTCCATGGCTTCGCCGAAGAAGTGATACGCAAGTTCTCGGAGTACTTTCCGCGCATTATCGGAGGCGATGTGGCCACGGAGTCCGAGAAGCTCGCCATTCTCGAGAAGCTTGTCGATGGGGGAAAGTTCGAACGCATCCGCCCCTTCGGCGCGCCGTACTTCTATGTGCCGGGCGCACTGCATACCATTTCAGATCTGAAGCGCGATGCCGTCACGCCCGAGAAATTTCGAGAAATTTTGGATAAGGAAGAACAGGATATCCTCTCGAAGGAAGACCTGAAGCACGAGAAGGGCCGCTACACAGGCGAGATGAAGAGTGCCTACAAGGATGCCTTAAAGAACATCGAGAAGAATCGTGAACTCGCCGACCTGTATTCTTCGTATGAAAAGGAGCTCCAGGCCAAGAAGCTCTATGACTTCGACGACATGCTTCTCGAACTTCTGCGCGCTTTCGATCTCCACCCGGATCTTTTGCAAAGTCTCCAGGAAGAATATCTATACTTCTTGGCAGACGAACATCAGGATGCGAACAATGCCCAGAATTCTATCCTTGAGAAACTCTCGACCTACTTTGACGCGCCGAACCTCTTCATCGTCGGGGATGAGAAGCAGGCTATCTATCGCTTCCAGGGAGCGTCCTTGGAGAACTTTTTATACTTCAAGAATAAGTTCCCATCGGCGAAGCTCATTTACCTTGATGAGAACTACCGCTCGCATCAATCCATTCTTGACGTCTCGCATGCTCTTGCTGAACCACTGCCGGGAGACAAGGCCTTGAGGCCGAGGCTTATGGCCAAAGGCGACAGCGCAGAGGGCAAGATCGAAGTTGTTTCCTTCGAAGGCGAGACGGACGAAGCACTCGGTATAGCGGAATTGATCCGCAAGGAGATGGAGAACGGCACCGAACCAGGAGAGATCGCCGTCCTCGTGCGTACCAACAGGGAGATCACCGATATAGGCCGCTATCTCGTCTCTGCCGGCATTCCAACCACGCTCTTTCAAGACGATGATGTGCTTGCGGACCCGGACATCGGGAAGCTTATGCTCCTTCTCAGAAGCGTGAACGACCCCGGAGATAATACGCTTCTTGCCGAAACGCTCTTCATCGACTTCCTCGAACTTGACCCCATAAGCGTGACGAAAGCGCTTTCGGAGAGGAGCGCGAAGAAGCTGAATATGCTCGACCTCATCGAGGAATTTCCGAATTTCTCGAAGCTATACAAGTCATGGATCACGCTTGCGAAGAATCGGAGCGCGCTCGAGGTGCTCACGTCCGTCCTTGCTGATTCGGGCTTCGCGGAGAAGCTTCTTGCGAAGGAGAATTCCATCGAGAAGATGTCTCTTCTTTCCGCCTTGTATCAGGAAATAAGCTCGCGGCAGGCCCACAAGAAGGACACGACACTCGGCGACTTCCTGGAGGATATCGAGACGCTCAAGGAACATAGCGCGCGTCTGGCCTTTTCTTCCAGAATGAGGAAGGAGAAGACCGTCGGGGTCATGACCGCGCACCGTTCGAAGGGCCTGGAGTGGACGACGGTCGTCATCCCGCATGCCGTTTCCGGCAAGTGGGGCTCGAAGCGCACCCAGCTCGTCTTCAGGCTTCCGTATCCGCTCGGTTCGGCGCATCAGTCCGGCAAGGAAGAAGACGAACGCAGACTCTTCTATGTGGCCCTGACGCGCGCCAAGGAGCGCATCATCATTACCCATTCGACGCATTCTCTCGATGGCTCGGAACTCGTGGCATCGCAATTCATAGAGGAGCTTCCGGCGAACCTTATCACACGCGAATCGGGCGCCGATGCCGGAAGCGCAGCATCGCTCCTTGGAGCTCTGGCCGGGAAGGCTTCGAAGGAGAATACGCTCTGGGATAGGGACTACCTTCGCGAAACGTTCCTCGCTCAGGGCCTCTCTGCTACGGCCCTCAACAATTATCTCGATTGCCCGTGGAAATATTTCTTCACCAATCTGATCTGTATCCCGGATATGCCGGGCAAGGCGCAGATGTACGGCAACGCGATCCATGATGCCCTGGCCATGATGACGAATGCCTTACGCAAGCACGCGAAGTTTACGGAAGCTGATTTGTATAAACGATTTCTCGAATGCCTCGACAGGCAGCCGTTATCCAAAGAGGATTTCGAAGAAGCAAAGTCGAAGGGGAAGCTTGTTCTTGAAGCCCTTTGGAAGAGCGAGCGGGATGAGTGGTTTGCGAACGCGCTTTCTGAATTCAATATCAGAGGCGTCCACATCGACCTGCCAACGGGCGAGCACATTATCCTCAAGGGCCGCTTGGATAAGGTCGATCTTTTGAACGACAAGGAGGTGTCTGTCACCGATTTCAAAACAGGGAAGGTGAAGACCAGGAACGATATTTTGGGAGAAACGAAGAATTCCATCGGCCGGGAGAAACGCCAGCTCGACTTCTACCGCCTGCTTCTTGATCTTTATGACGACGGCAAGTACGAAATGATCCGGGGGACGATCCTCTTTACCGAGCCCGATGAAAAAGGCCGCATCGTCAAGCACGATTTCGATATATCCAAAGCTGATTCCGAGAATGTGAAGGCGGAGACGATTCGGGTAGCCGAAGAAATCATGAGTTTCAGTTTCTGGGATGAGGACTGCAAGGATAAGGATTGCAAGTTCTGCAATCTGAGGAAAGTCCTGATCTCTTAAGGCTTCAAAAGGTCATCGATAGCCGCCTTGACCGTATCGTAATCCTGCGCGCCGACGATGACGGACTTCTTTGACCCAACTTGGATAACCGTATATGGGGTGCCCTGTGCCCCGGTCTTATATGCAGCGGCGACATCGTTTGTTATGACGTTTGTATATTTGCCGCTTGAAACACAAGTATTGAAAGCAGTGACGTCGAGTCCGACTGATTGGGCGATGATAGGAAGCTCGGCCGGATCGAGGCTGTCGTTCGAGCCCGTTGTCGCGAAGACTTTATTGATAAATGCCCAGAAGGCAGCATTGCCTCCTTGTTCGGCCACACACTCGGTGGCCTCGGCTTCCTTCGGCGCTCGTGCGTGGAGTTCGACAATGGGGAACTGCCTATACACCCAGGCGATGCCCGTATCCTTGTAGGTATCCATGATCTGTCCGAGTGTCGAATGGAAGACCTTACAGAACGGACATTCAGTGTCCGAGTATTCCACCATGACGATCTTTGCGGACGGATCTCCGAGGATGTGATCCTTGGACGTGACGGGCGCTATTTCAACGGAGTCTTGACTCCCTGTCAGAGTGTTCGGCCCGTAGTTGCCCGCACTACCGCTTCCTCCGAAGTAAATAGCGGCGGCTATAAGCGCACCGGCGACGATGACGGCCACAGGAAGGAATTGTCTATTTTCTTTCTGCATTATGGCGATTATAGCACTTTAGAAAGAAGTGAACGATATATGCCGAAACGGCCGCGATAATCGCCGAGAAGGTCACGTCGATAGGGTGATGCACACCGACCGCCACACGCGAGACGGCCACGGCAATTGCCACGAGCCAAAAGAGAAGGGCGAGTCTTCTGTTAAAAAATGTGACAACAGCGGCAATGGCCGAGACGAAGAGCGTGTGGTCGGAAGGAAAGCCGTTGTCCGCCGCGTGAGGGATGAGCGGCGTGAAGTGATCCACAACGAAGGGACGCGGATTCATATAAAAGTGGCTCGCGGTCTTCGCCAGAATAAATGCAAGCGGCAGGGTCAGAAGCCCGAAGATAAAGACGCGCTTGCGCCTTTCTTTCGGCAGCTTTACAAACCACCAAAGACCGAGAAGCGGGGAGAGGACGAATAAGTATTTCGCACCGAAAATATAAAGGGTATTCATATTATAAATAGTAGCATATGAAAAAGACCGCCGTTTACGGGCAGTCTTGTGAATTATTTTACCGAAGACGAGGCCATTCCAGGCATAGTGAAGGGCGCATACGCATGCGAAGGGGAAAAATATCCTTCCTTCCACTCCTCCGCATTTCAAGAAGACAATGCTGTACAAAAGTCCGCCGATTCCTTGAATCAATAGGTGTGAGGGCTTGCCATGAATCAAGCCGAACCACATTGAGCTTACGATGATCCCCGTCATGAGAACACGAGGCGAAGCATGGAAGCCAACGAGAATTCCGATCGGCAGAAGCCGGTACTTGAATTCCTCGAGCGTCGCGTACCAGACAAGAGTCCCGCAGAAATCAATCCTCGACTCGAACCAAAGATCGACGAGTGCCAGTCCGTTGCTTTTGAATTTCATGCCACAACGGGACAGGAATGTCGCAGCCGAATAGGTATAGAGATAGTCCAGTCCGAATGTGAGAACTAGCAATCTTATAACCCCATAGCCAGTTGGTTTTATCCGCAGCCATTCAAAGAACCAATGCACGCAACCTCCGGGTTAGTCTCTGAAAACAGAATAGATTAGAAATAGAACTTTGTCAAGACTAAAAAGGCAGGGTGTATGTCAGCTTATTCTCGATCGGATCTTCCCATTTCGATGTATCGAGCTTCACTTCGTTGAGCATGTTGCCTTCCTTAAAGAGGAGCTTGCCATTGGCCCGTGCGTAATCATAAACCTCCTTCGTGATCTTCACATCGTCGATGCAGTAGGTGCGGATCCGTTCGATGTCTCCGGCCTTCCACCAAGCGATGGAGTCGAGGCCGTTGCCGGATTTCTTCTTGCCAAGCGTACCTTCAGCGAGCTGGTCGAGTTTCATCCGTCTGCCGTAGCTCTCGCGGATCTCCTTTAAAATGTCGAGTGACTTTATTTTGGTCAGGTCGCCTGGGTAATACTTATTGAGAAGTGGGATATCGAAATGGTCGGAATTGAAGCCGATGAGCATGTCGGCTTGTTCGATAAGCGGCCAGAGCTGTCCTAATTCTTCCTGAAGATAGGTCGTATAGGCATCCGTTTCCGAATCATGCACGGCGACAAGAGCGATATCGAGAAGCGCCGGGTCGTTCTTCCCGACGTCAGCAAATACATTTCGGGTTTCGATGTCGAAGACGATCTTACGCATTATTATTGAGAGCCGTATCTAATGTAGACATGCGAACAGTATACCAGAAATAGCCATATCTATAGGCCTACAATACCGCTTGACAATTAAAACTAGGTATGCTAGTATATACGAACTACGGATCAGCCAGATCACTGGCCTCTAGCATTTGTTAGAAAGAGATACGGGTCACAAGAAGCGCAATTCACTTACAACTTCTGGACCACATTCTATAGTTCGTATCAGGAAGACCCGCGACCAGTTCGAGGGCCTTTTGTTGTATGTGTGCTATAAATCTTTGACCTATATGGCAGCAAAAGAATCAGGGAGCGAAATCCTCAAACTCTATAAGAATCTCGGAGAGACTCCGCTCGAATGTATCGAGCGCTTTCGCGTTGAAAGGCCGGAATACGCGAAGGTGAACATGACCTATCTCGGCCGGCTCGATCCTATGGCTGAGGGCCTACTTCTTGTACTTGCAGGCAATACCCGCGACAAGAAGCAGTATCTTGAGTGGGACAAGACCTACGAATTCGAAGTGTTGTGGGGATTCGAAACGGATACATATGACACGCTTGGACTAGTTACTGGCATGGGCAAGATGCCTCAGAAGCTCGACTTTAAAATGCAGAAACTCATTGAGCATATTTCAAAAAAGAAAACCCAGGAGTATCCTCCGTATTCATCTCGCACAGTGGGTGGCAAGGCTCTCCATGCGTGGGCAAGAGAGGGAAAGATCGACGAGATCGATATTCCTACAAGACAAGTCAGGATCTTCTCGCTCGAACATACGAATACGAGACTAATAAAGAAAGACGATCTTCTTAAAGAAATCGAATCGCGTATTGCGCTCGTAAAGGGCGATTTCCGCCAAGAAGAAATACTCAAGGCGTGGAAGCGAGCGATAGAACTCCAGGCTGAAATGAATTATACGCATGAGTACTTGATCTCAGGATTCAGAGCGGATGTATCGAGCGGTACCTACATAAGAAGCCTAGCTAAAGAGATGGGTGAAGAGCTTCTTACTTCGGCGTGTGCATATTCAATTAAGCGGATAAGAGTAGGGGAATATAGATTATAAAGAGAAGTTACGCTCTGTTGACTTTTGGGTACTAATATGTTTTTCTATAACCAGAAAAAGCTACAGGAGGCACTTTGCGCAAACGGATATTGGTAAACATGGATGGTGAGGCTTCAACCGGCAAGGGCACTCTTGCTCGGAAGCTCGCGGAACATTTCGATCTGTTCCATATCGATTCGGGCAAAATCTTTCGGGCTGTCGGCATCAAGGTCAAAGAGACCGCTGGTGATCCGCTTCAGATTGCGGAGATGCTTCAGCCTGAAGATTTGGAAAGAAGCGACTTGGGCTCGGAGGAGTGCGGTACGGCTGCTGCAGCAATCTCGCATATGCCGCTCGTTCGCGAAGCCGTGAACAAGCGCATCTTCTGGATGATCCATAACGCCGGGAAGAACGGTGCCATCATCGATGGCCGAGCCGGCGCATATGAGTATCCAGGTGATCTCATGTTTTATATCAAGGCAAATGAAGAGGAATGTGCACGGCGTCGCTGCCTGCAGCTCGAGAAGGCCGGAAAGCCTGCCGAGTTCAAGGTGGTACTCGAGAGCATTCGCGCACGCAATAAGAAGGACGCCGAACGTTCCGTCTTTCCAATGAAGCCGGCCCCGAGCGCAATCGTGATCGACAACACTGACGACACGTTCGAAGAAACGTTTGGCAAAGCCGTGCAAATCTGCCTCGAACGCATTGGCCCCGAACTTGGGCGCTAAACACTGACCGAAAGTCGGTGTTTTTTATTTCCTCTGAGACTTCGCTCTATCTTGCTGGGTGAGCAACTGCTTTCTGAGTCTCGTTGACTCCGGAGTAATTTCTATATATTCATCATCCTTCATGATTTCCATCGCTTTCTCGATGTCGAGGCGGTGAGCAGGGACGAGGTAGATGCCTTCGTCAGATCCTGAGGCGCGCATGTTGGTAAGCTGCTTGCCCTTGGTCGGGTTCACATACATATCCTCGCCCTTTGATGTGTTGCCGATAACCTGTCCTGCGTAGATCTCGTCGCCCGGTTCTATGTAAAGGATGCCTCGTGTTTGGAGGTTATCGAGCGAGAAGGCGAGAGCCTTGCCCGATTCCATGGAGATCATCGAGCCGACATCATGATGATCGATCTCGCCAGCATATGCTTTAAATTCTGTGAAGCGGGAAGAGAAGATGCCGAGACCCTTGGTGTCGACGACGAACTGGCCCTTGTAGCCGAGGAGTCCGCGCGTCGGTGCCTCGAAGGTCAGGCGAGTCTGGCCGTTCTCTGTGCGCATGTCCATGAGCTGGGCCTTACGAATGTTGAGAGTGGCGATAATGGTGCTCGAAACGGATTCCGGCACGTCGATGATGACTTCCTCGAACGGTTCCATCTTCTTGCCATTCTCTTCCTTGATGATAACTTTCGGCTGGGAGATCTGGAGCTCGAAGCCCTCGCGGCGCATATTCTCGCAGAGGATAGCGATGTGGAGTTCTCCGCGGCCGTAGACCTGCATGGTGTCGCCGGAGAAGTCGACTCTCAATCCGACGTTAACCTCAAGCTCCTTCTCAAGGCGCTCGCGGATCTGGCGCGAGGTCACATACTTGCCTTCCTTGCCTGCGAATGGGGAGTCGTTCACGAGGAAGTTGAGAGAGATGGTCGGTTCGTCGACGTTGATAGCCGGAAGCGGTTCGCCATTGGCATCGGCCATGATGGTATCGCCGATGAAGATCTCAGGCAATCCGGCAAGCATCACGATGTCGCCTGCGGTTGCTTCCTCGCTGTCCTTACGCTTAATGCCTTCGAAGGTGAAGAGCTTGGTGATCCTGCCCTTGAAGGTTCCGCCCTTCTGCTGCTTGACCGTGACCTCCTGG
This sequence comes from Parcubacteria group bacterium, assembly GCA_028286465.1. Lineage (GTDB taxonomy): Bacteria > Patescibacteriota > Minisyncoccia > Phycocordibacterales > Zambryskibacteraceae > JAIFWN01. Next base: position 10,785 of record JAQBRN010000001.1, on the reverse strand, counting down.
CCGTTCTTGAGCACTCCTTCATACACTCGGGCGATGGCCATGCGTCCGAGGAAGTTGTCGTAGGCGAGGTTGAAGGGCTGAAGGCGCACAGGCACGGTAAGGTTCTGGGCTGCGGGCGGCACATGCTCGAGCACCGTATCAAGAAGCGGGTTCAAATCCTTCTTCTCGTCAGTAAGATTCTTCATAGCTACGCCCTCGCGGCCGATAGCATAGACAGTAGGGAAATCGATCTGGTCGTTGTTCGCGCCGAGTTCGAGGAAGAGCTCAAGCACTGCTTCATGCACCCAGTCAGGGCGTGCGGCCGGCTTGTCTATCTTATTGATAACGACGATCGGCTTGAGGCCAAGTTCCAAGGACTTCTTAAGCACGAAGCGGGTTTGCGGCATCGGACCTTCCTGGGCATCGACCACGAGAAGCACGGTGTCGATTGAGCGGAGTACGCGTTCGACTTCGGAACCGAAGTCGGAGTGGCCCGGCGTGTCGACGATGTTGATTTTCGTATCCTTATAAAAGAGAGAGGTGTTCTTCGAGTAGATGGTAATGCCGCGCTCCTTCTCGAGCGCGTTACTGTCCATGCTCTCGCCCTCGGCGAACATGCCGTTCTGGCGAAGCAGGGCGTCGGTAAGCGTGGTCTTGCCGTGGTCCACGTGGGCGATTATGGCGATATTTCTGATTTCCATAGATAATTTTGTTGAGAGACAATTAAAGCATAAAAAGGCGATCGAGACAAGAAAAAAGCCAGTCCATGGGACTGGCGGGTGTGCTGCAGTGCGCTCTGTGTCAGGTCGGAGGGATTTGAGCGGCAAGCGTTGCGAGCCGGGCCTGTTCGTTCAGAAAGGCTTCATTGCGTTTCAGCCGAGCGGCATGGTCGCCTGGTGAGAGGTGGCGGCCTCTTTCGGGCTTACCACTATGCGGCGATGATTGCTGCTTCTTCTGATTCTCCGCTTGATTCTGCTGCACTCGTTGCCTCTCCTTCTGTAAGTTGGGAGGAACCGCGGGGACTAAGGTGCTTGTTGAGTGGCCCTCAGAGACTATACCGCAGCAATATTTTCCGTCAACAGGGGATGAGTGGATTATTGTTCTTGGAGCGAGTTGTCGAGAGAGGAGTAGAGGTATGTCTTCGTCGAAAGAACGGTCGGGTCGGCGGCCATCGGTTCATCCGGATTTCTATCGAGATAGGTGAGAGTGATGGTTTTATTTTTTATGGAAATGGATTTCGGAACGATGCGATCGCCGACGAATACCGCGTTCGTGCCCTTATAAGAGATCGGCCCAGATACGTACGCTGCGATATTGAAGAATGTTCCGGAGCCCGCCCCCGATTGGACGAGAATAACGACGACGTCTTCCTTGCCGTCCGCATTAAGGTCTCCATAGCCGAATGTGTTGGACAGATCGGTTTCGACCGCCGTGCCGCTGTCCGGGTCGGTAGGAGCCGTAAAGGTACCCTTCGAGAGCGTCACTTGTCCGTCTTCGAAGGTGAAGGTGGCATTCGATGCATCAGGGTGGCCGCTCGTCGTCGGATTGGAATTAATGACGGTTGTGTTTGTCGTGTTCCCCGAACCGGAGTGGGTGAAGTGCCAGACGCCGATTGCCGCGCATATGAGCCCGAGGAGAATAAGAATCTTTTTCATGCATTTATTTTAGCGCATATCTCTGGATAAGAAAAAGGCCCTTACTCGAGAGTGAGGGCCTTGTAAGCGAGCTTGTCGGCGATCTTCGCGTTGAAGCCCTTGCGAAGGATCGTGATGAGGGTGAATTCACCGGAGGCGAGTCTCTGGTCGTCGATCTGGAAGCGGACCCGGATCGGGTACACGCCCTTGGCCCAGCCTGCTGATTTGAGACCAAGCTTGCGCAGTGTCGGCGCAAGAGCCGTTTCTTCCCCAAAGAGCTCGTCGAGCGTGGTGCGCGTCAGGCGTATCGCTTCCTCGTCACTTCTGCCGATCATGCGGCACGGATGCGTGCCGAGATGGGCCTCGAGAGCGCATATAACCTGGAAATCCAAGATATATGACGTTTGGACGTGCTCGGCCCAGAAGCGGTTGCGATCCGCATCCTTTCTGATACCGCGCATGAGCGAGAGCGAGTGCGTGTTCGGCCCGATGCCTCTGGGTCTTGGATCGCCCCTATGCAAAGGTTCGGTGGCTTGATACGGGAACAGCGCGTACGCAGTGTGATCGAGCGGGAACGGGGTGTTCTCCTGGTACTCGTGTACCTGGTTCACTCTGATCTCGAAAGAATTCGCATCGCCGCGCGACTTCACCTCGAAGCGTGCCGCGAGATCGATCGAGAAGCAATCGGCGTATTCCTCGCTCCCTTTCGGGGAGTGTTCGAGATCGAGCATTTCGCAGATCATGTGTTCGTAGAGTCTGCCGGCCTTGCCTTGCATGTCCTTTTGCCGGGATCGTCGGTAGTTATACGCTGAACCCATTACAGCCTCGCAATGAGAAGGTTCTTGTCTTTCCTGATTATAGATACTGCCGAGCCAGGCGCCTAGTAGACATACTCCTCAGGACACATATAATGCGACGAGACTAGAGCGAACTTTCACAACGGCGGGAATTATGGCACGCGCAGCAATCATGATGCGCTACAAGCGGGCCCAGAGAATTGTTTTTCCCGGCCTCTTGAAAGCGTACTACCGCAAGGATGAACCCTACGATAAACATTTAGTACAGGACGCGAAGAATCTGCCCGACGGCCTTATTTGGGGAAGTCGCGAGCACGCCCTCTACTTATGGTTCCTCTGCATTTACATGAAGGGAGGGATCAACAGCCAGGTGGCCATCACCCAGCTTTCGAAGCTCTACACCGACCATCAGTGGATCTTCATGCCGGAGAACCTCCTGGGTCTTGATAAGCTCGAACTCAGATGGGTCATCGAATGGCTCGGCACGACGCTCCAGGAGTATGGGCTCGGGTCGAATGTCGAAGAGTCGAAGCGTACCTGGGTGTGGAATTCTGTGAAGCTTGCGAAGTTCTGGAATTCCGATCCGCGAGACATCTTCCGCGAAGCGGAGAAGAATGCGGAAGCCTCCTGGCAATCGTACGAAGCCGCGAAGGCGAACTACGATGCGCTTGCGCGGCTGATCATCCGCAAACCGGGTTCGACGCATGAGACGATCATGTCTCAGCCGAACGGATTCTACGGCTTCCAGCACAAGATGGTCAGTATGATCATCTACTTCTTCATCCACGCGGGGATTCTTGTAAGCTTCCCGTATCCCGTGCCGGTCGACTTCCACATTCTTCGGGTGCTCATTTCAACGGGCATTCTTGGAATCAGGAAGCGGACGGAGCGCCGGTGGGGAAGTCGGCATTGGGAATTTCGTGAGAAGTTCCTGCCGTATGCCCGCGAGGTGACGCTTCGCTATGTTGTCGAGGAGCGCGCTAACCCGCAACACCTGGCAGACGTCCTTTGGATCCTTTCGAGGAGCTGGTGCAGACACCATCCGGGCAACAAGTCCTCGGTCGAGAAGACGAGGACGGCCCGGCGCCGCCACATCACGGATCTGCCGGTCGTCTGGAATGCCTCGACCGAACGCCGCTACGACAGGACGTGCGGCAGATGCCCGATCGAGAACGAATGCAGGTGGAACATCCCTTCGTCGTACTATTACGTGAAGGGCTGCATCGTGCTTCGCTCGGCAAGGATCCGTCCGCCTCAGTACAAGCTTCTGGATGTGCCGGTGACGAGTGTCCGCATGAACCGTCGCGCATACCCAAAGGCCGTGCGCCGACCCCCGCCCGTTCTTGCCGACATCCATCAGTCCACGTTTCTTTGAATCCTTCCCGCAGTTGACTGCGGGATTTTTATACAAAACTGCTTATATTTCAAGACTGAAGCGGAGTGCCGGGATGGGAATGGATTTCCGTTACAAGCCGATTTTCGAGATTACGCAAATCCGCTCTTCCCGCGGCGATGCTTTCTTCCTTGTCAGCGGTGATCTCTGTCGGGGTGTGATTATACCAATCCACGAGATAGGGTTGTCTGGTAGCGCGGTCGACGAGTATGGTGGACCCTTCGATGTTGTTGTAGATATAATTTCTTTTTGCTGCTTCGTCGTATGTATGCATGATGCGATCGATTACTTGATGAATCTCATCCGCGCTGTCGGTATGCTTCGGAAGATCCGTAAGTTCGTAGCCGTCGATGAATTCTTCGATCACGGAACCCTTTTTGCCATCGAGAACTGTGCTTATGAACTTTGGTATGCCGGGTATATCATGTAATTTTTCAAGAGCGTGTTCTTCATTCGCTACCCAATCTACGACCACGTCTCCAGGTTTTCCCGTGCCGTCAATAATAGAATGATGGGGTCTTACGGGAGTTTGGGAGAGGCTATCTAAGTTCATACGACGCATACGATGCCCGAGATCGCTTTGGTTGAGCTCATCTTCTCCTCCGTAAATAAAAGCCTTTTCCACCAGTCGGCCTTGTACTGTTGGTATGACATACAAAGGACCATTGAAGCCGCTACTGAGGAACCGACGCCCTCCGGTTACCTCGTAGCCTTTTTCTTTAAGCGCATCAGTGACAATTTCGAAATTCGGAGCTCCTTCCTCCCATTTACGCATTATCGCTTCCGGAACGGAAAAGGAAGATTCTAATTCAGGAAGCTTTTCTCCGGATTCATTCATATACTCATTATATCGTTAATTCTTCCTTATTTCGCTCGAGGGGAAGTTTCAATACAAGATGTGACGATCTTCGAAGTGCCGGATCGGTCAGACGGGCTACAAGAGACTGGTTAATCGTGTCTTCAAAAATGGTTTGAACCACGTCAAGATAAGCGCGATCCAAACCGGGGCTGTCGACTGTGAAGGATTCTTCTGTCCTTGAAATATTGAATACCAGTTCCGTTTGTCCGGCAGGAAGGGAGAAGCGACCCAATTCGGCACGGATGTTTATGGAGAGGAAATCAGCCAGGCGAATAGTGCTTGGGAATGTCCTTGCCTCGACTTCTTCGGATAGACTGAAGGTCAAGCGATGCAAGGATTCGCCTCTCGGTTCGATTGTCGTTTTTTCACGTTTGGGAATTCGGAGTTCCTTATCCGTCTTAATGTCCGTTCTTTCCTCCTTTGCCGTTGTTCCAATCTTGCGGGCAAGTTCCACGACATTGCGCATATTGCTGAACATCGAAGCAGGATTGTGCGGCATGTTATAGATATCCGCCATGGCAAGTTCCCTTTCACCTTGTGCGAGATGCGCGGCAGCTCCTCCGAAGACGATGTCGGGATTTCCTGGAAGGTGGCGGGCGATCGCTTTCCCGGCTTGGTCAAGTACTGCGGGGAAGTTCCCAATATCTCCGTTGGTTTCCTCGTCATCAAGCATTCCCTCGAACATGCCGAGGGTTGTGTCTTCAAATCCGGTCGTAAATACAACATAATCCAGCCCAAGTTCCTGAAGAGCGTCTGTGCTTGGTGCGGTTTTGTCTGCATACTGAAGCGTAAGCCCTTCTCCGGATTCCCGCAGTTGCCTAACTCGAACACCCGGCATGACGGTCACTAAAGGGTCCTTGCTATCCGGATGGCTTTCCTTTCTTGCCATTATTGCCGCCAGCTGGCCATAGCGGGGAAGTTCCTTCGCCAAGAACTCTTCCCGATTGGCAAACGAAGTTCCCAGTATGACGATTTCTTTCGGGCCGCCCAAGGTTGAAACGGAACCCCGATGCTCGGGTCCGAGATGGGCGAGCGCTTCAGCGCCCGTAAGGCTCGAATGGCCTCCTCCCACGAAGCCGACCCTCTTTCCTATAAAGGGCTCAAGGGGGAAGTCGTTGGTTGGGTCGCCGATCATAGATAGGAATTGCCCGTAGGTGAGAACATGAGAATGTTTTGTCTGTTCATACTGGGCGCTCTCTTTATCGAGTATGGACTGAGTCTCACTGTCGGCGTTCGGTAATCCGTAACTTGATTCTCCGATACCGGAGAGGGTGATAATACCGTCCGTATAGACATCGCGCGATGTTCCGGTTTCCTCTTTGATTTCGACCTTGAACTTGCCCGGGTTCTCGGAAGTGTTGAGGCTCGCCCTGTATGACTCATTGTTAAGAAGCGTGTGTCCGGTCAAATATTGGTTCAAGGCTGCAGCTAGGCCGATCATTTCATTGTCCGCGAAGAGATCACCGGATAGATCGCCCAATTCTATAGGAGCATGCGGACCGAAGGAGTTCGGATCTATGTTCGAAATCTCATCCCCGCCTTCTTTGTTGAAAGGAGCATTCTGGGTATTCATGGATATCACCGCACTGCCGTACTGGCGGAACTGGCCGCCCAATGCTGCATTTTGCTCAACGGTCAATGATGAAGCTTCCGGGGCTTGGTGAAGAAATTCCGAATTGAAAATAGCTCCCATTAATCCGCCACCCACCACCAAACGCTGTACATAATTGTGTCCGTCTTCAATGCTCTCGCGCAGAGTTTGTGATTCGTACTGAGCTGCTTCGTCAAGGAGCAGCTGGAAACTGGCACGGACTTCCGGAGTGGTGGCGATAGCAGATATGAGCGGAGCTAGTAAGCGAATATGATCGGGCTGCTGGTCGAGCTGATCCCGCTCCAAACGGTGGGCTGAGTCGAGGAATGTCTGGCGCTTCTTATACGTGTTTGTTATCTTTTGCCAGAGCGCGGGATCGTTTCTCAGATACTTGAAGAAGGCATTGATATGCGGATCGCGCAGCTTTTCGATATAAAAATGGCGCACTTCTTCCATGTCTGATTCATGCTCGACAAGATTTTCCGGTCCGGCAAGTTCAGCTTCTTTCAAGGTCTTGTCCAGGATAGGCAGGGGTAACTCTTCCATACCTCTTGAGTATACTGCGATGGAAGCTTCTTGACCACATATGAGTACTCACATTCTTTTCCAGAGAGTAGGAACGTATTTCTGTACCATTTTTGATTCTCTGGTATAATATTCATTATACAAAACTGAAGCCTAATTAATACGCACAATGACTGAAGGAAGAGACCAATATTTGGCAAATGCTAATGCGGGATTAGTAGGACATCTACCTATGACGCTCTCTCCAGAGGAGACAGAGAGCCTTAAGCAAAGAAATACTAGCGAAGTATTCATGGATCATCTTGCCATGAGGAAAGAGGGTCGTCTGGAAGACGATTTGATTCGAAATTACGATCCTGAAATTATTATAGTTTCAAATTGGGGAATCTTTAAGGGATTTGATGGGGTACGTGATTCCGCATCTACGCTATTGAAAAATCTTCCATCTTTAAATTATAAATTCGACAGTTTACTCATGAATGACAATGGTGCTGCTTTTGAAGAATGGTCTGGTAGTTCGGATACCGTTGAAGTGACCGATGGTATTGACGCATTTATTATCCGAAACGGAAAAATAGTGATCCAAACAATCTGGTATACTGTACAGCCAAAAACTGTGTCTTGAAAACATGGATAGCCTCTTGCTTCCGGTTCAATCTTTTAAAGAGACCTCTCACCCTAGAAACTTGGAATAAGTTTTGCTATATTGGGCTCATTCCGCGATAGCTCAGTCGGTAGAGCGCCTCCCTGTTAAGGAGGATGTCCCAGGTTCGAGCCCTGGTCGCGGAGCCGAAAAAGAGACCTCATTAGCGCTGGCTTATTGTATGTTAAGATATTAAATATTAGTTTTGATACAAATTACGATGCAATCTTCTGAAAGTGGTCTCTTATCTCCAAATCTAGAAAATAACTCATCTCGTATTGAGGAGCTTAAGTCTCAAATCGAAAATGAAAAATATATGCTCATGAGAGAAATGGAGCTGGCATTAGCAGGTGACTCTCAAGGTCGATTAGCAATCGGTAGACTGGGCTATAATCGCTTTGTGCCAATCATAGAGGAGCATTTCTTGCCACATTATAATAAAATAAAAGAACTCGAATCTCTTTTAGAATCGCAGACCGGTACCTCCGAATAAATTTCGGCAGGCAATCGGCAGTGTTCACCAAGTGATTTCATTAGTTCTAGAGCACCACACCTGAAAAAAGATACTCGGTGGCCCAATCAATGTTTTCGAAGAAAACCTGATAGTCACGCGCCGTAGGCGAGAGATTCCTGGTCGCGGCTTATTTTGACAGAATCTATCTTGTGTGTTATTTATAGATCAGGCCCATGAAATGGAGTGTGTATGCCGCTCTGTACGCGTTGTAAGGACATCGGTGTCATCGAGACCGGGAACAATGATATCCCGTGTGATTGTCCGGCCGGAGACACGGCAGTATTCAATGTCGGCCGAAAGGATCAGGTGACCGGTGCAGAAATCAAACGCCGTAACACAATGCCTCAGCCTCCCACGAAAGAGGGCGACCGAGTAGAATTCGGTCATCTCTTCAAGTGGAATCCCGAATATGGCTGGTGGCAGAGTACGTCTGGCCAACGTGTCTATGTCGTTCCGCCTGACACGCCGCTTCCCCTCAATGGTTCGAGCAGCTCTTGGTTCTTGATACTTCCTGAGCAGCAGGCAGAGGAACTGGAGTTCAGTGGTCATGAGGCAGAACGGCGAGCATTCGTCGTTGCTGAAGGGTATACACGCCAGAAGATTGCCTCGCAATCAACATCCGACCTCTAAGGCCGGATTTTTATATGAATTAATTTTTAACTTGGTCTGCCCATCTGCTATGATAAGGCTCTAAAACTTAAAAACAAACATATGACCAACAAAGAATTTTTCCTTAAGACGATACGAGACGAAGCGCCGAAGTTCAGAGTAGCAATAGACGCATTGCCGGAAGATAAGCTCTCTCACAAGGTGCACGAAAGGTCCCGCGAGGCAGGGAACTTGGCCGCACAGCTCGCACTGCAGTGGAAGGCGATCTCCGGGATCCTTACCGCCGGCGCACCAGCCTTCAATCCGCATGAGATGGAGAATCAGTCGAAGGCCGACATGCTTACGAAATTTGATGAAGGCATGTCGACTCTTATGAAGGACGTGGAAGCGATCTCGGACGAAGAGTGGGAGAATGGGGAAGCGGCTATGGGCGACATGTGGAAGGATAAGAAGTACAACATGTCCTGGGGCTTCCTCTTCGACGCTATCCACCATCGCGGGCAGCTCTCGACGTACCTGCGTGCCATGGGCGCGATCGTGCCTTCCATCTATGGTCCATCAGCAGACACAAAGAACTAAGAATGATTTCGGATCGAGGCGCTCGTAACCTTGACAAATAGTTTATAAAACGTATTTTTGAAGCAGTTGTTCCTCGTTCCTAAAGGTGAGCTTATGTGGCTGACGTCTCTGCTTGTTATTGCTGCTGCGGTCATCGTATGGCTTTTGGTAGCAAGGATTCGTCGTGCTGTCGAAATGGCTCGTTTCCGCATTCTCGAGATCCTGCGTGACACAAAGCCGAACGGACAATTCGGCCTTGATATAGTGATGGCCTCGAAAGGAGCCGTAGCAAGAGGAAGCGTGTACGTATACCTCGAGGATCTCGAACGAAAGGGATACGTACATAGCTGGCCTCAGAACTCGCATGTCGATCCGCGGGCAGTCCGCCGGCGGATGTACCAGATCACGGAGGCAGGTCTCGGATATCTTGCCGCTCCGTAAGCCAGACTCGCTGTCGAACAAACAGCGGGTTTTTATTTATATTCAATGTGTACTTCAAGTAGTACACTTTGTAGTTTTTCCTGCACGAAATTCGAAAGCCATATATTCTCTTTGAGGATTCGTTCATTACACGGAGGATACTCGCATGGCGAAGAAAATTGTAACAGCCGTGAAGCCCGCAGAAGTCGTCAATCTGAAGAAGAGCACGATTCCGGCAGAGGTACTCGAGGCCTTCAACTCGCTTATCGCCGAGAACCTTCAGAATGGAGAAGCGCGGGTCGTTCAGAACGAGGTCGTGAAGATCCTGGTCGAGAAGGGATTGAATCGGGAAGAGATCTTCAAGAAGGGCTGGCTCAATGTCGAGGAGATCTATATGAATGCCGGGTGGCGTGTGGGGTACGACAAGCCCGGCTACAACGAGTCCTACGAAGCGTTCTTCATCTTCAAAGCCAAGCAGTAATATGTGTTCCAAGCCCCGAGTCCACTCGGGGTTTTTATATACTTGACAAAATCTTTTATATAGACATAATAAAACCGGATAGAAGTTTGCAGCGCACATCACCCGAACCAGAGGTACGAACGATGAGCAGTATGACGAAATCCGCTATCACGCTGACGGCGATCTTTTCTCTCCTGCGCGGCGGAGGCAGGGCATCGGCTCAGCAGCCGGCAAGCCCGAGTTCGCTTGGATCGCTCGAAGGAACATACCGCGGCTTCGCGCCCACCGACGAATCCGCTGTCATGATGGGCGAAATGGAGATCGTCATCTCCCGAGAAAGCGTCTCTGTTCGAATGGCGACCGGTCTCAAGATCGAGACGCATGTCATGAAGTTGTCCGATTTCGTACCGATGGCTCAAGAGGATGTCGCAGCGGAGTACAAGCCGGGTGCGCCCGTCGTCTCTAGCATCCTGGGATTCAAGATGGGAGACAGCGGGCTCAAGTTTCTGTTCATGAAGGACGTAATGGCTGAGGGCCCCGGCCTTATCGTCCGCACTGGAGGAATGGGGGAGATGCTGGGTCCGACGATCCTCTTCACCCCGGCGCAAGTTGCCCGCGGAGATTTCGACAAGGTGATATCCGAAATCGAGAAAGAAGCTGGTAAGAACGTGCTTCCTCGGATCAGCAAGAACGGCAAGGCGAAGTAGGGTCCTGGCCCCGATCACATCGGGGCTTTTTCATGCTTATTGACTTTTATACTTATATATGATACTATTAATACAGTTGTTCTCACAATCATCGGA
>JAQBRN010000021.1 GCA_028286465.1 Parcubacteria group bacterium | reverse complement strand
CGAAGGGCATGACGATCATCATCGAACGCGGCTCGAAGAAGTAGTTGACTTTCGTCTTAATTTTCAGTATTGTGCGGCAAGACGCACCTCACACTTCCCTCTCAAGGAGTTCTCGTGACCGCTACTCATACCCTCCCTCCTCCTGTCGAGAACCACGAGTCTTTTCGGAACCGACTCCGACTTAGGTACACCCCGGATCAGATCGAGCTGATCGACTTGGCATACGACCACGCGAAGTACAGCCATCGCAATCAAATCCGCGACGACGGCAAGACAAGAGTCTTCGAACATGCGCGGCGAGTGACGCTCGTCATCATCGATGAGTTCGGCATCACCGACATCGATATCGTTATCGGTGGCATCCTCCACGATACGATCGAGGACGCGTTTCTCCTGACGGTCCGGCGCATTCAGCTCGTCTTCGGCGGCCGCGCAGGAAGAATCACCGATGCCGTGACAAAGCGTAAAAGGGAGTCGGTGGAAGAATACGTTCGGAGGCTTCGCCTGGAGGAAATCGCGGCATCGATCGTCAAATGGGCCGACCGCATCGACAACCTGCGCACCCTCAGCGCCTGGTCTCGCAAGAGGCAGGAGCGGAAGATCAAGGAAACTCGCGATCTCTACTGGCCGCTTATCGGAGATATCCGGGAGGTCTACCCCACTCTCGCAGACACGATAGAGTGGCTGGCAAACGAAGCAATCTCAGCGCTCGGTTTCTAAACGAACGGCACCGCATAGGTGCCTTTTTCATTGCTTTATATGGGCCTTTACAAACTCCCGGGAATAAGTAAGATATACCAAGCCAGAAAACGGCCATTTTTCTACTCTTTTATGGGAATCAAGACCAACAAATCATACGCAAAGCGCCTCAAGGTCACCAAGGGTGGCAAGATTTTGGCCCGCAAAACCGGCCAGAACCACTTCAATGCCAAGGAGCGAAGCGGCGACAAGGGTGCCAAGAGGCAGAACGGCGAATTCCATATGTCGAACAAGGAGAAGGCGCGTTTCCTCGTCAATTTCTAATACACGTAACACACCGATATGACCAGAGTTAAGAAAGGCGTCAACGCCATCAAGTGGAGACGAAATCTCCTCAAGGCTACCAAGGGCTACCGCTTCGGCCGCTCGAAGAAGGAGCGCCAGGCCACAGAGGCCATGTTCCACGCCGGCGCTTACGCCTTCGCACACAGAAAGGACAAGAAGGGAGATTTCCGCCGCGTCAACATCGTCAAGATGAACGCCGCTTTGGACGCCATGGGCATCTCCTACTCGAAGTTCATCCCGATGCTCAAGTCCAAAGAGATCGCTCTCGACCGAAAGATCCTCGCCATCCTCGCAGAGGACGAGCCGGAGACTTTCAAAGCTATCGTTGAAGCAGTAAAATAGGCTGGTGAAGAACCAAGAAGAAATCTGGACAGTGGCGGCTACGGTCGCCATTTTCCTTATTTGGAAACTGACCTCTCTCCACTTCCGCTTCGGCGATGAGAATGTGTACTTCTACATGACGCATGCCATTCAGCATGGCCTGCTTCCGTACAAGGATTTCTTTCTCGCCGATCCGCCATTCTTCATCTTCCTTCTCACCGGATTCAAGGCGCTTATCGGCACCCATTACCTCCTTTTCAAAACCCTTCCGCCCCTTTTCGATGCTGCATCCGCCGTCCTCATCTACCTCATTTTAATAAGAAACAGCACCCGCTTCGCCTGGCTCGGGCCGGCGTTCTATCTCTTCTCCTTCAGCGTCCTGTCTACCTCGGACTATATGACAGGAGCGGAAGTCATGATCTTTTTCATCCTGCTTGCGAATCTTTTAGACCAACACGGGAAAAGCTTCTGGTCCGGAGTGTCGTGGGCCTTGGCGTGCCTTTGTAAACTCTACGCCGCACCAGCCCTTATCGGCTTCCTCATCTACAAACTTCTGAAACGCGAACGGCACGCTTTAAGAAACATCATCCTTGGCGGAATTCTTGCCGCGCTTATTGTTCTTCTCCCCTTCTTCATTATGGCTCCGCATCAGACCCTGTATGATCTTATCCTCCATCAGTTCCACCGTCCGGCAGGGATAAATAAGTGGAATGTCTGGCAGCTCTTCCTCGGCTTCGAGTGGCTCCTCATCCTTGCTGCCTGCGTCGGCGCGTACTATACGAAACACCGAACACTCGTCTTCGAGCTCGCACTCTCTGCCATCTTCCTCTTATGGTACAAGGATCTCTATTATCTGTACCTTCATCTCCTTATGCCGTATCTTGCTTTACTCGCTGCGGAGTTCGTAAGCAGCCTTTCAGTGAAGAAAAGCGAACTTGCCTGGGGCTTTATCGGACTCTACGTGGTCATCCTCATGTATCCCTTGCTCACCTATACGAGCACCTTTGCTCCGCAAGGCATATTCGAAAATCCGCAAGAGATCGCCGATGCCTTACGGCTTGCTCCGAAGAGTCTCCCTGCCTACGGCGCACAAGAAGTGGCTCCGCTCGTCGCCCTTATGGCAGACAGGCCCATATTCGAGAACATTATCGATACCAACACCCAGAACTTCGCCGCGGGCACGCATAATTTGAAAAATATTTCAGCAGATATTCAAAAGAGCGGAGCGTATCTCATCTCCCGTATCGCCGATTATCCGGATCAGGGTGTCACTGATATCGGGTATGAATCATACTTCGACCCAAACGTATTCACATCCTCATGCACCAAATTTAAAGCTTTCACCCGGCCGAATCCTGCCGATCTCTTAAACGACGTGACGATCTACACGTGCTTATAGATCGAGTTCGTACTTGTCTCCCCTTTGCGGCACGACGGCATTTACTCCGAGTTCATCGTGTAAACGCTGAGCGAGGAAGATCTCCGACTTCGGTTCGCCCATGGTGACGAAGACGGTCTTCACCGTATCCTTGGTATGAGAAACAAACTCAACGAGATGGTCTGAATCTTTATGAGCCGAGAAGCCGTCGATCGTCTCGATGTGGGCAAGGACGGGGATCTTCGCCCCCTTGATCACCACTTCCTTCGCCCGGCCCTGGATGACTCGCCCGAGCGTCCCCGGAGCCTGGTAGCCGACGAAGAGGATGGTGGCCGTCGGGTCTGGAAGATAACGCGCTTCGTGGACAAGCACCCGGCCCGCCGTCGACATGCCCGAGCCCGCAAGAATGATCTTCGGACCCTTCACAAGCTCTATTTCCCTCGAGTCGCGCGTCTCGACCGTATCCTTGAATCTTGGAAAGCTGAAGATGTCCCCATCGGTCTTAATCTCTGCTTCGGCTGCTGGGTTATACATCTGTGCGTGCTTTTCATAAATTTCCGTGACCTTAATGGCAAGCGGCGAATCAAGAAAGACCGGGATCTGCGGAATCAAACCCGCCTTGGATAGATTATGAAGTTCGAAAAGAAGCACCTGGGTACGCTCGAGGGAGAAGCTCGGAATGACAAGCGTCCCTCCCCGCTTCACCACGTCCGTGATCATGTTCTTGAACTTGGCATCGCGCTCTTCCGGACTTTCGTGATTCCTGTCGCCGTAGACCGAATCCATCAAGAGGTAGGAGAGGCCCGTGACCGTATCCGTATCGACCTCGAGGGGAGCCGGGGAATTGCCCGTGTCTCCGGTGAACATCATCGACTTCCCCGAGGGGAATATGAACTTATACATAGCCGAACCGAGAATATGCCCGGCATTGAAGACCTCGAGAGTGAAGTCTCCGAAGTCCTTCGGCTCGTGATACGTCAGGGTCTGCCACATGGCAAGACTCTTCTCGACATCGGCTTCGGTGTAGAGGGCAGGCGTGCCGTGCTCGCGCGAGTTCGAGTCGGCGATGTGAGCCATGTCCTCGAGCATCAGTTTCGAGATCTCCTTCGTTTCTTCGGTCGAATAGATAACACCTTTGAATCCGTCCTTCACTAATTTCGGCACCTTGCCGATGTGGTCGATGTGTCCGTGTGTGATGAAGAGGCAGTCGATCGACGCCGGATCATAATCGAAGGCCTCGGCATTCGTTGCGTCCGCGCTTGGGAGCCCTTGCAAGAGTCCGCAATCCACAAGAATGCGCTTCGTGCCCGTTTCGAAAAGAAAATTCGCGCCCGTCACGGCGCCGACCCCTCCGTAGCATGTCAGCGTCGGTTTATTATTCATAGAAGGATCGTAGCCCGCCCCAGACTCCGGCGACGATGCCACCAATGAAATCCGCAAGCACATCATTGAACGTATCCAAAGGATAGCTTCCGATCGGGCGCGCGATGCCGTTCGCGAATTCGAAGAACTCCCACCAGATCCCCGCAAGCATCGAGAAAACGAGTGCGGCCACGAAGACTTCTTTCTTCGATGGAGTGTTCCTGCCGAAAAGGCCCGAGACGAACCAGACCCACAGCGAGAAGAGGCCGATGGAAAGGCCGCCGAGGAAATGCATCGAGCTGTCGAACCAGCGCATGTCCCAAAAAGCCGCCGAGACGAAGTAGAACGCGATGAGGATGATGAAGAAGAGGAAGGAAAGGAAGAGGAGGCGGCTTTTTCTCATATCGTCATTATAACAGCCCGAGAGGAGCGAGGCTATTTTACTTAAAAATCCGACCGGAGTCGGATGTTTAAGTGGGTCATTTCCGGTATACCCTAGTTTCAAAAACTAGGTGGGTGCCCGCAGCATCCGGTGTCCAGAGGAACCGGAGCGATATAGAGCTCCCTGAAAAAATTTTAGCTAGATAATACCTGAAATAACCCTCGTTGATTATAACGCTTCTAGAAAACTTTTCTTTCAAATTCTCCGAAGTTGTCCCCAGGATGAGCAAGATTGGCTAGAATGTTGGTCGAATACAAACTTAGTCGGCAGATGAGTCAACAGACTAGATCATGTCGTAGAGAATCTTTTCCTGAATCGAGGTGTAGTCGATCAATTCTTCGGACTTCCACCATATCTCGATCTCGCGTTCGGCTTCTTCGGACTTATCCGAGCAATGGATGAGGTTTCGTACGGCCCGACCATCGACGTTCGCAAGCTCATAGGAGTCGAGCGTTAGGTCACCGCGAATGGTACCGACATCGGAGGTTGTCGGCTCGGTGCCTCCCACAAGTTTCTTGACAATGCCGACGGCGCTATTGCCCTCAATGACCATGCCGACAACAGGCCCGAAGGTGAAGTACTTATAGAGCTGAGTGAGGACATCCTTTCCATACAGAAGTGCGCTCTTTTCAGGAGTCTTGCCGTCCTTCACCAGAGAGTCGACGGTTCTCTGCCCCACCTTTTCGCACCAGGCATCGTCCTTGCCGTAATGCTTCACCGTCTTATCCATGTCCGGGACGAACATCTTGAGCGCGACGATCTTCAGTCCCGTTCCTTCGATCCTCTTAATGATCTCCCCCACCAATGCTCGCTGCACGCCGTCGTGCTTTACCGCGACGAATGTTCTTTCTTTCTTAGGATGCATATTTGTTTGTTATGAAGTGAGTATTATATTGCCTGTCTCCGTAATTGCAACCGTGTGTTCGAAGTGAGCGGAACGCGAGCTGTCCTTGGTGACGATAGTGTAACCATCCTTCAAGACCTTAATAGCCCCTTTGCCCGCGCAGAGCATCGGCTCTATGGCAATGACCATACCGGGCTTCAGGAGAGGGCCTTGGCCCGCTTTACCCTCATTCGGCACGAATGGATCTTCATGCAACGCAAAGCCTACACCGTGGCCCGCGAGGTCTTCTGCGACATTGAAGCCCGCTGCTTCCGCATGATCTTGTATCGCCTCACTGATATCGCCCATTCTCTTCCCCGGCAAGGCCCGTGCGATTCCCTTCTCGAGCGCTGTACGCGTGGCTGTAACAAGCTTCCTTGATCCCTCATCGATCTCGCCGACAGCGACTGTAAGTGCGGAGTCCGTAAAAAGGCCCTTATGCACCATGGAGAGGTCGATCGTGACGATGTCACCTTCTTTCAAAATCTTCGGATCTTCGTTCGGAATGCCGTGGACGATTTCTTCATTGATAGACACACAAAGGTTCGCCGGATACGGACGCCGTGCGCCTGCCGGCGTGTAGCCGAGCGTGGCGGACTTATCTCCTTGTTCCTCAAGAAGCTGCGCGGCTGCCTGCTCAAGATCCAGAGTCGAAAGGCCCGGGCGCACCATCCCTGCGAGCAAACGTAAAATCTCGGCATTCCTCTTGCCGCCTTCCTTTAGTATGTCTATATCTTCTTTGCTTTTAAGTTTGATCATTTCTTGTATTCGTAGGCAGCGATGATGTCCGCATGCACCTTTTCTATCGGCTGTTCGCCGTTCACTTCGATCACCTTGTAGAATGGATCGCTTTTGAAGTACTCGATGGCCGGAACTACTTTCTTATCGAACCAGTCAAGGCGCTTGTCGACCTTCTGAAGAGACGTATCGTCGGCCCTGCCGCGAGCGAGGAGCCTGTCCTCTGACCATCTGCGGCTGACCTTGATATGAATGACCGTGACATTCTTCCTACCGTAGAAGCCGAGAGCGGTGGTGAGAAGCCTCGCCTCGCTCTCGGCTCTCGGCGCGCCGTCGAAGACGAGATGCATGTCGGGTTCGAGCTCTTCGATGAGTGCGCTTCCCCACATCCAGGCGGCCAGGAAATCGGGCTGGAGGGAGCCCTCGTCATTGATCTCCTTAGCGCGCTTGGCCGATAAGCTTCCCCCTCGGATGAATTCGCGAAAGCGGGCACCTGTTTCGATGTAGAGAATATGGCGCGCGGAATCGAGACGGTGAAAGCGGTCCTTTAAAAGATCTGCCTGCGTTCCTTTCCCCGAACCGCTTCTGCCTATAAAGATCACTGTATGGAGCGTCATGGCTCCATTATACCTATGTTTTATTTGCTCTAGTATTCCTGAGCGGAAACCTGAGCGTCGATCTTCTTCACGAGATCGATGACGACCGAGACAACGATGAGGAGCGCCGTGCCGCCGATGGCTAAGGACTGAGCGCCAGTGAGCGCACGAAGGACGAGAGGAAGGACGGCGATGACTGCGAGGAAGAGCGCACCGACGAGGGTCAAACGGAGAAGAATACGCGAGATGTACTCTGCCGTGGAGTTACCCGGACGGACGCCCGGAATGTACCCGCCAGACTTCTGAAGGTTCTCGGAGATCTGATCCGGATCGAAGGTCACTGCCGTGTAGAAGTAGGTGAAGACGAAGACGAGCACGAAGTACGTCGCGGCGTAGAACCACTGGTTATTCAAAAGAGCAAGAAGCGAATTCGAAATATGCGCCACGGAAAGGTTCGACGACGTGACGAGGAATTGCAAGATCATCTGAGGAAAGAGAAGAATGGAAAGCGCGAAGATGATCGGAATGACTCCGGCCTGATTGACCCGAAGTGGAAGGTACGTCGAAACGCTCCGGCCTGCCGTGCCGCCGTGCGTCGGCTTCGAGTAGGTGACCGGGATCGGACGCTCGGCTTCGGAAATGTAAACGACGCCGAAGATGACCGCGATCATGGCGACGATGGCTGCGATGTAGACCGGCAACTGCGATGCATCGTAAGTGAAGAGAAGCTGCCCGATGTTTGCCGGCAAGCGGCTGACGATGCCCGCGAAGATGATGAGCGAGATGCCGTTGCCTATGCCGAATTCCGTAATGAGTTCGCCGATCCAGACGAGAAGCATCGAGCCCGCAACGAGGATGACGAGATCGATGCCGAGGCGCCCGAGGGCGAGGGTCGGAAGCACGGCCTGCTTCTCGAGCAGGATGATGAAGGCATAGCCCTGAAGAAGAGCCAGAGGCACCGTGAGCATGCGCGAGTATTGGGAGAACTTCCTGCGTCCGGCATCGCCTTCTTCCTGATACATCGACTTGAACTTCGGCACGAGCACGGTCAAAAGCTGCATCACAATGGAAGCAGTGACATACGGACCCACGGCCAAGAGCACGATCGAGAAAGAAGACAACCCGCCGCCCGAGAAGATATTGAAAAGGGAGAGGAACTGGTTCGTCGAAAGGAGCGACCCGAGGCGCGATGCATCGATGCCGGGCAGTGGGATGACGGCCAAGAGGCGCGCGATGACCAGGAGGCCGAGGGTGATAAGAATGCGATTCCTGAGAACTCTATCCTTGAAGACGAGTTTGAATTTTTCTTTTGCTTCTTGCATGGGGTGAGGCTTACTTGATCTCGGCGCCTGCTGCATCGATCTTCGCCTTCGCTGCTGTCGATACTTCGACGCCTTCAAAGACGATCTTCTTCGAGAGTTCGCCCGTACCGAGGATCTTCACGCGAGGAGTCGTTCCCTTCTTGATCTTCAAAGCTCCTCTTTCGATAAGGCTTGTGGCATTCACCACCTCCCCTGCTTTGAAGAGCGTGTTAACGGTATTCAAATTGACGGACGCTGCCTTCGGACGGAATGCCTTGAAGGAAGAGACGCCGCGTCCGCGAAGTTTCGGAAGACGCTTGATGAAGTCTCTGAGTTCCGGGCGCTTCTTCCTACCTGCGCGGGCATTTTGTCCTTTGGTGCCGCGTCCGGAAGTCTTCCCTCTCGTGCCACCGCGTCCCACCTGGCGGGACTTCTTGTTGGCTGTCTTTCTCTTGAGTGTATGGAGCTGCATGGTAGTTATTTAACGGCTTCCTTTATCTTGGGCTGCTTGATCTTGGTGCGCTTCAGAGAGTCGAGTGCTTCGACTGCGGCGATGGCATTGTTCATGGAATTCTTCGAGCGCGAGAGAAGCTTGGCGCCGATCTCCTTGAGGCCTGCGAGCTCTAGCACGGTGCGGACGGACGATCCCGCAAGCATACCTCTGCCCGGAGCCGGCATGATCTTCACGACCGATGCTGCGAACTTGGCCTCGACCTCGTGAGGAATGCTCATGTTCGGGGTCATGTTGACGGTGATCATGTTTTTCTTGGCATCGCGGAAGGCTTTCTCTATTGCGAGAGGAGTGTCCGTCGCCTTGCCAAGACCGACGCCGACCATGCCCTTCCTGTTGCCCGCGACAACGCATGCGGAGAAGGCGAAGCGGCGGCCGCCGGAGGTCACGCGTACCACGCGGCGAAGGCTAACGATCTTCTGGTCGAATTCCGGCTTCTGACGGGTATCACGGCGAGGACCGCGGGAGTTGCCTCCCCTGCCGCCGCGTCCGCCGCCGCCTCTCTGTCCTCCTCTATTGTCGCCCCTGTTGTCTCTGGGCTGGAAAGCCGGTCTGTCGCTCGAAGGTGCAGCCTGAACAGGAGCAGCCGGTGCCTGTGTCGTCGTTTCTGTTGGTGTTGTAAGTGTTGGTTCCATCTGTTTTATTAAAACTTGAGTCCGTTCTCACGTGCCGCTTCCGCAAGTGCCTTGACCTTGCCCGTATAAATGAAGCCGCCTCTATCGAAGACCGCAGTGAGGACGCCCTTCGCTACGCCAGCCTTGGCGATCTCCGCACCGACTTTGCCGGCATCGGTCCCCTTAGCATATGCAAGTGTCACGCCGTTTACATCATCGATGAGCTGAGCCACAAGCGCGGTATTCGACTTGAAGACCGACAAGCGAGGACGCTCCATGGTACCAGAAACTCGTGCACGAATGCGTGCATGTCTCCTGGTTCTCTTCTGAATGTTCGAGGTGTTGGCCATGATGGTGTATTAGGCAGACTTCTTGCCCTGCTTTCTCTTGATAACCTCGTCCGAGTAACGCATGCCCTTACCCTTATACGGTTCCGGCTTCTTCTGGGAACGGAGCTTGGCTGCGAAGCCTCCGACCGCTTCCTTGTCGATGCCGGACACAGTGATGTTGTTCTTCTCCGCCGTTACTTTGATGCCGGCAGGAATGGCGATCTCGACCGGGTGCGAGAAGCCGAGGGCGAAGACAATCTTGTCTCCCTTCACTTCGGACTTGTAGCCGATACCTTCGAGCACAAGCTTCTTCTCGAACGGCTTGTTGACACCCGAGACCATATTCGCAAGGTGAGAACCGTAGGTGCCCCAGAGCGCACGGGATTCGAGGGTCATTCTCTTCGGCTCGAGGGTCACTTCGTTGCCATTGACCTTCACTTCGATGACCGGATTGACCACGCGGGAGAGTTCGCCCTGAGGGCCCTTCACCGTCACCGAATTACCGGAGATGGAGATCTCGGTCTTTTCGGGAAGCGTTATAACTCTTTTGCCTATGCGTGACATATAAATAATTTACCAGATTTGGAAAAGCGCTTCGCCGCCGACCTTCTGCTTCCTCGCTTCGCGGCCGCTCAACACTCCTGCAGGTGTCGAGAGAACGAGCGCACCGTAGCCCTGCTTCACGAGGCGGATCTCGGAAGACTTCATGTAAACTCTCTTTGACGGCTTCGAAACACGCTTCACGTCCTTGATCTTCGGAATGCGGTTGTCGAGGATAAGCGAGATTTCAAGCGAAGGCTTGCCCTTGACCGACAACTTCCGAAACGACTTTACGAATCCTTCCTTCTTCAAGACCTCGAGGATCGACTCCTTGATCTGCGAGTAGCCTATAACAACGGTATTCCTGCCGGCATTGCCGGCGTTCTTCAACTTAATAATGAGGTCTGAGATAGGGTCGGTGGACATAGAATTACCAAGAGGACTTCTTCACGCCGGGGATCTTGCCTTCGTTGGCAAGCTCGCGGAAGCAAATACGGCAAAGGTTGAAATCGCGCATGTAGCCGCGTCCGCGACCGCACTTAAAGCAACGGTTCGTAGCCCGAGTACTGAACTTCGGGGTCTTCTTCGAGCGCGCGATGACTGATGTCTTTGCCATAGATAATAAAAAGCCCGTCTTTAGGCGTTGGACTAGCTTATCAAGTCCCCGAGGCCTTGTCAAACCTCGCTTTAAGGAGAATAATGCCTCAAGACCCCATACCAAGGACACATGCCAAGGCGCTCCCCTTTCATCCGCGGAAGGACCAAACCGCGTCCCGAAGTAAGGCCCGAGACCAGCTACCGCATCTGGTTCAACTCGGCAGACCAGAAAGCTTGGAAGATGGTCCAAGAACTGCGCAAGCGCGGCCTTCCCGTCAGCACCCTTTCCCTTTCACGTCCGGATGCGCCGAAACTCGAGTTCGGCATCAGAACGTATGTCGGCGTCAAAGCCATCCTTCAGGCGGTCGAGCGCACAAAACACAAGTTCACCCGCTGAAACACCCCGCATCCGCGAGGTGTTTTTATATAAAAAAACCGGCTCACTCGCCGGCTTGGGGATTGCCATTACTTTCTCTGACTGCCTCCATGGCCTTACTGATCGATTCATCGACGAAAGCCGGATCGAGAAGGACTTTCTCTTCTTCGGTCAGGATGATCTCGTCGAGAGGAGTCGGATCACAGGCCTGATTAAATCCCGGATACTGCATCGGGTGCTCAGGAGAAGTCGTTATCACCTGCCAGCCCAAAGCGATGGCTGAGATGTTCATTGCGGCCGCTTCCGGCATGCTCTCCCTGATCGACTGGTGGAAGCAGGTGACGAGGGTCTGATGCTTGATCTCTGCTCGGAATTTCCGAGTGAAGTGGTCCGGCCCGTCTTCGGTTGGTTCGCAAGGGTCGATTGTCTCGTTCTCGATCAACTCGAGCTTGTTGTACGCACGATGCGTCACAACCCAAAGGCGCTTCAGATCGTCAGGCAGGACACCGAGGGGTCGCCCCCGAGCTATTGGATTTGACGGTGCTTCTGAAGTAGAGAGATCAACGGCATTGATCTCATTCATGATGTCTCCAAGGAACCAAATCATATAAGGACTCCGGATCAGATGATGGGAAGTACACTTCTAAAACAAAACTACCCCTTTCGGGGCCGTTTGTCGAGCACGTATGTGAAAGCTTATTTTTTAAACGGGAAACCGAGATGCCTGAGAAGGGCGAGGACTTCTTCCTTCGACTTCGCAGTCGTAACAATAGTGATAGCCATACCGAAGACGTCCTTCAGTTCCTCATCTGCCGTTTCGGGGAAAATGGTGTGCTCCTTGATGCCGAGGGTGTAATTACCCATTTCATCGGCGCCGGTCAGGGAAATGCCGCGGAAGTCCTTGGTGCGAGGAAGCGAGAGGTGGATCAGGCGCTCGAGGAAGTCGTACATGCGCGCACCGCGAAGCGTGACGGAGTAGCCGACGACATCGCCTTCTCTCGACTTGAAGTTCGCGATAGCGATCTTCGCCGAACGGGCGGTCGCCTTCTGGCCGGTGATCTTCGCAAGGCGGTCTTCGACGATCTTTATTTTGTTCTTATCCTTCATCGAACCGACGCCGACGTTAATGACGACCTTCTCGACCTTCGGCGACTGCATGATGGACTTGTAGCCGAAGTCGCTCTTCATAACGTCGAATGCCTTAACTGTCTTTTGTTTGAGAGTTTCCATAAAAGTTATTTAACGAGCTTCACATTCGAAGCGTGGATCGGAAGCGAGCGCTCGACGATCGAGCCCTTCTCAGTGCTCTTCGTCGCCTTCTTGTGCATCTTCCTGACGTTCATGCCATCGACGATCACTCTTCCTTCCTTAGGAAAGGCACGAAGAATCTTCCCGGACTTGCCCTTGTCCTTGCCTGCGATGATCATGACGTTGTCTCCTTTCTTTACATGCATATCTTTAATATTTAAACTCGCAAGCTCGTTTATACGACTTCCGGAGCTAGAGAAATAATCTTCTGGAAGCCCTTCTCGCCGATCTCTCTCGGAATAGGTCCGAAAACGCGTCCGGCCATAGGCTCCTTCTTGCCCTTGTCGAGGATGACGACCGCATTCTCATCGAAACGGACATACGAACCGTCGGCGCGGCGGAAGGGAGCGACGGAGCGGACGACGAGTCCGAAGAGTACATCCTTCTTCTTGACCTGCTTTCTTGGCTCGGCTTTCTGCACCGAGAGCACCACGATATCGCCGATGTAGGCATAGCGCTTCTTCGAAGATCCGAGGACTTTGAAGACGCGTCCGACCTTTGCTCCGGAGTTGTCTGCTATCTCGACGATGGTCTGTGGCTGGATCATGGCTTTTGGAGGGTTAGACTACCACAAAGTGCTTATCCTTGGAAATCGGCTTGGTTTCCCTGATCTTCACCTTTTCCCCCATCTGCTTCACATTGCCCGCATCGTGCGCCTTGAATTTCTTCTTGTGCTTCACGAACTTGCCGTACTTCGGGTGCTTCTCGTAGCGTTCGACGAGTACGACAACGGTATCCTTCATCTTGGTCGAGACGACGGTGCCCTGGAGAATCTTGCCTTTGTTAATTGTTTCGGTTTTTTTCATAACATTATTGTCTTGCGACGATTTTGGTCTTCACCGGAAGCTTGGTCCCGGCCTTTCGAAGAGCTTCCTTGGCCATAGCCTCGGGAACGCCGTCGACTTCGAAGAGCATGCGGCCAGCCTTGACCGGAGCGACATATCCTTCGAGGTCTCCCTTTCCCTTACCAAGCTTCACTTCCGCAGGCTTCTTGGTATACGGCATGTCGGGGAAGATGCGGATCCACAGGCGGCCGGACTTGCCGATCGAACGTGAAAGGACCTTACGGGCAGCCTCGATCTGATTCGACTTGATGCGAGCCGGACCCATGGCCTTAAGGCCGAAGGAGCCGAAAGCCACGGTAATGCCGCGGGAAGCCACACCGACCTTGGACGGGTTCTTCCTCATGGTGTGCCACTTACGATATTTAACTTTCTTTGGGAACATCATGGCAGTTATTTGTTGACCTCCTTATCGAAAATCTCGCCGCGATAGATCCAGACCTTCACGCCGATAGCTCCGTACGGCATAAGCGCCTTCATGGAGTGGTAATCGACATCGGCGCGGAAGGTCTGAAGCGGAATGCGTCCGAGCTTCCTGTCTTCGGTACGGCTCATCGTTGCACCGCCCAAGCGACCATTCAATTGCACGCGGACACCCTGGACGTCGCGGTTCGCCATAACCTTCTCAAGGGTCGACTTCGCCACGCGACGGAACGGAAGGCGCTTCTCGAGGCCTTCGACGACCATCTGGGCGACGATAGCGGCATTCGACTCGGGAGACTTGATCTCCTTCACATCGAGCTTCACTTCGACCTTCGGATCGAGGAGCTTGTGCTTCTTCAAGAGCTTCGTGATGTCCTCGCGGAGCTTCGTAGCACCGTCGCCTGCGCGGCCGATGATCATGCCCGGGCGGGATGTGGAAAGGATGACGCGGACGGCCTTCTCGCTTCTTTCGATTTCGATATCAGAAACAAAGAAGCCCTTCAGCTTCTTCTCCAAGTATAAACGTATTAAAATGTCGCCGCGAAGAAACTCCGCATACTTGCCCTTCGGAGAAAACCAGCGGGACTTCCAGTCCCTGAGAATGCCGAGCCTATGTGAATATGGATGGACTGTGTGTGACATGTGATTATGCGGTGGTTACCTTAGCGGCCTTGGCCTTCTTCGCTGCCCTCTTCGGCTTGGCTGCCTTTGGAGCCGCTTCGGATACGGTGATGGACACGTGAGACGTGCGCTTCCTCATCGGGAAGGCTCGGCCGTGAGCCATGGGAATGCTTCTGTAGAGGATCTTACCTGCGTCGACCGAGATATCTTTCACCACGAGATTATTCCCGAGAGAAAGGTTCTCTGCGTTCGCCACAGCCGATGCAAGGAGCTTCTTTAAAGGAAGACCGGCGCGCTTCGGGACGAAGGTCAGAATGTTGAGTGCTTCCTCGACAGACTTGCCGCGCACCATGTCAGCCACCACGCGAACTTTGCGGGGAGACTGGCGGTGAGTATTCAAATGTGCGGATGCTGAGGCCATAAATATAGTACTTCTGTATTATTTTTTAGGAGCGTCGGCCGATGACTTAGCTGCCTTGGCTGCGGAGACTTCCGCCTCCTTCTTCTTGGTTTCGAGCTCTTTCTGCATCTTACCGCCGTGCTTCGTGAACTTTCTCGTGAGGGAGAACTCGCCCAAGCGGTGCCCGACCATATCCTCAGTCACGAAGACCTCGATGTGATCCTTGCCGTTGTGAACGCCGAAGGTGAAGCCGATCATTTCCGGGGCGATCTGCGAGGCGCGAGCCCACGTCTTAATGACCCCGGTCGTGCCGGGTTTCTTGCCTTCGATCTTCTTCATTACTCGAGGGTCGATATAGGGGCCTTTTGCTGCTGATCTGGTCATTTGAAATGAAAGAGCTCCTCTGAGCTCGTGCGCAATATAGTATAGAAATCAGGCTTTAATGTCAATTCCTTATGATACTATGGGCTTAATGGAATCAGACCGACAGCGCATGCGGGCCGATGAAATAGCCAAGCTCGACAAGGAACGAGCCCTTCACCCCGAGCTCTTCCCCGAGAGGACCTGGGCGGACGACAACGAAACCCTCGAGATCCTCGGTATCCACATACCCGACAAGGACGGCCTGCCTCAAGGGTTTCTGAAACTCGTCCCCTCCGACTTCATTGTCGAGGAAATCGCAGACACCGGTTACCAGACTACCATCGGAGAATCCTCGGCGGGCTGGAGCGATGAGCTGGGCGAAACCGTCTACGCGACCCTCGTCAAATGCGGCCTTTCGACTATCGAAGCGGTAGAAGAGCTCGCGAAACTCCTCGGAACGACGAAGGACAAGATCCAGTACGCCGGCATCAAAGACAAGGACGCTCTTACCTCGCAAGCCGTATCCTTCCGCGGCATGACGAAAGAGAGGGTCGAGGCAGTCAATTCCCCGCACTTATTCCTTAAAGATATCCGCACGGGCAAGGGCGTCGTCCAGAAAGGAGGCCTCAAGGGCAACCGCTTTACCATTCTTATCCGCATCCCGGGAGATATGGAGGATACGGGCAGGATGAAGAAGTCCCTGGAGGCTCTCGAAAAGGTCCGCCGTGAGGGTTTCTATAACTTCTTCTACCTTCAGCGCTTCGGCACACCGAGGCTCAATAATTACAAATGGGGACTTTCGATTCTTAAAGGCGAATACGAAAAGGCGGTCATCGGCCTTATTGCCGACCCGGGTCTCAGGGAATTGCCCTATTTTCTGGAAAAGAGAAGAGAGATCATCGCCCTCCTTCCCGACTGGGCGGCTGTTCTCGAGAAGCTTCGTGAATTCCCGCTCGTTTTCCCGAGCGAGATCAAGGTCGTCGAACATGTAGTGAACAGGCCCGGGGACTTTGCGGGCGCCCTTCAGAAAATAGAGGAGCAAGTCGTCCTCTGGGTAAGCGCCGTTGCTTCCCTCTTGTATAACCGCACCATAAGCGCCCACATTATGGCCGGCATGGAACCGCCTAAGCGCCTTCCCCTCTTCCTTTCCTTCGATAAGAACGACTGGCTTCCCTATGCCGACGATCTCGAAGGTGCGGGCATCTTCCCTCCGAATTTGAATACCCTTCGTCCTTTTCCGAAAGTGAGCCTTATGCATAAGGAGATCGAGACTAAGGATCACGCCGACATCCATGCAACAGAGGTCATTCCGGAGGGCATCATCGTCAATTTCACCCTCGGTAAGGGCGAGTACGCTACCACCTTTCTCTCGCATTTCATTACGCTCCTTAATGGCAGAGCTCCCGAAGGGACCGGCGACAACATTATCGATACCAAGCAGATACTCGGACAAGGAGACAGCTCATCCGTTCTCGAATACTTTAAAGAGTTAAATCAGCCGAAAAATTAGTCGGCGCCCAAAGGACATTGCGCCGACATGATTTTGCTAAATCAATAGAAAAACCGGAACCTTGTGAGTTCCGGCTTTCCACCCCCGTGGAGATTGTTGCTAGACGATGCGAACGTACTTGCCACTCGCGACGACGACCTTGCGGCGGGCACGGCCGCGCTGACGACGAGTCAGGTTGACAGTCGACGTCAGCGTCGGGTTGTCCCAGACGTCGGCGGTGTAACTGTTCGCCGCGTACTGAGCGTACATCTTCGTGAGCTCGTCGACGTTCTCGGCGTTCGGCTTGCCGAACTCGAACGCGAAGACGACGACCCAGAGCGAACGGCCCTTCTTCTGTTCGAAGAAGTGCACGTCGCGGAAGCCGTAGCCGTTCCGCATCAGACCTTCGGCCAGAGTCGGAACGCTGACGCCCTCTTCACGGTTGTAGACCGGGAAGCCCGTGTCGATGTGGCCGGGGCGAACCCGTCCGCGCATCGCCTTGCGATTGGCAACGCGGATGTCCTGTTCTTCGTGCTCGAGCTCGGTCAGATGCTGATTGTCGAGCTCGCGCTGCGAGTCGCGGCGGATCTCCGGGATGCCCGGGAGCACCTCCTCGCGAGTTCCAAGCGTGAACTTCAGAAGCATGGTCTCGACGTATTCGAGCTCCAAGCCCTTGTTCGCCTGCGTGGCGTTGCGGACGCTTTCGGCCTGCTCTGCAGTCTTCTGCATGGCAATTCTCCAATATGGGGTGGTGTATGGTGCTGGTAGGACGTTTTCCTATCCTCATTAATCATAGCATATTCAAACTTAAAAGTCAAGCTCCTGCCAGGCACGAAAAAGGCCCTCTCAGGGCCCTTTTCGCTATTTCGGTATTATCTAGCGTAACGCCGACCTAGTTGCTGTGATGATGATCGGACATCTCACCGCGAAGCTTCTCGATGAAACGAGCTGCTGCGTCCTGGCCGCCGAGGCCGAAGGAAAGGCCGAGGCCGAGAGAAATGGCGATAACCACGCCCGTGAACAGTGTCTGCGAGAATGCCGTTGCGATACCGAGCTGGCTAAGCGCAACGAGGATAGCGAAGATCCAGATAGCCCACTTTGCGACTGAACCTGCGAAGTGTGCGGAGCGGATGTCTGCCGTGCGGGCTGCCGTCACGACGACGCGTTCGACGAGGTCACCGATAACGCCTGCCACGAGGATCACGAGGGATGCCACGATCACGCGAGGGATGTACGCGATGACTACTTCCTGAAGGAAGAGATTCACCTGCGTAAGGCCCAAGACATCGAAGGCTGCCACGAGGAAGACCACGATGATGAACCACTTCACGAGACCGCCGATAAATGCGCCTGAATCAAGGTTAATGCCTCCTCTTCTGAGGAACGACTCGAAGCCTGCGCGGCGGAGAGCCTCATCTACCTTAAGAGAGCGGAACACCTGCCAGATCGCGCGGCCGAAGAGCGCGCCGATAAGCCATCCAAGAACGAGGATGATAATCGCGATGAGGAGGTTCGGAACGAAGTTGACGATGCCAAGCCAGAGGTTCTGGAAAGAAAGCGTCAGTACCTGTCCCCACGTATTAAGAATCATATATTACTCTCTATGCTGTGCCGAAGGCACTTAGTTTATAAGCCCGAGTCCGGGTTACTCCTTATTATACGCTTCTTAATTCTCTCCGATCGAAGGGGGTGTGGATAGGAAGTTTTTCTGCTTCTGTTCGGCGAGGCCGATTTTATTGAGTATTTTCTGATGCGGGAAGTCTAAAATGTCTCTGATGAGCTTGTCGTACATGGAAAGGCGGTACCTGAAATCCCCCGTTTCGAAGGCCGCATAGCGTATCTCCTTGCCGAGTTCGGCCTCTATCTGGGAAATAGCGGTCACCAAGGAACCCTTCTTCAAATGGTCACCAACGATGAGAAGGTCGACGCGGCTTTCGCTGTCGTGGGTGAAGACGCCGGCGAGAAGAATGAGCTTGACCGAGGTGCCGGTGCGGGAAAGTTTCTTCATGATCTCCTTTTCGGAAATCGGCGCGGCATCGATGAGGAAATCGGCAAGCGGCGCGAGGTACGGATAGTCGCCGTTAAGCGTGAAGAGCGGGGTCTTCCTCACTTGGGCACGGGCAACGGCGCCGCGCTTCTTCTTCGCACCTTTCCCCTTCGACTTTCCGGCACCGCGCTGGCGGACGAGACCGGACTTGATGAGGGCCGAGAGCTCGCGGCGGACCTGACGGGGAGATTCCTTCGTGCGGCTCACCACGTCCGAGATTTCATAGGCCTGAGCGGGGTTGAAGATGAAAAGGCGCATCATCTTGACCTTCGTCTCCCCGCCGAATATGTGGGCCACGGACTTTGACATGGGCGTATTGTACACACATAGGCTCGGGAGTGCCAGTAAAACAAAAACTCCCCGCTAGCGGGGAGTTTTTGTTTCCAAGGCCTTGCCTTGGACAGAACGAGGCTTATTTAAGCGTTACCTTTCCGCCCGCCTCTTCAATCCTCTTCTTAAGTTCGTCTGCCTCTTCCTTCTTCATACCAGCCTTGAGCATGGAAGGAGCTGCATCGACCAAGTCCTTCGCTTCCTTCAAGCCGAGTGCGAGAACCTCCTTCACGACCTTGATGACCGCGATCTTGTTCGCACCGCCTTCAGTGAGCTCGACATCTGCCGTCGACTTAGCCTCCTCTGCAGGACCGGCTGCGGCCGCAGGACCGGCGACTGCTGTTGCGGAAACGCCGAACTTACTCTCGAAGACCTTCACAAGTTCGTTCAAATCGAGTACGGACATCTCTTCGATCTCCTTGACGAGTCTTTGGAACTTCTCAGGAACTTCCACTTTTGTTTCTTCCATTTTAGTTGTATGTGTGAGTAACGATTTTTAATTCTTTGTCTTTGCAATTTCACCGAGAGCGATTGCGAAACGCTGTATCGGAGAATTGATGATGTTGACGAACATGCCGCGGAGGACCGGAATCTCGGGGATCGTAGCGATTGCTTCCATTTCGGCCCGGGTCTGATACCTTCCTTCGAAGACGCCGCCGAGGATCTTGAGAGCCTCAGGAAACTTCTTCTGGTAGGCGTAGATGCCGCGCGCAGGAGCGATCAGATCGTCGGACCAGGCCATGGCGAGCTCGCCCGTGAGTTCCGGCTGGCTGCCTTCGAACTTCTCATCGGCGAGAACGCGCTTGGTGAGACTCTTCTTCGTCACCGCATAATCGACGCCGCCCTCTCTGAGGGAACGCCTGAGTGCTGTGGTGTCGGAGACCTTCAGTCCGTGGAAATTCACGAAGACCAGGGACTTCGCGCCCTTGAGAGCCTTCGAGAGTTTCTCGGAAATCTCTCCTTTCTTCTGTTTGCTGATAGCCATTGTTTCTAATAATTAACGAACGAATAGACCTCTATAAGGCCTCGACATCCAAAATAGGAGCGGGAGTAGTCTCGGAAGGCGGTGATTAAGAGCTTGCGCTCGCCTTCTGTCTTCGACCTTATGGGCACTACTTTACAGTTTTTAATAAAAATTGCAAATAAAAAACGCCTCCGCAAAAGCGGAAGCGAGTTGACGAACCGACGGAGCAGTCCGAATCGATTCTGTGGGCCGCGAGACGGAGTACGCTCGCCGACCTCCTCCTTCCAGGCTCGGGTCAGGAGTGCATGCTCTCTCATCGAGCGATCACACTGCATCCCGTTCTGGATGCTGTCGCCAGGAAGATTCAGACGGTGGTATCCGCTTCCGAAGCTTCCTTCGAGCTGGCCGGCGATACAGTCCTTGTCGTAGCTGATATCCAACCGATCGACGTCAATGCGCTTCGCCCAGCCGGGACGAACGTAATCGAGACGCTTTGCACCGCGGCGCACGCGACGGCGGATCGTTCGGGGAATCTGTCGGGGCATCGATCTCTCCTTGGTGGAGTGGAACTGCTCTGAGATTATATAATCTGAATGAACCTCATTTGTCAAACAAAAGCCCCGTCATTTCGACGGGGTATTCTTTTTGACCGCAGCGGGTCTTGCTCGCGCGCCGAGCGGCCACACGCTTTTTGGAGGCTCTGCGAGCATGCGCTCATATTCCCTCTTCGCTTCGGACATAAGCCGGGCATGTTCCAGAGATTCCCTTGACGGCCGTCGCGCTTTTCGCGTCTCACGATAGAGAGTGATCGCTTCGCCGCTTGTCATTGTTCCTCCCGGTGCTGCGGTCTGTATCTATTAAACGCTTCTTCTATGCAAAAGCAAACAAAAAATCCTCTTTCGAGGACTTTTGCTTTTGTATTATTTCTTCCCGACCTTTCTCCTGCGAACGATGAACTTGTTGGAATATTTCTTGGCTCTGCGCGACTTCTGGCCCTTGCCTGTCGGCTTGCCGTAAATGGAGATGGCACGGCGGCGTCCACGACCCTGGCGTCCTTCGCCTCCGCCGTACGGGTGGTCGACCGGGTTCATAGCCGTACCGCGGACGGTCGGACGGATGCCGAGCCAGCGTGAGCGGCCGGCCTTGCCGAGATTGATAAGGCGGTTCTCATCGTTCGATACTTCGCCGATAGTGGCCCAGGCATTCTCAGGAACCTTGCGGACTTCCGATGACGGCATCTTAAGGTCGACGTAGCCGGCGTCCTTGGCGATCACTTCGACGTAATTGCCTCCGGAGCGGGCGATCTTCGCACCGCCGCCGTGCTTCAATTCGACATTGTAGACGAAGGTACCCACGGTAATGTTCTTCAAAGGAAGCTTGTTGCCAGCAACGATTGGAGCGTCTTCAGCGGTGATGTATGAATCCCCTACCTTCGCGTTCTTAGGAAGCAGCGCGTAGCGTCTCTCGCCGTCCTTGAAAGCGATAAGTCCGATGAAGCCCGAACGGTTCGGATCGTACTCGACGGTCTTCACTGTGAACGGAATATTAACTTTGTTGTATGTGAAATCGATGTCTCTAAAGAGCCTCTTGTGGCCGCCGCCCTTGTGGCGAGTGGTGATGCGGCCGGTGTTATTCCTGCCATTCGCACGACGGAAACCTTTCGTCAAAGCCTTGATCGGCTCGCTTGCCGTCACGAACTTACGATACTCCACGTGGGAGGTCATTCGGCGGGACTTGGTTGTCGGCTTGTAGCGCTTCATGTTAGTTGATGAATTTAGATGGCGATACTATCACCTTTCTTCAGATAGATATAGGCCTTCTTGCCTGACTTCTTCGTACCCGGGCGTCCGCGATACATCGTAGGCTTGGCATGAACTGCGGCCATGCGGATCTTCTCCGGCACCACCTTGTACTCGGCCTTGAGGCAGGCAAGGATGGCCTTCTTCGTCGCGTCCTTCGAAACGTTAAAAACGTAGATGTTCTTCCGATTCTGAAGAAGCGCGGCCTTCTCGGTCGAGCGAGGGGAAAGGAGGACGCTCTTTCTCTCTATTTTTTTCTGTACGGTTGTGTCAGCCATAATGGTTACTTGGTTCTCTGCTTCTTAAGGGCAGGCTTCGCTTTGCTGCCTCTGGTCGAGGAGCTGCGGCGCGAGACCTGTTTGCCCATCGGCTCGACATCGCGATCCAAGACGCGCTTCGTACGGATCTTCGGCTCGGACTTCTTCCTTTCGTCTCCAAGAAGCATCTTTCCTGGAAGATCTTTAAGAGAAATATTCGGATTCTCAAGCACGAGGTATTTGTAGTTCAAGAGCGCGAGCGGATGAAGGTTACGCGCCTCGATGACCGTGACATTGCCAAGGTTCTTGAACGAGCGCTCGGTCTCCTTCGACTTCCCAGAAAGGGCGATGACTGCGGAATTGTTCTTCTTCGTAAAGAGCCTTTCGAATCCGCCGACCGTCGAGAGAGTCTTCAATGCGTCTATTGCAACCTTCGTCTTCGGTGCAGAAAGCGCGAGAGAATCGACGAAGAGGATCTCGCCGTCCTTCAACTTCCTTGAGAGGATCGTGTAGAGAGCCTTGGCCTTCATCTTCTTCGAGACGCTGCGATCGTAATTCTTGTCGTTACGAGGACCGTGAGCGACGCCTCCGCCGACCCAGATAGGAGAACGGGTGGAACCGTGGCGCGCGCGGCCGGTACCCTTCTGCTGCCATGGCTTCTTACCGCCTCCGCGAACATCCGCGCGTGACTTGGTGTGGGCGATGTTTTTCCTTTTCGATGAAGCAAGCGAATTGGCAACCTGAGCAACCAAGTCGGCATTCCAAGGAAGCCCGAAAATGTTGTCATTCAATGTGACGCTTCCGGACTTCTTTCCCTTAATGTCGTAGACGGTCTGTTCCATGTGATTATTTTTGACTGACGAGAAGCTTGGTACCGCGGCGGCCGGGTACGGCACCTGAGACGAGAAGCTCGTTCGTGTCTGCTAAGACCTTCACGACCTTCAGGTTCTTCACGGTGATCTTGTCCGATCCCATGCGGCCTGCCATGCGCATACCCTTGGCCACTCTGCCTCCGGCGCGGGCACCGCCTCCGATCGATCCCGGTTCGCGTTCCGAATGCTTCTGACCGTGGCTCCGCCTTCCTCCCTTGAACTTGTGGCGCTTGACCACGCCCTGGAAGCCCTTACCCTTCGAAATGCCTGTTACCTGAATGTTGTCCCCTTCCGCAAAGACGCCCGCATCCTCGGATGCATTGAGCGAGAGTATCGTCACCGCAGACACCACGCCGTTTTCGGCGAAGACCTGGGTCATTTCTATTTTCTTTGCGATTAAGGATTTCATGCTATTTTTGGTCACTCGTAAACTCGCGCACTATATCAACTTCACATCAATGTTGACACCTGAAGGAAGGGAGAGATTCGTGAGAGACTCGATGACCTTCGGGGTCGGATTGATGATATCGATGAGCCGCTTGTGGATTCGCATCTCGAACTGTTCTCGCGCATTCTTGTATACGAACGCCGCGCGGTTCACCGTGTATTTCTTGATCTCGGTCGGCAGAGGGATCGGACCCTGGATCTTCGCATCGTAGCGGAGAGCTGTGTCGATGATCTGCTTTACCGAAACGTCAAGGATCTTCGATTCGTACGCCCTCACTCGGATGCGAAGTCTCGATGTGACAACGTCCTCGGGATTGAGCTTCTTCGCTCGCTTTGGCTTTTCCAGGGGAGCTTTTGTTTCTGTGTTAGTTGCTTTTGCCATGTTGTGTGCCTGATCGCTCAGACAGTGACACTTATGCGATGACCTTGGTCACCACGCCTGCGCCGACAGTCTTACCACCCTCGCGGACGGTGAAGCGCTGCTGCTCTTCCAAGACGATCGGTGCGACGAGCTTCACATTGAAGGTTGCCGTGTCGCCTGGCATGACCATCTCAACGCCTGCATCGAGCGCCACTTCCCCGGTCACGTCGGTCGTACGGACGTAGAACTGAGGCTTGTAGCCCGTGAAGAACGGAGTGTGGCGGCCGCCTTCTTCCTTCTTCAGGATGTAGACTTCGGCGGTGAACTCGGTGTGAGGCTTCACTGAACCCGGCTTCGCGATAACCTGACCGCGATGAAGGTCTTCTTTCTTCACGCCTCTGAGGAGAATGCCGGCGTTGTCGCCTGCCTGGCCCTGCTGGAGCTGCTTGTTGAACATTTCGATACCGGTGATGGTCGTCTTCGCGGTGTCCTTAAGACCAACGATCTCAACTTCTTCGCCGACTTTGCAGACACCTCTTTCGATACGGCCGGTGACCACAGTACCGCGTCCTTCGATTGAGAAAATGTCTTCGATAGGCATGAGGAATGGCTTATCGAGATCACGAACAGGGGTAGGAATGTAGGTATCAAGCGCCTTTGCAAGCTCCATGATCTTCATTGACCACTCGTCTGTGTTGTCCTTGGCTTCAAGTGCCTTGAGAGCTGAGCCGCGGATAACCGGAGCTGTAGCGCCATCAAAGTCATACTTCTTCAAGAGATCGCGGACTTCCTCTTCTACGAGATCGATGAGTTCCGTGTCGGGAACCATATCGCACTTGTTAAGGAAGACGATGATCTTAGGCACGCCGACCTGCTTTGCGAGGAGAATATGCTCACGAGTCTGAGGCATAACACCGTCAGTTGCAGCAACCACGAGGACTGCTCCATCCATCTGAGCGGCACCGGTGATCATGTTCTTGATGTAGTCTGCGTGGCCCGGAGCATCAATGTGTGCGTAGTGACGCTCTGGTGTCCAGTATTCCGAGTGCGAAAGCGCGATCGTAATACCGCGAGCCTTCTCCTCCGGGGAGTTGTCGATCTGGTCGACACCTTTCACTACCGAACCGTAACCATTGCCCTCACGTAAGAGGACGTTAAGAATCGCAGCCGTAAGAGTGGTCTTGCCGTGGTCAACGTGGCCGATGGTACCGACGTTTACGTGCGGCTTTGAACGGTCAAAATCTGCCATAAATAATAGTGATATTAATAGTTGTTAGTAGTCATTCCTCGACAAGGGAGGCGCGCGAGAACCATTGCCTTCCTTGAGTAGGAATAGCCTGCCCGCCCTCACGCAATTGCGTTCGGGAGCAAGCGGGAGCGCATAAAACCGCTTAGAAAAGCCTTGTGAGAGGATCTCAAAGATCAGACCTAAGCCGTATATGAGCTACGGCACATACTAGCAGAGCCTGAAAAATAGTCAAACAAAATCCCGCAGCTAGAGCTGCGGGGCGGGAATCTTCTCGAAAATCCAGTCACGGAGGTACGGAGTGCCCATCCACGTCCAGGGCCGCCAGTCGTCGCTGCCGGAATGACCGATAAGGTACTTCCCCGTACCATGGGAACCGTTGTTTCCAAGTACGAAGATGTAGCCATGTACCGCAGGCTGCGGGTACATGGCTATCGAGACGTCGTCTTTCTCCGGCTGATCGTCATATGCGAGCCTGAGCTCCGGGCCGATGTCCGGCAAGCACAGCCTGAGGCCGAAGATGTGAGAGCGTTCGAACACTGCCTCACGGGCGAGGCCCGGAGCC
This sequence comes from Parcubacteria group bacterium, assembly GCA_028286465.1. GTDB lineage: Bacteria > Patescibacteriota > Minisyncoccia > Phycocordibacterales > Zambryskibacteraceae > JAIFWN01. The sequence goes on along the minus strand of JAQBRN010000021.1, from coordinate 10,710 downwards.
AGACCTTCCAGGAAGCGGTGACCCACTCTTACGAGTTCGCTCCGGCGAGGCACCGCGGCCGCGTGGTTCTTCGCGGCGCGTATATCATCGAGATTGGCCTTGATGCCCTTCGCCTGCATCGCATTATGCATCAGGCCGGCCGATAGACTTCCCGTCTCGAGCGTTCTCCAGGTCGGGATGAGATTCGGATCGGCGAGGTATGGCAATCTCTTGTGCCAATACCTGATATCCGCCTTCATGGAGCCATGCATTTCTTCGGTCAGGCTCATATAACCCCCAAGGTCCGGTTCTTGCCACAGGATGGAGTCTTGGAAAGATAAAGTCAAACAAAAAGCGCCCGTTCCGTTGGGCGCTAGCGTTCCACTTCGACGAACCTGACGGCCTGCTCCGCCCACGGGAGCTTGTCGTAGACGCGCTTGAGCATGAAGCCGATGCTCTTTTGATACAGAGCCGTATTCATACCGCCAAGCATCCCCTTCTTGATCCAGGGATGATCCTTGATGAGAAGCGGGGTGTTCTCCCCGGCCTCGAGAAGTTCCACGATCCTCAGTGAGTTCGCTCCCACGAAAGCTCCGCGAAGAAGCTTCCATCTCTCGCTGTCCGTCGGGATAACATGGGAAGGAACATCCTTCCCTGGCAGATCGTCACCGCCGCCTGTGTACATAGATTCTCCGAGATTGGTCCTCGCGTACTCTAGCCTAAAACAAGCCAAAGAAAAAGGGCCTTAGGGAAGGCCCAAGATAGCAACCCCGACGAGATAGAAGCTCGGTCGCGATCGGGCCAGGAGCACCCGGGTGACGCGGCATTCGAAATAATTCTTCTTTCCAGGTTCGGGGGTGAAGGGCTGGTTACATGAATTATCGAGCACGTATACCACCCTCACGCCTTCGACGGTGACTTTCGCCTGCCACCGCTCATACGCCTCATCCCATACGAATTTCAGGAGAGGCCGCGAGCTTTTGATAGCTTCGATATCAAACATTGGCCTCTCCGATGTCTCTGACACTAATGTACTCGATATATAAGAAAACAAAAAGCCCGCCCTAGGTGGACGGGCACGGACGCAAGCTGGCATCGACGATCTGAAACTTCTCTTGGGGATGCTTGTACCGCGTGGTCTCGATCTTCGAGAGAAAATGACGCAGCGTCTCAGACGGCTGATGGTGGGACGCCCTGTCCGGAACCACAATCACATGCTGCCTTTCCCTGCCGAGAAGCATGTGGGCCTGCCATTGCAAGGCCGGCTTCCTTGAAGGGCCGCGAGGCACGGACTCGAGGTTAAAGACGAGCGTGAATTCCTTGCCGAAGATCTCTTCGATGTTCTCAATGGAGGGGAAAACGAATTCCATATATCCTCTCGGGTTCTCTTTCTTTTAGAACCATACCATGTTTTTAGAAAATGAAAAGCCCCGAACCGCAGGACTTTTCGTCCAACGGATCGGGGCGGTTAGGCCCTCGTCCTGTTCCCCCGCTTCATGCAAGCCGCACGGCTGCGTTCCTGTGCCCGATGATTCGTAGACACGATGCGCTTGGTTGGCGGCGGAGCGAGGTGCGACCGAACCAGGCCAGAAACATTTCCAGAGGAAGCGGCTTGGCGGCCATCAGCTCGGCGCAGGAGTCTCCCCGTCACCCAAGCTTTACGGTTATCCGGGTCGAGCGAAAAATCGCCGACGAGCTGGATGAGCCACTTGTCGCCGATGCCCGGCTTCTGGCTATCCTCCGACGGTCTGACCGTCACGAGAAATCCGAGAACGTTCACGAACGCGAGCACCTCGACCCCCGAACGGACGAAGGTTGCGATGATCTGAAACGGCATCACATCGGGTCCCGATTTGAACTTGCCCCGGATCTTCATGCTGCCTCCTGGCAGAGCCAGAAAAGGTGAACTGGGAACTCCTATCTTAATCTTAGCACGTTCTGAGAAAAATGTCAAATATATCAAAAGACCCCATCACTGGGGTCTTTTGATCGTCATACATCCAAATTACGCAGCCTTCACTCCTGTTCTTTGTTCGATGATGGTCGTGGCCACGTTCTGAGGAACGACGGCGTAGTGGTCGAATTCCATGGTAGAAGAACCGCGGCCTTCGGTCATCGAACGGAGGTTCGTCACGTAGCCGAACATTTCCGAGAGCGGCACCTGGGCGCGAATGTCCTTCAAGTCTCCGCGATCTTCCATGGCCTCGATCTGTCCGCGCTTCCCCGAAAGGTTACCTGTAATGTCTCCCATGAACTTCTCCGGGACGACCACTTCGACCTTCATGACAGGCTCGAGGATAACGGGCTTCGCTTTGCGAGCTGCTTCCTGGAAGGCCTGAGATGCGGCGATCTTGTAGGCAATTTCGGATGAGTCCACGTCGTGATACGAACCGAAGTTCAATTCGACCGAGATGTCGACCATCTTGTAGCCGGCAAGGATGCCGCGCTCCATAGCCTCTTTGACTCCCTTCTCGACAGCCGGAATGAATTCCTGAGGAATGACGCCTCCCTTGATGGCATCGATGAATTCGAATCCCGGTTCTCTGTGTGCGTTCTTCGGCACCTTCTCCTCTGGATCATACTGAGGAAGCGGCTTGATCTTGATGCGCACGTGACCGTACTGACCCTTGCCTCCCGTCTGCTTCACGTATTTGTTGTCGACTTCGGCTTCGCCAAGGATCGTTTCCTTGTAGGCCACCTGCGGCTTGCCGACATTCGCCTCGACGCCGAATTCGCGCTTCATGCGGTCGACGATAATTTCAAGGTGGAGTTCTCCCATGCCCTTGATGACGGTCTCTGCCGTTTCTGCATCGGACTCGATGCGGAAGGTCGGGTCTTCATCCGAAAGGCGCTTGAGTGCAATACCCATCTTCTCCTGGTCTGCCTTCGTCTTCGGTTCGATGCGGAGAGAGATGACGGGTTCTGGGAACTTGATCTGGTCGAGAATAATAGGGCTGTTCTCATCGCAGAAGGTGTGAGACGTCTTTGCCTCCTTGAGACCGACGGCGGCGGCGATCTCTCCGGCGAACACTTTCTTCACTTCTTCCCTCTTGTCTGCCTGGAGGCGGACGATGCGGCCGAGGCGTTCCTTGTTGCCCGTGGTTGAATTGTAAATATAGGAACCTGATTCGATCGTGCCCGAGTAAACGCGGAAGAAGGTCAGCTGTCCGACGAACGGGTCAGCCTGGAGCTTGAAGGCGAGTGCTGAGAAGGGCTCCGAGTCCGAGGCGTGTCTGACGACCTCTTCACCCGAGTTCGGATCGGTACCGACGATAGGAGGAATGTCTAAAGGAGACGGAAGCAGGTCGACGACGGCGTCGAGGACGAGCTGCACGCCCTTGTTCTTGAGCGCGGAACCGGCCATGACCGGGAAGATCCTGTTGCCGATGACGGCCTTTCTCAATGTTTCCTTGAGCACGGAAATATCTATGTCCTTGCCTTCGAGATATGCATTCATGAGATCTGCATCATCCTCAACGATCCTTTCGACGAGTTCGGCGCGAAACTTCGTGGCATCGGCAAGGAGATTCTCAGGAATGTCCTTCTCGACGACATTCGAGCCCATATTGCCTTCGAAGTAGTAGGCCTTCATCTTGAGAAGGTCGACGATACCCTCGTGGTTGTCCTCTTCTCCGATCGGCAACTGCAAACGCACGGCCTTCTTCGAAAGCCTGTCGAGAATGGTCTTATATGAGCGCTCGAATGATGCGCCCGTTCTGTCGAGCTTGTTAATGAAGCAGATGCGGGGCACGGATGCTTCCTCCGCATAGCGCCAGTTCGTCTCGGACTGAGGTTCGACGCCCGCCACGCCGTCGAAAACGACCACTGCTCCGTCGAGCACTCTAAGGGAGCGCTTCACTTCCACGGTGAAGTCGATGTGGCCCGGGGTGTCGATGACATTAAAGCGGTACTTCTCTTCTTTCTTCAAGCGTTCAGCGTCCGTCTTGTAGCTCGGAGCCCAGAAACAGGTGATGGCAGCCGCGGTGATGGTGATGCCGCGCTCCTTCTCCTGTTCCATCCAGTCAGTGGTCGTATCGCCCTCGTGCACCTCGCCGATCTTGTGCTGGGATCCGGTATAGAAAAGCACACGCTCGGACGTGGTGGTCTTGCCTGCGTCGACGTGCGCGACGATACCAAAGTTTCTGACTCTCTCAAGCGGATAATCTCGTTCCATAAGTGGTTAAATTTGGGATAAAAATAAAAAGCTTTAGAGGCTTTGATGGCACTAGAATACAGGAAGCGCCCTCTTTTCGCAAGAGAACCGTTGACTTTATTACTCCTTAATGTTTTTATAGCAACCAGATTGTCGTTTGGTTGAACCGGTCTAAACACATGGGAGATTATGTGATCCGTACAATCATAGGTGGGACACTACTCGTTCTCGGCATCTGTTTCCTGCGAATTACGTCTCCTTTGCTCTCGTCGCCGATCACGCCTCCGTCGAACGCAGCAGTGAGGCTATTCTTCCTTTGTCCTTTCTTTCTCGTCATCGGATTCTTTATGCTCACATACCCGATCTGGAAGAAACAGGGCACATCGACGGAAAGCTTGGTGAAATCAAAAGCCCCGGGTTATAGCGGGGCTTTTTTGTATCTATTGCCCTAATCCCTATATCCATATATCCCAGCGGCAAGATGGGATGCATATTTAAAGATTTCCAAAGGATCAGCATTATGCTCCGCAAAGTCGCACGTGCTATCAAAAACCGACTTAGCAATTTTGGGATCATTAATGATGCTCAATCGTCTTCCAAACATGCCGACATTTGTCTCATCAATTTGCAGTTCAGGCAGAGATAGCTGATATCCGTCTCTCTCGCCGCCCCACTTTAGAGATATGAGAAGGCCGTTCACAACTCTTTCTCCAACGAAGGACCGCAGCTCCCTTTGCGCTGCTTCCAATTGCGTACGCACTCGTTCTTCTGCTTGCTTGCGCGCCTTATACACTTGAGGAGCAATGCCGTGTTGATGTGCCTCATTTTCCACCTGTTTCTCTGCTACGAGTTCGTTTAAATGCTTCACCTCATCCGAAACCAGCACATCTTTATATAAAGTTTCTACCTGATCCGCTACAGAGTGATCCTTGGTCGCTAATCCAGATAACACCTCGAGCACTTCCTCATTACTGTTCATAGGAATACCCATGTGAACGAGGGCTAGCTGAGCCTTAGTAAGCAATTCTTCTTTACTTGTCTCCAAATTCTTAGCCGCTTCTTCTGGGCTTGGGACAGCTTTTAATTCCAAACTTTTTTCGAGAGATGAGTCACCTTCCATTCAGCAGAGTATATCATGTCATCTTTTAAATTAAACCCCCGAGCATGCTCGGGGAGTTTTCATACTTCACTGATACACGCACGAGGTTCCACCTTATGCATGATTTCTTATATATTGACTTTTGTCTTAAAATATGCTACGATCCAATAAACGCTCTTTCATCGCCATCCCTGGAGGCTCCATGCGATACGTGACAAATTTCTTGAACGTATTCTTCGGGACGACCCGGAGGATGCAGTTCACCCTCGCGGGTCTCGGGATCTTGTATTGCCTGACCCACCCCGCCTGGACTGCGGCGATACTCTCCTCTCTCCTTCAGATGGCAATCATGATCTTCGCGATCGCCTTCATCTGGAGGAAAGTGTTCGGAGGAAGTCCGAAAAAGAAAAGCCCGAACTGAAGTAACGCAAGCGATAAATTACCTGACCACAACGAAGGAGGTAGGGTGTTTTACAGAGTGTTGGTGTATCCGGACGGTGTAGAGAACCGGCAAAGTTTCTACGTTCTCGGCGACATCGAAGCCCTGAATCGAGATGCTGTCGTGACAGTTCTCGAAGCACCGCTCGAAGGCAGCGACGAGCCGCTCGTACCGGACGATTACGACTACGAAATTCTTCCGTAAAAGCGATTTTGAGACTCGCTTAATCAAAAGCCCCGGGATAACCCGAGGCTTTTTTCATATCTAAACTTTTTGAGATTACCAGGCAAAATGGGCAAACGCCTTGTTGGCTTCGGCCATGCGGTGCGTGGTGTCGCGCTTCTTCACTGCTTCGCCTTCGTTGTTCGACGCGAGGATGACCTCTTCGGCGAGCTTCTCGTGCATCGGCTTGCCCTTCTTGCCGCGAGCGGCGTCGACGATCCACTTCATGGAGAGCTGCTGGCGTCTTTCGGGACGGACTTCGCGGGGGATCTGGTAGTTAGCACCACCCACGCGGCGGGAACGGACTTCCATGGTAGGGCCGGTGTTCTTCAAGGCAGCCTCGAAGACTTCCAAAGGATTCTCATTCTTCGTCTTCTCCTTGATCTCATCGAGCATCTTGTAGACGACGGCGCGGGCGGTAGCCTTCTTGCCAGAAAACATTACATAGTTAATGAACTTCGCCACTCGTTCCGAGTCGTACTGAAGGTCTGGGGTTATGGGTGGCTTTGATTTAAGTTTTCGTCTCATTGCTATTTTTTATCACTCGTAAACTCGTGATTACTTCTTTTTTGCTTCCTTAGGACGCTTATTACCGTACTGGGAGCGGCCCTTCCTGCGCTTCTCGACGCCCGTGGTGTCGAGGACGCCGCGCACGATGGTGTAGCGGACTCCAAGGTCTTTCACGCGGCCTCCGCGAAGCATGACCACCGAGTGTTCCTGAAGATTGTGTCCTTCGCCCGGGATGTAGGCGGTCACTTCAAGGCCGTTGGTCAGGCGAACGCGGGCGATCTTTCTGATAGCCGAGTTCGGCTTCTTCGGGGTCTTCGTCGTCACCTTGATGCACACGCCGCGCTTGAAGGGAGAATTGTAGTAGATAGGACGATTCTTGATGGTATTGAACCCGCGCGTCAAAGCAATAGCCTTGGACTTCCTTCCTGGCTTGGATCGCTTTCTCTTGACGAGCTGGTTGATGGTCGACATTTAGACAGACACTCTAACCTAAAGCGATACGCCGGTCAACACCTGAAATAACATGCCCGCAACAGGCGCCACGAACTGCCAGACGAAGAATATGAAGATAAGGGTCAGAATCACCCCATATCTCTCGAATGTTCCCCGCATACGGTAAAGCCGGTCAGGAAAAATAGCGAAGAGGATCTTCGAGCCGTCCAGAGGCGGAAGGGGCACGAGATTGAAGATTGCCAGGGTGAGATTGATGAAAACGATGAGAGACAGGATGAAATAAAAGCCCGAATTGAGGCTGTATGCGCTCGCCCCGGAGAAACGGATGACGAGCCCGAAGATGAGGGCGATAGTAAGATTCGAAAGCGGGCCGGCTAAAGCCACGAAGGCTTCGGGCCATCTGCCCGGCCTCAAGTTGTGCGGATTATAAGGCACGGGCTTCGCCCAGCCGAAGACGAAGCCGCCGCCCGAAGAGAAATAAAGGAGGATCGGCAAGATCACCGAACCGAAAGGGTCTAAGTGCTTTAAAGGATTCAAGGTCAGCCTCCCCTCATACTCGGCAGTATGATCACCATAAAAGAGCGCCGCGTAACCGTGGCTTACTTCGTGGATGACGACCGACATGATGAGAATGAGGATCTGGAATACTGCGTCCATGAGATAAGTATAGCAATGGATATAAAAAGACCGCTAGGTAGCGGTCGGGAAGATCGAGACTCGCGTCCCGAAGAACCTGTGGCAGCCATGGCATTCGCGGACGCCGGACTTGATCAGCCGGCTATCGCGGATATGGCAATTCGGACATTTCGGGCTGCGCCAGTTCCTGTAGAGACTGAAGAGTCCCCACGCGAGGCTGATGCCTCCGACCGAAATCAAGATTCGACCAGTCATTTGCCAGAAGTTCACAATTCCCCCAGTGGTAATGAGCGACTCTATTCATATAACTCCTGAATAAGGATATTTGCAAGGCTATAAATCTGTGTTAGGATATCCCGACTATGGCTAGAATATGTCCAGTAACCAAGAAGGGATCGATCATGGGTGGAGGCTACTCCAACCGCACTCGTGCTACCCAATTCAACCCGACCGGCATGGTCAGGAAATACCCGAACCTCCAGAAGAAGCGCATTTACGTGCCTGAACTGAAGAAAACCATCACCCTTACCCTCTCGGCACGCGGTATCAAGACCATCAATAAGCGCGGCGCTCACAGCGTTCTCAAGAAAGCCGGCATCATCTAGCGCTTGACGTTTCCTATATAAAGAGTAGAACTGAGTCAAGAAGGGCTCCGTTCCCCTGGAGGAGATATGCTCCAGACTATACTTACGAATCTCGCATGGTCGGCTCTCGGTATCGCGATCGCCTTCGGAGTGCTATGCGCGATCCTTCCTGTGCTCAGCGGTCTCCTTACCCGTTCTCATACGCGCCCGCCGAAATCTCGGTAAGGCGTTTTTTATTTCACGACGAGACTCTTTCCGTCTGTTTCGAACTCGATCGTACCGAGGCCGCCGAGGCCGGGCCTGTCTTCTGTCGCAAGGATCTCGGTACCGAGAGCGGTGAGCGTATCGAGCGTTTCCTTATTCGGGTGGCCGTACTTGTTATCCTTCCCCGCCGAGATCACTGCGTACTCCGGTAAAACCGCTTGTGCATACGGCACGGATGTTGAGGTCTTCGAACCGTGATGTCCGGCCTTCAGTACGGAACTTTTCAAGCTACTGGCATCGAGCCCGAGGAGAATATATTCGGCTTTCTTCGTCGAGTCGCCGGTTAAAAGGAAGCTTTCGTTTCCGTACACGAGTTTCGCCACGATACTCGCATCGTTCGTATCCCATGCCGAGACATCCTGATTCGGAAAAAGGATCACAAGCTGTGCCCCGTCGCCGAAATCGACGACCATGTTCCTGCGAGCCAAGATATCCGGAATATTCTTCTTCTTGATGCGGGCATGTAATTCATCGTCCACCTTATTTGGAGATTCGACTCCCGGCTCGAGGAATGCGCCGACACCATATTGCGTTATCACTTCCGGAAGACCGCCGATATGATCGGCATCGGGATGGCTTTCGATCATAACGTCGATGCGCCTGTCGCCGAAAGGCAATATTTTCCCGAGTTCCGTGAGCACCTTTCTGTCCGGCCCGCCATCAAGGAGAATTCTCCCGTGCGCCGGACTGTCTATAAAAATAGAATCTCCCTGGCCTATGTCGAGAAAGTAGACATGCAGAAGGTCCGAAGGTTCTTTCCTGAAGACCGCGACCCAGACGAAGAGATTCGAAAGGATGAGTGCGAGAACGACCGATTCTCTCCAATATGTTTTTAGCTTTTCCACGCCTCTTTATTATAAATAAAAACCGGCACACTAGGTGTCGGCGGGTGGGATCACGGCATTTTGGTGCGGAGTTTCCCAATATGGAATACTCCCAGGAGCACAGCCTAACGCCTTGAGAAAAGCGAGGGAATCCGTCTCGACTATTTCTTCGAACTCATCTCCCGACATGACCTTCACGAAGCGCGGATAATACTTCGGATCTTGTTTCGCGCGACGACTGTCGTGCCCGCTGATAAACATGACGCAGGTCTTATCGGGGTTAAAAAGACCCGAGCTCGGACGAATCAGAGTGTCGATTCTCTCAGATCTGTCGAGCGGAAGAAGAGCCCTGCCCTCCGCCATCTTGAGTATCTCGATCAGCGCCTCGCGACTGAGCGAAGCGATGTGCGGATAATAAGGCTCATGCATGCCGGGATAGAAGAACCCGTGCGCTCTCTTCACTATTTCCGGTGCATTCTCGGGAAGACGTGGAAATCGTATGGTGGCAAGACCCAGGGTGAACAACTCGCCGTACGAACAATCGCCTAGCTTCTTGCCGTAGATCTCATTGAGGGATTGGCCTTGATTTCCAATTTCCGACATACTGCTACCTCTACATCTGTGGGGGTGGGTAGGGCGGGAACTTTTGCCTACTATTAGGTTTACCACACGTGCGTCTTCTCGCAAGGTGTATAATGCACATACTTATTGGGTAACACATACCGTTATGAAGCAATTCGAAGAAAAGACATTCACTATCCCCGAGCTTAAAGGCATCTCGGCGAAGAATATCGAGGAACACCTTAAGCTCTACTCGGGCTATGTGAAGAACGCGAACTCGATCCTCGCGAAACTCCCCGAATATCGCGGGTACACCGAGGCAGATCCATTCGCACCGTACGTCGTCGGAGAACTCAGCCGCCGCTTCTCATTCGAGTTCGACGGCATGAGGAATCACGAATACTACTTCAAGCATTTTGAAGGTGGTTCACAGATGCTCGCCGAAGGCGGTGCGCTCAAGAAGGCCATCGAGGAAGAATTCGGCTCCTTTGATACCTGGCTCGCGAATTTCAAAACGCTTGCCATGACCCGAGGCGTGGGCTGGGCCATGCTCGTCTACGACAAGGCCTCCATGAGACTCTTGAATAACTGGAATGACGAACAGCACCTTGGTCACCTCACGGGCACAAGCCCCGTCCTTGCGCTCGACATGTGGGAGCACTCCTTCGTGGCTGATTATCTACCCTCGGGCAAAAAGCAGTACGTCGAAGACTTCTTCACTAATGTGAACTGGCAGAACGTGGAAGAGAATTTCGCGAACGCCACACGATAGCCGCGAGAACGATATAGGAAATGAAAGTAGGCCACGCTCCGAAGTGGTCTATTTTTATGCTTGCGAAGGAAAGCCCGCCCAAGACGCGCGCCACGCCGAGGATCCAGGCAAGAAGAAGATGAGAGACGAAAGTGAACGGAAGCGCGAGATACGGACTGATGAAGGCAAGTGTCGTCGCAACGAACCCGACGAGCATCGTGAACGGCACGAAGAC
>JAQBRN010000017.1 GCA_028286465.1 Parcubacteria group bacterium | reverse complement strand
CATCGGAGAAACACCGACCCTTGAGTTCCGCCTTGAGCGTCCTGAGGCTCCAGCTCTTCTTGCGGCCGCTACCGCCACAGGCACTCAGCCGACCCTTGATCAGCTCTTCTTCCCGGCAGAGTTGACGGGTCGCTATCTTTCACATGCGACGGTCGAATTCAATACCCAGACCCAGGCTCCGCTCGTCGGGCTCGAATTCACTTCGGAAGGTGCAGACCTCTTCGCCAAGATCACCAAAGAGAATATAGGTAAGCCTTTGGCTGTCATTCTCGACGGACAAGTGCTTTCTGCCCCGACCATTCAAGGAGAGATCACTGGAGGCAAGGCACAGATCACTGGAGTTCCTTCTGCAGATCAGGTGAAGACCCTCGTACGCAATTTGAACTACGGCGCGCTGCCGGTGCCTATTGCTCTTGCTACATCACAGACTGTCGGCGCCTCCCTCGGACAAGCAGCACTCCACTCCGGCGTGAGGGCGGGTCTCATCGGCCTCATCTCTCTCGCCATTTTCCTCATCCTTTGGTACAGGCTTCCGGGCCTCGTGGCCTCGGTCGCGCTCGGTGCGTATATCATCCTATCTCTCGTCGTCTTTAAAATGATTCCGGTGACGCTGACAGCCGCTGGTCTTGCGGGCTTCATCCTTTCCATCGGTATGGCCGTCGATGCGAACGTGCTTATCTTCGAGCGCACCAAGGAGGAATTGAAGAGAGGAAAGTCCATTCATGACGCGCTTCATGAAGGATTCTCGAGAGCGTGGCTCTCGATCCGCGACTCGAATATATCAAGCATCATTACGGCTATCGTTCTCTTCTGGCTCGGGACAAGCGCGGTGAAGGGCTTCGCTTTGACGCTCGGACTCGGCGTTCTCATATCGATGTTCACGGCCATCACTGTCTCGCGCACGTTCCTCTTCGCCATCGCGCCGACGGGAGAGAGCAAGGTGAAGCGATTCTTATTCAGCAATGGCTTCCATATAAAATAAACAAATTTATGTTCGTCGTACGCCAAAGAAAATTATGGTTCATGATCTCGGGACTCCTTATCGCACTTTCGGCATACGGCATCATTTTCTACGGCTTCAACGAGTCGATCGACTTCAAAGGTGGTACGCTCACCGAAGTGAAGTATGCGGAGAGCGCTCCGACACTCGATGACATCAATGCGAAGATCACGGCAGAGAACATCGGCGGTTTCTCCGTTCGTCCTTCCGGAAACAGCGATTACATCATCCGCACCAAGGAACTTTCGGAGGGTGAGCGTACTAAGCTCATTGCAGACATTTCCGTGAACGGCGTCTCTCCGAGCATCCAAAGACAGAATACTATCGGCCCTGTGGCCGGTGCGGAGCTGAAGTCGAAGGCCTATAAGGCCATTGCGGTCGTCGTTGTGATGATTGTCCTTTTCGTGACCTTCGCTTTCCGCGGCGTATCGAAGCCTGTGTCCTCATGGAAGTACGGCTTAGCGACGATCATCGCCCTTGCCCACGATGTCATCATTCCGGCGGGCGTCTTCGTCTTTCTTGGACACTTTAAGGGAGTGGAGATCGATCTTCTGTTCGTCACGGGACTCTTGGCCATCCTCGGATACTCCGTGCACGACACGATCGTCGTCTTCGACCGCGTTCGCGAGAATCTGAAAACGAGCCCGAAGTCCGAGCCCTTCGAAGAAACGGTCGGGAAGTCGGTACAGCAGACCTTCGGCCGTTCCATCAACACATCCTTAACTATTTTTATCACCCTTCTCGCACTCTATCTCGTCGGTTCTCCGGCTACCAAGGACTTCGCCCTTCTTCTCATCGTCGGCGTGATCGTCGGTACCTACTCCTCGATCTTCGTAGCCTCGCCCCTCCTCGTAACCTTCCAAAAGTGGCAGAAAACCAAGTAGGGTGTAGGATTACTATATGAAAAAATTACAAAACGGGTCTGCATTCTTCTTCATTATCGCCGTCGTGGTGCTCTCAGCGATCTCCATTATGGGAGTATGGAATATCTTCAGCCATGACGTGATCACCAAGTCCTTCGAGACCCTCGGCCTTCTGGCGGGAGTGTCGGTGCTTATTATGGTGGCTGGTCGCTTCGTCGACAGCAAAGAGGAATCCGCACTCGTCATGGGCCCGGACGGACAAACTACCGTGGTGCCGGATATTAATCCGACCTTCACATCCATACGCCATCTTACGGTAGGCCTTCTGGTCGTGTCGGTTTCCATACTTGCCCTTCTCGGTATCATGGCGATCTGGGAAGTCTTGGCGGGAGACGTCTTGAGCAAGTCGGTGTCCTCTATCGTGATACTCGCATTTGCTTCGCTTATCATCACTATCACATGCCTTGATCGGGAGCGTCATAAGTTATTGAACCAAAAGATATCCGGCGGCGTCGTGCTTGTCGTGGCCATTCTCGCTTGGATCTTTTTCGTATCTATCTTCTAGGTAGTGCCTGTAGATCTCGCCCTCCTCGTGACCTTAGAAAGGTGGCAAAATAGACTACCCACTCTTTCAACTTTAAGAGTTTGAGAGTAGGATTAGCCCGGGACTCAAACGGGGGCAAACATGATCACCGCGACCACAGTCGAACGGTACGAGATCGGACTGCCCGTAGAGCAAGGGATCTTTCGCCAGATGCTACTCGAGAGAGGCTTCAATCTTCTGAATAGCGACTCGCGAGTTGTCTATTTCGAGAAGAGCGGCAGGCATTTCATCATCGATTTCGCTCACTGGATCACGGAGAGCGAGTGGGCTGAATTCGACAAAGAATTTGAACAGAGATTACGGCGAGCCTAGAGGCTCGCTTTTCTTTATTATCCGGAGGATCGCTATAACTCGTGTGCTATTGACATATACTCATATCCTGATATAATACAGAAAGCGCTCTTTTTGAATTTCCCCGGCCTCATGGAGAAGCCCCAATGCGTTTCTGTCGAAGTTTCGCTGTTCTCGGAGCGGTACTCGCCTCGGCATGTGCTGAATCGCCCGTAGCGCCGGTGCATGAAGCGGCGCCGACCTTCTCGGTTCTCGAGAATAGTATCGAGAGATCGAGCGTGCCAGCCGGTTCCAGCCAGTCCTCGGTTCTGATGGCGACGTTTCTGGTCGAGATCAAGGCTTCTGGCGGAGACGTGGTGCTCGGCAGTCAGGCCGCCTCCATTCCGGCTTTCGAGCTTACGATTTGGAAGGACGGCGTACGCGTTCTTCTCGCTATCGCTCAAACGTCGCTCTATACGGTGCCCTCATCGGGCGTCGTCGCGTTCGGATCGGATCACTTCAAGATCCCGGAGAGCAACAGCGTGGTGGTTCCCGTCACATTCGTTTTCGAAGGCCGCACCGCTTCCGGCGGTCCGCTCTCGCCGGGGAGTTACGCCGCCGGCATCGATGCGGTCAATTGGTCGACGGTCGATGGTGTTCTGCACAAGGAGAGCACCGCATCCGCTCTGTCTCTCGGATGGAGAACTCAGGCAATCGTCTTGCCATAACACGTGCGGGTCCTTCGGGGCCCGCGCTTTTCTTTATCAAGATAGAGTGTAGGATGAATACATGAAAACATTTTCGATCGGTGCTGCTATCAAGCGGGGATGGACTCTTTTCAAGAATCACAAGATGGCGCTTGTCTTTTCTCTTCTTTCTCTTTTTGTTCTTCAGTCCGTAGCGAGCCACGACGGCCTTATGCCCGGCGGACATCATCGGGAAGTAATGATTTCCGTATTGCTTCTCGGCATCGTCGTCTGGGTCATTGTCACCATCGTGAAGATCGGCTGGCTCAATCTTCTTCTTATGATCGACGAAGGAAAGAAGCCCGAGTGGACGGAAATTTTCGCTCATCCGGAACACGTCATTGTTTTCGTTCTTACGGGCTTTCTCTACGCTCTCGGCACGGCGCTTCTCAGCATTCTTTTCATTATCCCGGGCATCTACTTCGCACTTACATACTGCTTCGTGCCGCTTCTTGTCATCGATACGGATCTCGAGATAGGGGAATCGTTCACGCGATCAGCCGCAATGACCAAGGGTCATAAGTGGAAATTGTTCGGTTTCTTCATCACGCTCCTCGGCCTTGTCATCCTCGGGGCCATCGCTCTCGTGGTCGGACTTCTCGTGGCTATTCCGGTCGCCGGGCTCGCTTACGTGCACGTCTATAAGATCCTCTCGGAAGCCCATACATAGGGCCATATTTGATCCCTTTTGCCCGGGCTTGATCTCTGCTTGACCTGGGGAAAGATATAAGTATAATGAACCCCACGCTCTAGACAGGTCTAGAGCGTTGAACATTCACAATTGAATAGAGATTTGAAGAACTGCAAGTTCTTGAAATTCAAAAAATGAAACCACGAGCACTCCCAGTAGCAACAGGGGGTGCTCGAACGAGCGGGACGAATTCTAAAGCAGAGCAGAAGAAAAAATGATTTATTGTTTTCTCTTTTGTTCCGTTCTAAAAACGACGAAGCAATTCGAAGTTTATAATTAGAGTTTGATCCTAGCTCAGGATGAACGCTGGCGGCGTGGATAAGGCATGCAAGTCAAACGGGTAACATAGCAATATGCTACTAGTGGCAGACGAGGTAGTAACACGTAGGAACCTCCCCCGAAGTCAGGAATAACGAGCCGAAAGGTTCGCTAATACCTGATAGTATCTCCGGATTAAAGAAGCAATTCGCTTTGGGAAGGGCCTGCGGGGTATCAGCTAGTTGGTAGTGTAATGGACTACCAAGGCTATGACGCCTAGGGGAGCTGAGAGGCTGACCCCCACCGATGGGACTGAGACACGGCCCATACACCTACGGGTGGCTGCAGTCGAGAATCTTCCACAATGGACGAAAGTCTGATGGAGCGACGCCGCGTGATGGATGAAGTCCCTCTGGGACGTAAACATCTTTTGTCGAGGAGAAAGTAATTGATAGTACTCGAAGAATAAGGGGTTGCTAAACTCGTGCCAGCAGCAGCGGTAATACGAGTGCCCCAAGCGTTATCCGGAATCATTGGGCGTAAAGGGTGTGTAGGTGGCGATGTTAGTCTTCTGTCAAATTCTTCGGCTTAACCGGGGGTCTGCAGAGGAAACGGCATTGCTCGAGGATGCGAGGGGTGAATGGAACTCATGGAGTAGGGGTGAAATCCGTTGATATCATGGGGAACACCAAAAGCGAAGGCAATTCACTGGCGCATTCCTGACACTGAAACACGAAAGCGTGGGTAGCGAACGGGATTAGATACCCCGGTAGTCCACGCCCTAAACGTTCTTCACTAGCTTTCGGGGGTATCGACCCCCTCGGAGGCGAAGCTAACGCGTTAAGTGAAGCGCCTGGGTAGTACGACCGCAAGGTTAAAACTCAAAGGAATAGACGGGGACTTGCACAAGTAGTGGATTATGCGGTTTAATTCGATGACAAACGAAAAACCTTACCAAGGTTAGAAATCTACGTGAAGCCGAGCAGAAACGTTCGGCGTCCGCAAGGACTCGTAGACAGGTGATGCATGGCCGTCGTCAGTTCGTGATTTGAATTGTTCCCTTAAGTGGGGTAACGAACGCAACCCTCGTTGCCAGTTACAAGTGTCTGGCGAGACTGCCCCCGTTTGTGGGCATAAGCCGGTTCATTTGGGATCGGCTTGTGATTACAAACGGGGGAGGAAGGCGAGGATGACGCCAGGTCAGCATGTCCCTCTGATACCTTGGGCCACACGCATAATACAATCGCATCTACAACGGGTCGCGACGGGGTAACCCTGAGCTAATCCTTAGAAAAGGTGCGCCAGTTCGGATTGGGGGCTGCAACTCGACCCCATGAAGCCGGAATTACTAGTAATCGCGGGTCAGCTATACCGCGGTGAATACGTTCTCAAGTCTTGTACTCACCGCCCGTCAACTCAAGGGAGATGGGAGTACCCGAAGGGTCGCTTTAGCGGCACCACGGTAAGCTCATCGACAGGGAGTAAGTCGTAACAAGGCACGGGTAGCGGAAGCTGCTC
Source organism: Parcubacteria group bacterium (assembly GCA_028286465.1). Classification (GTDB taxonomy): domain Bacteria; phylum Patescibacteriota; class Minisyncoccia; order Phycocordibacterales; family Zambryskibacteraceae; genus JAIFWN01. The sequence continues at coordinate 41,018 of JAQBRN010000017.1, read as the reverse complement.
GTGGAGTAATTCAATTTGAACCACCTCAAGATAATATCTTGGGTAATCGTGTCGATATTGTATGCCTCAATTGAGCATATAATGGACGAAGATCGTAGTCCCTAAAACGGTCCGACGCTGGGAAAGACCAGTGAACGGAACAAAATAGAGAACGATAAGCAAAACCGCCGAAAGGCGGTTTTGTGTTGCAATATGGTTCTGAATAGGTAAGCTCCACACGGATCAACTGAAAGGAGGCAGTTTGGTTAAGAAGCGTAGTTTCAGCCCATATGGACGGCTTGGGATGGGGATCGACGGAGGTCCCTTGGCTCCAGGGGAACGCAATGGACGGCCCACGCCTGCAAATGAGAGATGGGACGACGTGATGCTTACACTTATCGTTTGTGGAGTTTGTATCTGCATCGGCGTTCTCATCGCTCTTCGTTTGTGGGATCTGGGACACTATCTTTGGCACTTGTTCCGTCCTTGAAAATTCTTTAAAGCGGTCGCCTGGAAATGCCCGGGCGCAGGCCTCGCGCCAAATGGTCGCGAGGTTTTTTGTTGCAAAAATCGATGAGGGTAGTAGAGTACGCAAAGATCTCCACACAAGGAGGGGGATGGAGAACGGAGACGGATATCAGCGACAGGCGTCGACCGCACAAACTACGGAGTCTGAAGACGAAGTGAGCTGGTGGCAACTGGGCCCGAACACCATTGTCGCTGCCATCATCATTATCGTCGTGGCATGGGGCATCGGTACCGGCCTCTATAAGTTTTTTCACCACTAGCCTTCGGGCTAGTTTTTAATTTGGTGCGCGTGCTTGGGCTCGAACCAAGGACCTACCGAGTATCAGTCGATTGCTCTACCAGCTGAGCTACACGCGCATGTACGAAGCCAAGAATACCAGAATGTATGGCTCAAAACAAGGACGCGGCAAAGCCGGAATGTTATACTGACGCGAAGCATGCATCACAATTTTATCCTCACGAATCTCGCCCATCTCTCGCACCTGTCGTATCCGGGGATCTTTCTCGCGATCCTTGCAAGCGGGCACGTGGTACCTATTCCTGAAGGGGTCACTATTCTTCTTCTCGGATATCTCGCAGGCATCGGCAAGGGAAGTATCGTCGGCTTCGCCATCGTCTCTATCCTTGCCACGACATTCTTCGATCTGGCGCTCTACTCTCTGACTCTCGGCGGCGCGCGCGTTGCCGCCACGCTCTCGAAGAAGGTGGAAGGCAAGATGACGGAGAAGTACATCGATGCAAGCGAGCCGAAGATCTTCGGCCTGGTGTTCGCTTCCCACTTCGTGCCCGGTTGGCGCCTTTTGAATCCGGTCGTCGCAGCCGTCATCAGGATCCCGTGGCATAAATTCCTTCTGTATAGTGTCATCTCATGTGCGGTATATGCGCCCTTGTATCTCTTGGTCGGGTATGTTTTCCACGCTCGGATACTGACCCTGGTGACGGCCATTCTTTCCCTCGGAAGGCTGTCTGTCTTCTCCATCGTCGCCATTCTTGCCATTGCCGCACTCGCGTATTTCTCGTTTGAAAAGAAGAAGTAAGCGGGTATACTAGTCTCATGCCGAAGTCCCGTATCATCCTCGCGCTTGGATTCTTCATCGCCCTCTTGCCCGTTTTGGGCTTTCCGCACTCGTGGGAATCGTTCTTCGAAGTGGCGTCCGGACTCCTTATCGTTTTTCTTTCCGTTCTCATTTCGGTCGACAGACGGCTTACCTTGAAGTCGAAGGCCGAAAAGAGACACTTGAGGAAGCGCGCACTCGTCAATGTGCAAATGGCTGAAGCCATGCCTGCCGACAGGCAGGCCGAGTCGCATGTCTACGGCCGCAGGGCCTCGGATCATGTGCCCGAAGCCGTCCCGCACTACGGACGGAGAGTCTCGGACAAGAGGATCAATGTCCGCGACGGAGATACTCCGAGTCAGGACGAACCCCAAGAAATCGACCTCTAACAGCCACTTGTTGAAGTGGCTGTTTTCATACCCTCTGAAGTCCCTTTGTTGTATAATCAAGGCAAATGTTCGATCCTGAGAAAATAACGTACTTCGGCGAGACGGACTCGAGGAATCGGCGCATACCCTTCGGCATCAAGGCCAAGGATCGCTTGAAGCATGTCTATGTCATAGGAAAGACGGGCATGGGTAAGTCGACCCTTCTTGAGAATATGGCCGTGCAGGATATCGCGGGAGGCGAGGGGATGTGTTTCATCGACCCGCACGGCAAGACCGCAGAGCTTCTTCTTGAGTATATTCCGCCCGAGCGCGTCAAGGACGTGGTGTACTTCGCGCCCTTCGACATCGAGCACCCGATTTCCTTCAACGTTATGGAAGACGTCGGACCGGACAAGAGGCACCTTGTGGTGAACGGCCTGATGTCCGCCTTCAAGAAGCTCTTCGGCGAGGAGAGCTTCTCCGACCGCATGCAGTATATCTTGCAGAATACTATTCTTGCTCTCCTTGAGTACCCGGGCTCGACCATGCTCGGTATCAATAGGATGCTGACGGATAAGGACTACCGGGATAAGGTGGTGGCGAACGTCACCGACTCCTCCGTCAAGGCCTATTGGACGCAGGAATTCGCCAATTACACCGAACGTTTCGCGGCAGAGGCCACGCCGGCTATCCAGAACAAGATCGGACAATTCACTTCGAACCCGCTCGTGCGAAACATCATCGGGCAGGAGAAGTCCTCCTTCGACTTCAGAAAGATCATGGACGAAGGCAAGATCATGATCGTCAACCTCTCGAAGGGCCGCGTCGGAGAAGCCAATGCCAACCTCTTAGGCTCCATGCTCATTACGAAGATCTACCTTTCGGCCATGAGCCGCGCCGATCAGAACGAAGCGGCACTCAACAAGCTGCCGAATTTCTACCTTTTCGTCGACGAATTCCAGTCCTTCGCCAATGAGTCCTTCGCGGACATTCTTTCGGAAGCCAGAAAATATAAATTGAACCTCACCATCGCCCACCAGTACATCGAGCAGATGGCCGAAGAGGTGCGGGCTGCCGTCTTCGGCAACGTCGGTACCATGATCACGTTCCGCGTCGGGGCATATGACGCCGAAACGCTCGAGAAGGAATTCGCGCCGGTCTTCATCGCGGAAGACCTGGTGAACCTCGGATCGTACCAAATCTATTTGAAATTGATGATCGACGGTATTTCTTCCCAGCCCTTCTCGGCCACGACCCTGCCGCCCATCAAGAAGCCGGAAGTATCCTCGGTCGATGAGGTTATCAAGAATTCGCGTCTCACCTTCGCGAAGCCCCGAGCCCTGGTCGAGAAGATTATCGGCGACTGGCATGAGGAGGGGAAGAGAGAGAATGTAAAGGCTCCACCGAAAGACAAGCGCTATGGTGATGTGCGACAAAATGATTACCCGAGATCAGCGCCGAGATCGGACTACCCAAAGGCAAGCCAAGACAGGCCTCGCTATGCCGAACCTGTACAAGAGAGGAGAGAGCCTGTCTCGACTGGCGCGAGCCGAGGCGGACCGAAGCCGATGGACCTCCGTGGCAAGCGCGAATATCCTCCCGCTCCAAGCGCTCCGCAGCCCGACTATGCGCGCCAGAAAGAGGAGAGACAGATAAAGAAAGAAGCGGTATCTGCGCTTCCGCAGGATGACTTCAAGCCGCTCTCCGCACTGTCATTGACGGAACTCCAGAAGAAGCAGAACAACCAGCGCGATCCATCGCCGAAGAATTTGAACGACCTTCGAAGCGCCCTTTCGGCCATCGTGAAGACCGATCTGCCGAAGCCTGCCCCGACCCTTTCCCAATTTAAAGAAAAGACCGAGGTGAAAGTCACCCCTCCCGTTGCGCCGCAGCCTGAAGCGAAACAGGAGACGGAGGTCATACCTGCAGCCGCTTCCGTCAAAGCTCCGGACGCGCCGAAGGAAGTGCCAGAGGATACTTTGAAAAATCTCCTAGGCGTCGAATAATGCGAGTCCTCATTTTCTCCACGTCATATTATCCGATGGTCGGCGGAGCCGAGGTGGCCGTCAAGGAAATTACGGACCGCATTCCCGATATCCAATTCGATCTTATATGCGCCAAGCAGAAAGATTTGCCCGATGTCGAGAAAATAGGGAATGTCACGGTGTACCGCATCGGATTCGGCATGGGAATGCTTGATAAGCTCTCCGTGCCCTTTCGTGGCGCGGTGAAGGCCTGGCAGCTGAATAAGAAACACGAATACGATGCCTTCTGGGCCATCATGGCGACCTATGCGAGCGGCGCTGGATACATCACGAACATTCTTCGAAGGCTTTCCGGCAAGAAAAAGATCCCTATGATCCTGACGCTCCAAGAAGGAGATTCGGAAGGTCATTTGAAATACCGCTGGGGAGGCCTGATCGATCTTTCGTGGCGGCTCGCACTCGCGCGCACCGATACGCTGACCGCGATCAGTAACTATCTTCTTGCTCGTGCGCGGAAGCTCGGCTTTAAGAGTACTTCGGAACTTATTCCAAACGGAGTCGACATGGAACTTTTCAATAGCCCTATTTCCGAAGCGGTTCTTGAAGAAGCTCGAAAACAATCGCAGAAACGGCCCGGTGACTTTTATCTGATTACGACTTCGCGTCTCAATGTGAAGAATGCCATAAGCGACGTGATCGATGCGCTGAAGTTCCTGCCGAGCCATATCAAATTCCTTATCCTCGGCGTCGGCGAACTCGAAGAGGATTTGAAACGTCAGGCCAAGAGACTCGGGATAGAAGATCGCGTTATATTTCTCGGGTTCATCGAGCATAGAGATCTGCCGAAATATTTGAAGATCTCGGATATCTTTATCCGTCCGTCGCTTTCCGAAGGAATGGGGAATTCGTTTATCGAGGCCATGGCCGCCGGCCTGCCGGTCATTGCCACACCTGTCGGCGGCATCCCGGATTTCCTCTTTGACCCCGATGCGAATCCCGACAAGCTCCCGACAGGCCTCTTCGTCCCGGTGAAGAGTCCGAAGCTCATCGCTTTTCAGATACAAAAACTTATGAACGACCGGGTGCTTCACGACAAGATCGTCATCAATGCCAGAAGAATGGTGCAGGAAAAATATGATTGGAATCTTATCGCGAGAGACATGAAGGGACGAGTCTTTTTGTCGCCACTTTCATCGATTAGCGATTTGGCTTAGTTGATGAAAAGTGCCTGCCTTTTCTGTGCTATATTCTCCTTATGCAAAACCGATACGATTTCATCATTTCTACCGTTACCGAAGCTGGCGAACTCGTGCTGTCATCCAAAGAGAAGCATCTCGAGATTTCTGCGAAGGGAGGGGATTCGCGCGACGTGCTGACGAATGTCGATCTTGAGGTCAACATATTCGTAACGAATAAGATCAAGGAATTATTTCCGGGAGAAATGATTTATTCCGAAGAAACGGAAGGGGGGATCGCCGGACAAGCGGCGTACTGGTCGATCGATCCGATCGACGGCACGTCTAACTTCGCACGCAATATCCCGCATTATGCGACCGTCATTTCATATATTGAGAACGGCGAAGCGGTCGTTGGAGCCATTTACAATCCCGTCACGAGAGAACTCTACAGCTTCGAGAAGGAGAAGGGAGCATTTCTTGATGGCAAGCCGATACGAGTCACCGACATCAGCGCTTTGAAAGATGCTTATATACTGCTTCATATCGGCCGCAAGACCGAGGTCAGGGAATGGGGGTTGAATCTCCAGAAGTATTTCCTCGAACACGCGAAGAAAAACACGAATCTCGGGTCATCGGCTCTTGATCTCGCCTTCCTCGCTTCCGGCCGTGTGGACGCCGTCATTTATGGCACGATGACGACGGCTGACATCGCCATTGCTACGGCTCTCGTGCGAGAAGCGGGCGGAGAAGTCTATGACATCGCCGGCGCTCCAATCACCTTGGCCGACACTCCTCAGCAAATCATCGGCACATCGACCAGAGCTCTCTTTGATGGAATAGCTGCTATCAAATAAACCTACGCGACGGCGAATTCCATCTGCCTTTTCTTTTCTTCATCGCTTCGTAATGTGTCGCGCGTGCCCTTGTAGTCTTCGATGAGTTCTTTCGGGATCGGCATGTCGTCGAGGACATATTTCAAAATCTGGTGCCAGAAGGCAAGGCGTTTCAGCGTCAGCTCGCGCAGGTCTCCCTCGGTCGCTTCGAGCGATTCGGCATAAAAGCGAAGGAGGAAAACGATCTTGTAGGCTCTCATAAGGCGCAAGCTCAGATACTCGTTTTCGCCGCGCTTCTTTCGCAGATACTCCGAGAGGAGCCGGTCGAGTTCGGGGTTGTGAATGACCATGTAATTGAGGAAGCGGGCCCAGCCCTCGTACTTGTTGCCGAAGTGAACGGTGCGGGCTTCCGGCGCGCAATCGAGCATGTAGATGGTGCGGCCCCTGATACGGAAGTTGTGCGGTACGAAATCGGTGTGAGTCAGGTAGTTCGCATACGTATCGATCGTTGACTTGTGCGAACGCAAGAATTCTTCCGTTCGATCAAGCGTCTGTTCCAGTTCGGTGTTCGGATACTTTTCCATAATAATCCTTTTCGACTCCGAGAACTCCTTGAAGTATTCCTGGGCATAGAAAATAGGGAAAACCTTCTTGACCTTCTCAAGATGTTCATAAGTCGTGGCGTGGAAACTTTCCTGGGCTTCGAAGGCGTTCAAGGCAAGGAAGAATTGCTCTTCGAGGGTGTGGGCGACGAAGACCTTCTCCTGCTCGATGAATTCTATGGCCCAGAAGAGCGTGCCGTCTTTCTCAGTCCAAAGAAGCTCTTCGGGGAAGTGAATAGCTTGATTGGTGAAGGCAACGGACTGGAGAAGATCCCGGGCGTTTTTCTCGTTCGTGATATCTCTCCTGCCCGCCTCGGTGATGCTTGCCTTGATAGCAACACGCTTGCCGTCAGAGTCGCGCTTGCCGACGAGGACGAGCTTCTCCTTGGCCATGAGGAAGCGCTCTCCGGCAATATGCGGCTGCTCGTTTTCGAGAGTGAATCCGAGCGTCTTTAAAGATTCTTGAATGGCCGAGAGTTTTGTTGCGTTCATGGTGGTTTCATCCTATAGTAGGGCCATACTTTAAGCAATTATGGAAACTGTCCTTGTCACCGGCGGAGCGGGATTCATCGGTTCGAATACCGTTAAGGCGCTTCTTCAAAAGGGTTATCGCGTTCTTTGTCTCGATAACTTCGCCGACGATCTCTATGATCCGAAATACAAGGAAGGATACGTGGCGGAGCTTTCCTCGCACGAGAACTTCGTCCTGTACCGGGCGGATATCTGCGACTTCGAAGCGGTGAAAGAGATATTCCAAAAGGAAAAGATTTCGTATGTCATTCATCTCGCGGCGAAGGCCAATACCCGTAAGGCCGTCGGCGAGCCGCACAGCTATGTCGAGGTCAACATCGGAGGCACTATCAATATCCTTGAATTGGCGAAGGAGTTCAATGTTCTGAATACCGTCATCGCCTCGTCATCATCCGTCTACGGCAACAGCGACCGCATGCCCTGGAAGGAAGACGATATCGCCGACAGGCCGCTCTCTCCGTACGGCATGACGAAACGCTCCGATGAAGTGCTTGCGTATACGTATCACCATAATTTCAAACTCAATATCACATGCCTCAGGTACTTCAATGCTTATGGCGAGAATAACCGCCCCGATCTTGTGCCGTATATCTGGGGCATGGCGATCCTTAAAGGTGGAGAGATCGAAATATCCGGCGACGGCTCGAGAAAGCGCGATTATACATATATAGGAGATATCGTCGATGGCACCATTCGCGCCATGGAGAAACCTCTCGGATTCGAGATCATCAATCTTGGTAATAACCAGCCGACATCGCTTAAAGAACTCGTGGGTGTGTTCGAGCGAGTGACGGACTTCGAAGTCAAGGTAAAGAGCCGTCCGAGCCATACGTCGAGCGTGGAATCGACCTATGCCGATATAACAAAAGCCAAGGAACTCCTCGGCTGGAAACCGACAACCTCGATCGAAGAAGGGATTACAAAATTAGTGAACTGGCTTCGCGACAACAGACTGAAAGAAGCTCTCTAGATTCTCGAGGTGTGTGTCCCAGGAGAATTTGGAGCGCAAGAGCTTCGATCCATTCTCAACCATGCGTTTAGCTAAAGCGGGATTTTCGAAATAGCGCTCGACGGCCTTGGCAACGGCTTCGGGATCTTCGGCAGGGACAAGAAGGCCGGTGTTTTCGTTATACACAGCCTCGTTCGTCCCTGGAATGTCCGTGGCAACGGTCGGGATCTCAGCGGCGAACGAAGTGAGGACCGTATGCGGCAAGCCTTCGTAGGTCGAGTTCAGCACATAGACTTCGGAGTTCTTCCTGAGTTGCCAGGTTTCGGCGCGGGAGATCTTGCCTAAAAGGCTGACCTCGTTCTCGACATGGAGTTCCTTCACGAGCGCTTTTAAATTTTCCATTTCGGGACCGTCGCCCGCACAGACGAAGCGGATATCGGGATACGTCTTCTTAAGAATTGCCGTGGCGCGGATAATGCCATCGACGCCCTTCCACGAGGTGAGACGGGCCGTGGTGACGATCTGATGCCTGACGGGCTTCGCTTCGAAGGGAAGCGTTTCCGTATCGTCGGCGGCGTTGTAATTGGTGATGACCTTCTTCGGATCGATGCGATAGGCCTTCTGTATGGCCTTGCCTAAATATTCCGAAGGCGTCGTGACGATCTTTGCCCGTCTGAGAACGAAGCCCTGGGTCATCATCATCAGCTTGATCTTGAGCGGTCCGTCCGGATGTTCCAAGAATTCTTCGAGGCGTTTCTGAGTAAGCTTCGCCTGGGTGGCGCGCTCCCATGCTTCGTCGCCGACGAATTTAAGTATGAAGGGCGTACCGCGAAGCATGGAGACGAGTGCCACCGGAAGCCCCGCAGCCATAGCATTCTGCACATAGATAAGATCGGCGCCGGATGATGCCTTCAATACGGCGAAGAAAAATCGTACGAGTCGGACGGGAAGCGGCCGGCGCTTGGATACGGCGACGAGTGTGGTACCAGGAAAGGCCTCGCGGGAATCCGTCAGAGCGACGACCGTGAGCTTGTGCGTTTCGTGCAGACGCTCGGCAAGTTCCTTCGTGTAAGTGGCCGGACCGCCGATCTCGGGCGGATAGATGGGGGTTGCCAGGACGATCTTCATATATGCCACTATACATTCAAAAACCCTATAAATAAAGCTATAATACCGGCATGGAATTCGGCGGACTGAAGGTCCTCATGATCTCAAGCGACAGGAATATCGCCGTCCCCGGAAGCGCGGTTTCTTTGCGGATGAAAGAATACGGGAAGCTTGTAGAAGAGCTTCATATCGTCCTTATGTGCGATAAAACGCACGGTTTGAAAGAGACGAAGCTCGACACGAATGTTTGGGTCTACCCGACGAATTCGGGGGCGAGTTTCCTGCGTCCGCTCGGCGCGGCGAGTCTCGGGAAGAAGATCGTCCTCGATAAAAAGTTCGTCAGAGGGAAGTCCCTCGTGACAGCCGACTCTCTTGAATGCGGATGGGCCGGCGTACGGGTAAAAAATACATGGAGGATCCCGCTCGAAGTGCAGCTTCATGGCGATCCGTTCTCCCCGTACTTTTCGGGATTCCAGAACGGCGTTCGGAAGTTTTTCGCCCGTTCCGTTTTAAAATCCGCCGATTCGGTACGCACGGTGAGCCGGGGCGTGGCTGAGAGGATCCAGGCCGAATTCGGTTTCGGCGCGGGGAAGATCTTTGTGCTGCCGATCTATATCGATATGAACCGAATCGAGGAGGGCAAAGTTTCCTTCGATCTCCATGCGCGTTACGGCTTCCATTTCATCTTGCTTGTCGTGGCGCGCCTGACGAAAGAGAAGAACGTGGCGCAGGCTATTCGGGTGCTTGCGAAAGTGCATGCGTATTTCCCCGATGCCGGACTCGTCCTCGTCGGTGCGGGACCCGAGGAAGGAAATTTGAAAGATCTTTCGAAGTCCTTGGGAGTCTCCAATCAGGTTATCTTTGCCGGCTGGCAGGAGGATGTTACCTCCTTTTATAGGACGGCGAATCTTTTCCTACAAACTTCGCGCTTCGAAGGATACGGCCTCGCACTCGTCGAGGCCGGTCTTTCGGGCCTGCCTGTCGTGACGACGCCGGTCGGTATCGCGACGGAACTCGAGAACGGCATCGATGCGGTCGTATGTCCTCAGGACGACGATGAATTCATGTGGAAGGCTGTCTATGATCTCATCCAGGATAATGCCCGCAGGGAAACGATGCGCACTCATTTGAAGCGCACGCTCGAAGCAAAGCTCGTGACGAAAGATGCTTATCTCGCGAAGCTTAAGGAGAATTGGGAAACGACTGCTAGCCGCATACACGAATGAAGCTTCTTATCGTCACTCAAAAGGTAGACAGGAATGATCCGGTCCTCGGCTTCTTCCATGGCTGGATCATCGAGTTTTCGAAGTACTATGAAAAGGTCTCGGTTATTTGCCTCGAAGAGGGTACGCACGATCTCCCGGCGAATGTCTCGGTATACAGCCTCGGAAAAGAGAAAGGGGTCTCGCGTGTCGGGTATGCAAGCAATTTCTATCGGTATATCTGGTCCTTAAGAAAAGAGTACGATGTCGTGTTCGTCCACATGAATCCCGAATATGTCATTCTCGGCGGGGAGTTATGGAAGATGCTTCACAAGAAGATCGCGCTCTGGTATGTGCACCGTCAGGTCGATCCGAAGCTCAGGATCGCAACGTTCCTTTCCGATATCATCTTCACCTCGGCTAGAGAGAGCTTCGGGATCAAAAGTTCGAAGGTGCGATTCGTCGGGCACGGGATCGATGTGGATAAATTTCCCGCAGCTGTTGCGGATTTTTCCGAACCTCTCCGTATTCTTCACCTTGGACGCATTACGAAGATAAAGCATATCGACACCGTCCTTAAAGCCTCGAAGCTTCTCATCGACAGGGGAATCCGCATCGGAGACATCCGCATGACCGGCGCGCCGGTCATGCCCGAAGACAGAGACTACAAGACAACGCTTCAGGCTCTGGCCCGGGAACTCGGCATACAGGATCTGCTGACATGGGATGAATCGAATGATGATGCGAAGACATTCACCGCTTCGACCATCTCGATCAACGCCGCGCCCGACGGCGGCATGGATAAGGCCGTGCTCGGATCTTTGGCTGCAGGCCATCCCGCTTTCGTTTCTAACAAGGCATTCAAGGGAGTGCTCGGTCCGCACTGGGAGATGTTCTCTTACGAATTTGACGATGCGGAAAGCCTCGCGCATCGCATCATCGCATTCCTTGCTATGGACGAAAGTATGAGGCAGAAAGCCGTAAGCGAGCTCGAAGGGAAAGTAAGACTAGAGTATGATGTCAGGGCGCTCATCGAGCGCATCACGGATCAACTCAATGCCAAACCTGTTTAGACGCCTTATATCAACACTATTTCCCGCTTTCAACCGTGGAGGAATGATCCTTTCGTATCATTCTATCGATGCGAACGGGCTTCTCTCGACGACTCCGCCCGAAGAATTCGAGCGTCAGATGAGATATATCAAAGAAAAGAAATACAAGGTCGTGCCGCTTTCACGCATGTGCCTGATGCTCGAGAGAGGCGAGGACAGCAAGGGCTGCATCGCGCTTACCTTCGATAACGGATATTTCGATTTTTTCAAGAACGCCTTTCCCGTACTCAAAAGATACAATTTTCCGGCGACGGTCTTCTTAGTGACCGGCACGCTTGGACAGGGAGTACACCCCACGAAGAGCAAGGTCGCGCTCGCGGTGATGAGCGAGGGCGATATCAGGCGGGCATCGACGGCGAATAGCCTTATAGAATTCATGCCGCAATCAAAGACCTCGGTCGATCTCTCCAAGCTGCCTTTCGCCGAAGCGGTAAAGGAGATCAACGGGTCGAGGGTGGCACTCGAGTCCCTGACCAATAAGCCCGCTGACATTTTGGGTTATCCCAAAGGCAGATATACCCCTGAGATCGTCGAATACGTAAGGACAGGAGGGCAGTGGCTCGGGGCAGTGACGAAGGAAGCGAGGTATATACAGCGGGGAGACGATCCGTTCAAGCTTCCCCGGATACAGATCGATTCCTCGGTGACATTTGCGGCCTTTAAAAAAATGGTCAGATAAGGTATGAAAAAGATCTGCTACTTCGGCATCTACGACAGCCGCTACGCCCGCAACAAGAATATCATCAAGGCCTTCAGGCAGAACGGCATCGATGTCGTCGAAGTGATCGATACGACAAAGGGCCCCGTGAAATACTGGAAGCTCCTGAAGCGGTATCTCGCTCTTCCGAAGGATTTCGATTGCATGATCGTCGGATTCCCCGGACAGATTATGGTTCCTTTCGCCAAACTCTTAACGAGAAAGCCCGTTATTTTCGACCTTCATGTTTCCTACTACGACTCGATCATCCTCGAGAGGAAGAAGTATCCGAAGATCTCGATTCAGGCGCTCTATTTCTATTGCCTCGACTGGCTCTCGTGCAGACTGGCGGACAAAGTCCTTCTTGATACGCATGAGCATGTGGCATATGTGTCGCGTCTCCTGCATATCCCCGAAGAGAAGTTCATCGTCGTGTATCACGGCATCGACGACGGAGTGTTCGCCCTCCCGGACGTCGATCTTCCGAAGAACGAGAAATTCGTCATTTCCTTCCACGGATACATCCAGCTTTTGAACGGCATGGACCTTGTCATGCATGCGATGAAAAAGCTCGAGAACGAAAACATGGAACTCTGGATCATCGGCGGAGGTTCCGAATACAAGCGCATGCAGGATCTCGCCCGCGAACTTTCGCTTTCGAACGTGCTATTTTTCCCGCCCATGAAGCCGGAGGAACTTGTGAGGAAGGTCAGTACCGCCGATCTCGGTCTTGGTTTCTTCAGCACGAGCGCGAAGATCGACCGGGTGATCGCCAATAAGGTCTACGAGCTCATGGCGCTCAAGGTTCCCGTACTGACCGGGGAATCGCTTGCGAGCCGGGAGCATTTCGAGCACAAGAAGCACATTTTTTACTGCAAAAGGGGCGATAGTGATGCTATCGCGCAATCTATGCTAGAGTTAAAAGGCAATCCGGAATTGAGGAGGGAAATCGCAGAAAACGCCTATACATATGTGCAAAACAACCTGACTCCGAAGGTGTTGGGCCAGACGATCATACCGATATTCGAGAACATATTAGCAACACAGACATGACATCCAAAGCCCTGAAGAAGAAAAACATATTAGTCGTAGGCGGCGCGGGATACGTAGGCGGCGCCGTGACCGACATCCTGATGAAGCTCGAAGATCGCTACACCACGCGCGTCTATGACAACCTCACCTACGAAGAGTCCTACCTGAAGCCGGTCGATTTCGTCTTCGGTGACATCTTAGACACGAAGAGCTTGAAAAAGCAGCTCGATTGGGCGGACGCGGTGATCTGGCTCGCGGCCATCGTCGGCGACGGCGCCTGCAAGTGGGACGAAGTGCTCACGAAGAAGGTCAATCAGGACAGCGTCGGCTGGCTCGTGAAGAACTTCAAGGGGCGCATCATCTACACGTCGACGTGCTCCGTCTACGGCGCGCAGGACGATGTGAATCTCACTGAAACCTCTCTCGTCAAGCCGCTTTCCTTGTATGCCTATACGAAGCACGAGTCGGAAAAGCTTCTGAAAAATAGCGACGCCGTCATCTTCCGTCTCGGCACCCTCTTCGGCACGTCGGACGCTTTCTCGAGAGTGCGCATGGACCTGGTGGCGAATCTCCTGACCGCCCGCGCGGCGCTCGGCGGCGGCTTGAGTATTTTCGGCGGGGCGCAATTCCGTCCGCTCCTTCATGTGAAGGACGCTGCACAGGCCATGGTCGACGCTCTCGAGGCGAAGGAAACTCCCAAGGCCGAGATCTACAACCTCTGCCAGACCAACATGAAAATCCTCGATCTTGCCCGCCGGGTGAAGAAGTTCTACCCGAAGGCGAAACTCGAGATCACGAAGATGCCGTTCGAGGATACTCGGAACTACCAGGTGTCTGCCGAAAAGGCGAAAAAGGCCCTTAATTTCGCCCCTTCGCACACGATCGATGACGGCATCGTCGAGATCGGAACGCTGCTTAAAAGCAGGCGGATCAAGGACTTCAATAATCCGAGATATTCGAATCAGGTTTTCTTAAAAGACGTATTAAAAAAGTAATATATGGAACCAACCGGAGAAATGCCGACGATCATCGACGGAGGTATCGCGGTCGACGATCGCGGGAGCCTGATGTTCGCCAATCCATTCGACTTCAAGGGAGTGAAAAGATTCTATGCGGTGGAAAATTTCTCGACAGAGACGATCAGGGCATTCCACGGCCATCTCAAGGAATCGAAATACGCATTCGTCGCATCGGGTACGGCCATCGTCGCGGCGGTCGCGATGGACGATACGAAGGAGCCGAATAAGGGAAACGCCGTCCAGAGATTCGTCCTTTCAAGCAAGAAGCCCTGCATTCTTTATATTCCGGCGGGCTTCGCCAACGGTTTTCGGTTCCTGACGCCGCATGGTAAGATATTTTTCTTCTCGACATCGACGACGGAAGAGTCCAAGGGAGACGATTATCGCTTTCCGGCAGACTACTGGGGCTCTGAGGTGTGGGAAGTCATAGACAGATAACATGAGAAAGATACTCGTATTAGGCGTCACAGGAATGCTCGGCTCTATGGTATTCGACATTCTTTCGAAGAATCCTGCATTCGACGTGCGCGGTACGGCCAGAAATCCGAAAGAAGTTCCTTCGAGCTGGCAGGAGAAGACATGTGCCTTCGACGCGGAGAAGGACGATATTGCCGAGACGGTCTTCAATGATTTCAGGCCCGAGTACATCGTGAACTGCATCGGTATTCTCAAGCCCTATTGCAAGGACAACGATCAGGCCGGTGTGCTGCGGGCGATACGAGTGAATGCATTATTTCCGCACCTTCTGGCCTCTGCTGCAGAAGACATAGAGGCTCGGGTGATCCAGATCGCCACCGACTGCGTCTACAGCGGAACGCTCGGCTCGTATATGGAGCAGTCTCCCCATGATCCGCTCGATGTCTACGGCAAGACCAAGAGCCTCGGCGAGGTGAAGCTGCCTCGCTTTTTGAATATCAGGACATCGATCATCGGTCCGGAACCGAAGGCGAAGGTGAGCCTTCTCGAATGGTTCCTTTCGCAGACGAAAGAAGACAAGGTGACGGGCTTCACTCATCATCTTTGGAACGGCGTGACGACGCTTCAATTCGCGAACGTGTGCGAAGAACTTATCGAGAAGGGGGATGAGAACTTCGATGCGCTTGTGGCCGTGTCGAATATCCATCATCTCGTCATCAATGAGACGGTGAACAAATTCGAGCTTCTCGCTATTTTTAATAAAGTGTTCGACAAGGGACTCGAGATCAACGCGGTCGACAACATCGGACAGCCTGTCGACAGATCGCTCGGGACAGAGTATGCAAGCTTCGGTACCGCCGCTCCGGGGAAGATGGAAGACGCCCTTCTTGAATTGAAGCGCTATATGGAATCCGGATCGGATATATAAACGTATGGACGCTTTCGGCACGTACTACAATACGATGGAGTATACGTACGGTATGAGCTCGTCGAGAAAGGCGAAGATTTTCGCGCTTCTCGGCGATGTATCGGGGAAGCGGATCCTCGACGTCGGCTGTGCGGGAGGATACTTCGGAGAAGAAGTGAAGAAGAAAGGCGACTGCGAATTCATCGGCATCGACATATCCGAGAAATCGGTCGCGGAAGCAAAGACGAAGATCGACGGGGCATTCGTCGTCGACATACAATCCGAAAAAACGAATTTTCCGAACGATCACTTTGACGCCATTATTTTCTCCGAGGTGATCGAGCATCTGCTCTTCCCCGAGAAGGCCCTGGAAGAATTGAAGCGGATCATGAAAAAGGACGGCGTTCTTATCATCACGACACCGAATCTCCTTGTCTTCTCGAACAGGGTGCGGATGCTGTTCGGAAAGTTCGAATACAAGGACTTCACCTACTTCGAACGGGGGCATATCCACTTTTTCACCGTCGCGTCTCTTCGGAAACTGCTCAAGGAAGAAGGATTCATGATCGACGCGACGGACAACCTTATACACCCGAAGGTTCCCGTATGGCTCGGGAATATCTTCCCGAATCTCTTTGCATACCAGGCCATCGTCAGAGTAAAGAAGATCTCATAATGCAGATGATGAAAATCGCCGTCATCAACTTCGAAAAGCCCGACGGGATGGCGCGCACCATTATCGATGGGTTATGCGCCATGGCGAAAGAAGGAAGCGTGGATTTCCGTCTCTCGTCGAAGTTCCTCTACGATCTGCCGCTCGAAGACGCTGTCCTCTCGCGCGGAGATTTCATAGCATTCGCACGAAGCGCGGATCGGATCTTCCTTATCGGGAATGACAAGTACGGATACGATACGACGCTTGCCGAAGAGATCGACCGCTTCGGTAAGACCGTATGCGTCGACGGTTCGGAGGTGGGAAAGAATCGCCGTTACGACTTCACTATCCAGAAAGGGATCATCGACGGAACGTACGACGGGCAGGGTACCGTGGATCGGGAGCTTTTGAGTAAGTGCCACCGCTATTTCAGAAGGGAAAAGCCGTATTCGGACGGCATCATCGCACTCCCGTTCGGCATCGAAAGCAGGTACATGCAGAGCTATAAGGAGGGAACGCCGAAGGATATCGATTTCGTCTGCATTTTCGGCCAGGACGAGTATCCGCTCTTGCGCAGGTTCGTACGCGAGGCTTTGGAAACATATTGCAAGGATAATGGATTCACTTGTGCGACCGAGCGGACGAAAACTCCCGAGGAATTCTACAAGCTCCTTGCCAGGGCCAAGGTCGGCGTCTCGGTCGGCGGGGGAGGATTCGATACCATGCGCTTCTGGGAAATCTTGGGGAATAACTGCCTTATGCTTACGGAAACGATCGATATCTATCCTCGGGATTCAAAGCGCTTGAAATACGAAAGGATCATCGAGTTCCAGAATCTCTTCGATTTCGACGCGGAGCTTAAAAAGATGGGAGCATTCCTCAGAAGCGGATACGCTGATCTCGATCTCAAACCCGAGTATGAAAGGATCGTCGGAGATCACTCGACCAAGGCACGAGTCGAAGAGATACTAAGGGCCTCTGCCTAGACCATGCAAGAAACTAACGCAATACATAACGAGTGCGCGGTGATCGTTTCTTCATGCGCCGCATATCAGGATGTGTGGGATCCGTTCTTCAGGCTCTTCTTCGAATACTGGCCCGACTGTCCGTATGATATCTATCTTGTGTCGGACAAGATCGGATATTCGCATCCCCTGGTGAAGAATATCATTATCGAAAACGACATGGGCTGGCCGAGAAATACGAGGTACGCCGTCGAAAAGATCGGTGCGCCATACTTCATGATGTTCATGGAAGACTTTCTTATGGTCGAGAAGGTCGATACCGAACGGGTGAAGAAACTTGTCGAATACGTACGAGAGAAGCATATCGATTATTTGAGGCTCTATCCGACTCCCGGCCCTGATACGAATTTCGACAAGGAAATGCGAGTCGGAGAGATCGCTCTGGATGCTCCGTACAGGCTCTCGCTCATGACCGCCATTTGGAAAAAGGACGCATTCCTCGAGCTTTTGCATGACGATGAGACCATTTGGCAGATGGAGCTTCTGGGATCGGAACGGGCTCGCGATCCGAAGTACAGATTCTGGAGCGTCGACACGGGCCAGCCGGCCATCGCGTACGTGCCTTCAACTGCGATAAAAAAGGGCGTCTGGCGCTACGATGCCGTGATGTTTTGCAAGAAACACGGTATTGTTATCGATAGCCGGACCCGCCCGATCGAAACGCGCGATGCCTATATACGAAGGAGGTTGAAAAACCTGCCTCTCATCGGCAGGGTGCTCAGGCGCCTCATTTAATGACATGATGAAGAAACTTTCCAAACTATTTCTCGAGCCGGCTCCATTCAAGAATTTTGCCCTGCGAAATATCGCCAGATACAAGCTCGGCTCCTTCGAGCAACGGGTGAATCTCGGAGCCATGCCGTACGCGCATTATGCGTACCCTTTGTATCAGGGCGCGAAACTCGCAAAGAGGCTCGGGCACACCAGGATAAGTACTATCGAGTTCGGCGTGGCCGGAGGGAACGGGCTCGTGGCACTCGAGAAGATAGCAAGAGATATAGAAAAGGAGCTCGGCATGACCATCGACGTCTACGGATTCGATCTCTCTGAAGGCTTGCCGCGGAGCACCGATTACAGGGATGCGCTCTATTTCTGGAAGGCGGGCTTTTTCAAAATGGATGTTTCCGCGCTGAAAGGACGATTGTCGAAAGCGAAACTCGTCTTAGGCGATGTGAAGGATACGATCCCCACGTTTGCCAAGGAGCATGACCCCGCGCCGATCGCGGCGGTGATGTTCGACCTCGATTATTATTCTTCGACGAGGGATGCTTTCAAGATATTCGATATCGAAGACAAGCATATATTGCCGAGGGTCTTTATCTATTTCGACGATGTCATGGGCACGGAGGAGTGCCTCGTCGGCGACTTCACCGGACAGAGGGCTGCCATCAACGAGTTCAACGATACGAATGACCACAAGAAGATCGACATGCTCCATTTCATCTTCGCGCGGAGGATCCCGAACGAAAAGTACTACAGAATGCGGGCGTTCCACCACTTCAAGCATCCGGACTACAACGCGTTCATCGGACCGGAGAATCAAGAGCAAGCATTGAGATAAATTCGACTCCTCCCGCCGCCGGCGTCATTGACCTGGGCCTGAAATTTAAGTATAACTGGGGCAGATTCGCTCATTTCAAACTACACACACGAGGTGAAGCATGGCTCCAAGAGACAGACGTAGCGTCCAGCTTGCGCAGGTGAATTTCCAGTACGGGACGAACGTTTTCGTGCCGTACTCGGTCGGATCGCTGCAGGCATATGCACTGTCGGTTCCCGAG
This sequence comes from Parcubacteria group bacterium, assembly GCA_028286465.1. GTDB lineage: Bacteria > Patescibacteriota > Minisyncoccia > Phycocordibacterales > Zambryskibacteraceae > JAIFWN01. Next base: position 22,056 of record JAQBRN010000017.1, on the reverse strand, counting down.
ATCAAGGAGAATTTCGAGTTTCAGAATCCCTTGTTTCGCCGCGATGATCCGGAAACGGTCGTCGGCGAGATGGAAGAACCGGCCGTCTTCGGACTGTCGTGCTATCTGTGGAATTGGGAGTACAACAAGGCGCTTGCACAGGCCGTGCGCTCCAGATTCCCGAAGGCACTCGTCGTTTTCGGTGGCGAGCACGTACCGGATCGGTCGGAAGGATTCTTCCTCGAGCATCCGTACGTGGACATTCTCGTCCACAAGGAAGGGGAATTCGCTTTCGCGGAGATCCTCATCGAGTCCTTGTCGGAGAAACCGGACTATACGAAGATCGAGGGCCTCTCCGTCAGGGTCCGTGGGAACGCGACCGAAAAGACCCTGTCCCGCGGGAGAATGAACGAGGAAGACCTCAAGCGTCTTCCTTCGCCGTATCTCTCGGGAGTATTCGATTTCATGCTTGGCGGCGATTATACGCTGAACGTCAGCCAGGAAACGAATCGCGGTTGTCCGTACACATGCACGTTCTGCGATTGGGGCGGCTCCAACTACTCCAAGGTCTACAAGATGTCCGAAGAGCGCCTGGCTGCCGAGTTCGAGTGGTTCGGAGAGCACCGGATCGAGTACATCTTCAACTGCGACGCAAACTACGGGATCTTCCCGCGGGATGTCGAGCTGACGAAGAAGATGATCGAAGTCCGTGAAAGGCACCAAGGCTTCCCGAAGAAGTTCCGCATGTGCACCGCCAAGAACTCGAACGACAGGATCTTCGAGATCGTCACGCTTCTCGATGCGGCAGACATGAACAAGGGAGCGACGCTGTCGTTCCAGAGCATGGATGCGCACACGCTCGAGATCGTCGAGCGCTCGAACATCAAGATCGAGAAGTTCTCGGAGCTGATGGACCGGTACAAGGAAGTGGGTATCGCGACCTATACCGAGCTCATCATGGGCATGCCTGGGGAAACGTACGAAAGCACCAAGCGGGGCATCGACACGCTCTTCGACGAGCAGGCCGACTCCGTGAACTTGTACGTCTACGTTTGCACCATGCTTCCCAATTCGCACATGAGCTTTCCCGCGTATGTCAAAGAACACGGGATCGAGGCGGTGCGAATGCCAGTACTCCTCGCGCACTCCACGCCAGAGCCCGAGTCGCTGTCCGAATACACGGACATCATCATCGGCACGGCGGCGATGCCTCGGGAGGACTGGGTCCGCACCTTCATGTTCTACTGGGCCATCCAGGGCTTCCACTGCCTCGGCCTCACCCAGCAGATCGCCATCTTCTTCCACAAGGAGTACGGGATCGCATATAGCGATTTCTATGAACGGCTGCTCGAGTACTTCGCCGATCGTAGCGATTCGTCTCCCATCACGGGAGAAATTGCTGTGACGAAGCGCGCTGTCCGGCGGGCTATGGAAGGGGGCAGGCTCGATCGCGTGATGCCCGAGTTCGGAGAGATCTATTGGCCGCTCGAAGAGGCGAGCTTTCTCAACTTCATCGTCGAGAAATGGGGCTTCTACGACGAGATCGAAACATTCCTCAGGTCGCTCGTCGAAGAGAAGGGCCTCAGCGTCGATCCTGACTTACTGAGAGACCTCGTAAGCTACCAGGCGGCGATCATGATCGATCCCGTTTTGGTGCCGATCTCGATCGAGCTTGCGTATGATTTCCCGAACTACTTCAAGACGCTCGGGGAGTCATCGGCTCTCGAACAGAAGCCGGTGCGGCTCGTGATCGAAGGGAACTCATATCACGGCGATCAGAAGGCCTATGCCCGGGAAGTCGTCTGGTACGGCCGGAAGGGTGGGTCGTTCCACCATAAGAATATCGAAGTCACGCCGCTGTAGTTTGCAGCCCGAGAGAAATCTCGGGCTTTTTGTACCTATTGACGAATCGTGATTTATGCTATATGATGAAGAAAGACGCTCGTACGTAGCAAACCAATTTCCAGGAGCGACCCATGAATGACGCTGTGGATTCCATTAGCTACGAGGAGGCTTTGTCCATCAGGGTCGGCGGATTCCTCCGCCGCAAAGGATGGACGCTGGCTTCTCTGTCCGGCGGGGTCGTCTATGCGGACACCGAAGAAACCGGCATCGGCATCTTGTATAAGGATCCCGATGTGAAGCCGGAGAAGTATTTTTTCGGCCTCATGACGACACCGCCTCCCCGGCAGTTTCTCGGCGTTATCTGGTTTAGTAACCAGTCTCGTCAGGCCACCGAAGAGAGTTGGGTGTTCGTGCTCCACGGGCGAAAGTATGCGGACATGGCCAAGAAATTGGCTGATGATCTCGCCTCGGACTTCAGAGTGAACATCAGGATCGTGCTCACGAGCGAGCTGCCTGTGGTCGAACGTTTTGGCAGAGCTTTCGACTGAAAACGCTTCAACAAGCCGCATGGGTTATCCTTTGCGGCTTTTTTATAAGATATCCCACATCCCTTGTACGGCGCGGCAATATATTGCGTGCCAAGTGGCGAAATCAGGCTAAAAAGGATAGTATGGCCATACGTGAAAAAGGCCCTTATTACAGGCATTACCGGGCAGGACGGGTCGTATCTGGCTGAATTTCTTTTGGAGAAGGGCTATGAGGTGCACGGCATCATCCGCAGGGCTTCGAGCTTCAATACCCAGCGCGTGGATCATTTGTTCCAGGATCCGCACGAGAAGAACAAGCGCCTGATCATGTATTACGGCGATCTTTCCGATTCCTCGAACATCTCCCGCCTCATAGAAAAGATCAGACCCGACGAGATCTATCACTTGGGCGCGCAGAGCCATGTCCGCGTCAGCTTCGATACTCCGGAATACACAGGCGATGTCACCGGACTCGGAACGGTGCGCCTTCTCGATGCCATCAAGGAATCGGGGCTGAAGACGAAATTCTACCAGGCGTCATCGAGCGAAATGTTCGGCAAGGCCGTCGAGCTTCCGCTCAAGGAGACGACGCCGTTCTATCCGCGTTCGCCGTACGGCGTAGCCAAGGTCTACGCCTATTGGATGACGAGGAATTATCGCGAGAGCTACGGCATCTTCGCTTCGAACGGCATCCTCTTCAATCACGAATCTCCGCGCAGGGGAGAGACCTTCGTTACAAGGAAGATCACGAGAGGCCTTGCCAGGATAAAGCTCGGCACAGACGAGAAGCTCTACTTGGGCAATCTCGACGCGAAGCGCGACTGGGGCTATGCCAAGGATTATGTGGAAGGCATGTGGCGCATGCTCCAGGCGAAGAAGCCCGGCGATTTCATCCTGGCAACGGGGGAAACGCATTCGGTCAGGGAATTCGTCGAGCTCGCGGCCAAGCATCTCGGGATAGACCTGATATGGAAGGGGAAGGGCCTCAAAGAAAAAGGCATCGACAAGAAAACCAAGAAGACCATCATCGAGATCGATCCGCGTTACTTCCGTCCGGCCGAGGTCGATATCCTTCTCGGAGATCCGAGCAAGGCAAGAAGAGTCCTTAAGTGGAAGTCGAAGACCTCCTTCAAGGAACTCGTGAAGATCATGGTCGATGCCGATCTCCTGAAGGAAACACAGAACAAAAGCCAATCATGATACACCTCGTCAAATCCACTTTCTATAAAGAAAAGGAGACGAAACAGTCGCTCATCGATTTCATCTCCGGCGCGTCGACCCTTTCCATGGGCAAGGAATGCGCGAAGTTCGAGAAAGCCTTCGCCAAAAAGCAGGGCAGGAAGTACGCGGTACTCGTCTCGAGCGGCTCGATGGCGAATCTCATTCTCGTACAGGCCATGATGAATTTGGGAATGTTTAAAAAGGGAGACAGGATCGGCGTTTCGGCTTTGACTTGGGCGACGAACATCATGCCGCTTTTGCAGCTCGGGCTCGTGCCGGTCATTCTCGACGTCAGCAGGACGACCCTGAACGTGACGCCCGAAGAAGTGGAGAAGAAGTTGGGGAAGCTCAAGGGACTTTTCATTACGAACGTGCTCGGGCTTTCGGATGATATTTCGAAGATAGAAAAGCTTTGTAAGAAGCATCGCGTCACGCTCATAGAAGACAACTGCGAGTCGCTCGGATCGAGGACCGGAGGCAAGCTTCTCGGGAATTTCGGCATTGCGTCGACCTTCTCGTTCTTCGTCGGGCATCACCTCTCCACTATAGAAGGAGGCATGGTCACGACGGATGACGACATCCTCCACGAAATGCTCGTCCTCGTTCGCGCTCACGGCTGGGATAGAAATCTCCACCCGGACAGGCAGAAAAAGCTGCGCCGAAAGCATGGCCACGACGAGTTCCACGCCAAGTACATATTCCACGACCTCGCGTACAACGCGCGTCCGACCGAGGTGACCGGTTTTCTTGGCAACACCCAGCTTCCGCATTGGAACGAGATAGTGAAGAAGAGACAATCGAATTTCAAGCGCTTCGCGTCGGCTATCGAGAAGAACAAGGATCTCGTGCCGCTCGAGTACGGGCATATGGACACCGTTTCGAACATGGCTATGCCCGTACTCGCCGTATCGCGAGCACAGGCGGAAATCTACAAGAAGAAATTCGCTCCTCATGTGGAAATACGTCCCGTCATCGCCGGCAACATGCTGAATCAGCCTTTCTATAAAAAGTACGTATCCGATCTCAGGAGATACGACAATGCCGAATTCATCCACCAGAATGGATTTTATTTCGCAAATAATCCAGAATTAACAAACGAGGAGGTTTCTCTTATCGTCTCGCTTCTTTCATCATGATGAACAAGGATTCAAAGATCTATATCGCCGGACACAATGGCCTCGTCGGCAGCGCCATCGTCCGGAAGCTTAAGCAGGAAGGTTTCGAGAACCTTCTCGTGCGTACGAGGGAAGAACTCGATCTCTTGGATCAGCGCGCGGTGGATGGATTCTTCGCGGAAGAAAAGCCCGCATACGTGATCCTGGCAGCGGCCCGAGTGGGAGGGATCAAGGCCAACATGACCTATCCCGCGGAATTCTTGTATGAAAATCTCCAGATCCAGAACAATGTCATCTGGTCCGCCCTGAAGCATGATACGGAGAAGTTCCTGTTCCTCGGAAGCTCGTGCATCTACCCGAAGGCGTCCCCGCAGCCCATGAAGGAAGAATATTTCCTCGACGGCAAGCCCGAGCCGACGAACGAGGCATACGCCATAGCGAAGATCGCCGGCATGAAGCTCTGCGAGAAGATCAATGCCGAGTACGGCAGGAACTTCATTTCATGTATGCCGACGAACATCTACGGCCCCGGAGACAATTTCGACCTCGATTCATCGCATGTCATCCCGGCGCTGATGAGAAGAATGCATGAAGCAAAAATGGCAAACACTCCCGAGGTGGTCATCTGGGGAAGCGGGGAGTCCAGAAGAGAGTTCCTCTATGTCGATGATCTGGCCGACGCGGTTGTCTGGCTTATGAATAATTACGACGGCAAAGACTTTTTGAATGTGGGAACAGGGGAAGATGTTTCCATAAAAGAGCTCGCCGTCCTTATAAAGGGCATCACGGGCTTCGAAGGCGCTCTGGTCTTCGATACGACGAAGCCCGACGGCATGCCGAAGAAGCTTCTCGATGTTTCGAAACTCGAGACACTCGGTTGGAAGGCCGACACCAAGCTCGAGCAGGGTCTCTCGTCGACCCATGAGCACTTTACAAGCACGCTCGGCTGATATGAATTCCCAAAGAATCATTGCAGGCGTCAAGAACCGTTTCTCGCGCCTGTCGGACAGGCCGTACGAGTGGCTGCTTATGAATTCCCGAAGCGAAGAGAAAGAGCGCTTCGATGCGATGCAAAAAGATTTCATGCTTTCTGCGGAGAGGCTCTGCCGGGCGGATCTCGGCCGGTTTATTGATCCTTTATGGAAAGGAATGAACGAGACTTTCCTGAAGGAAATGAAGAACGGCATTCCTTTCAATTTCTTGAGGCACAGCCTGATCGGCTTCACCATGTTCACCCAAAAGAGCGGCAAATTGATGCAGAGCCAGATACGGATCCTGAGAAGAACCTTTCCCGAACATGTATTGAAAGCAGTGCTGAGAGAAGACCCGGTAGGAGCGCCCATGATCATGCAGCATTCGTATCTCACTTCCCATAACAGCATTCACCTGCTCTCGCATGTGGCGCGCTTCGAAGAAACGACAGGCAAGTCGATCGCCTCGATGGACACCATTGTTGAGTGGGGCGGGGGATATGGGAGACTGGCCGTTCTCGTAGACAGGCTGAAAGCTTCGAAGGCGTATACGTATATTATAATAGACACTCCGCTCTTCAGCTCTATTCAGGCGCTCTATCTCTCGGCCGTTCTCGGCGTTGGACGGGTCAATTTCATAGACAGCGCCGAGAAAAGCATCGTGAGCGGGAAGATAAACATACTGCCGCTGAACTTCATAGAGCAATGCGATGCGGTGAAGGCGGATCTGTTCATGTCGACCTGGGCCTTAAGCGAAAGCTCGCCCTTTGCCCAGAAGTTCGTTTTGGAAAGAAGGATGTATTCCGCGGAGCATGTTCTCGTGGCTTTCCAGGATAAGAACGTCAATCTGCCGAATGCCGAAGGCGTGCGCGAGATAGCTCGGATGTCCGGCGCGGCGGTAGAGGATATTCCGTATTTGTCTCAGAATCATTACATTTTCAAATAATGAAAAAAATAACCAATACAGCGGAGCGGTTCGAGGGGGTGAACCTCTCGCGGACCTTCAAAAATATCTGCGACAGATTCGGGCTCGGGTCGAAGGCCGTCCTGGACATAGGCTGCGGCTACGGCCAATATCTCACCCATTTCGGCAAGGGAAGCGTCGGGATCACGACCGCAGAGGAGGAAGTCGAATTCGGAAAGTCTCGCGGGCTTAGGATTGTCCTTGGCAACGCCGAGCGTCTCGATCCGAATCTCGGAGCACACTTCGAAGCTTTCTGGGCAAATAACATCTTCGAGCATCTGCTCTCGCCGCATGCCTTTCTCATGAAATTGAAGCTCCTGGCTCACGACGATGCGCTTATCATCATCGGCGTGCCGGTCGTGACCTCCTTGCCGTTTCTCATGCGCGTCACAGCATGGAGAGGGCCGCTTGCATCGAACCATGTCAATTTCTTCACTGCTCGGACGGTTGGCCTCACGGTCGGGTTTGCCGGCTGGAAACCGATCGAAGTGAGGCCATTCATTTTTAAAAGCCGATTACTCGATGCTTTAGTACGGCCTTTCGCGCCTCATATGTACGTCATCGCTCGAAATATTCCGAACTTTACCTATCCTCCGAAAAAGGTCGGAGAGTGGATCGGCGACATCCATTACCACGAAATGCTCAACATTACTCATCAAAATGGATAAATTCTTCTATGTGGCGAATATCCGCTTGCCGACGGAGAGGGCCCACGGTATTCAGATCATGGAGATGTGCGGTGCCTTTGCTGACGCGGGACTCGATGTTCAGCTTGTGGTGCCGAGGCGCCATACGTCCGTGAAAGAGGATGCTTTTGTATATCACGACGTCAAGAAGAACTTCTCGGTGAAGCGTTTGTGGTGCATTGATGCAACACGTTTCGGCCGCTTCGGCTTTTTCATCCTCATGATGACCTTCAACAAGGCAATGTTCTTCTACATGCTCAAGAATCGCCAGGCGCTCTTCTATACCCGCGATGCGTTCACCGCCTGGTGGCTCAATTTGTTCGGGCGGCGCGTCGTCTGGGAAGGGCATATGGGGCATGGCGGCTTTTTTATTAGATCTATCATTCGTCACGGGGTGAAGATCGTCGTCATCACCGAAGGGTTACGCGATCTCTACGTGTCTCTTGGGGCCAAAGCAGACCAGATCATCGTGGCAGCGGACGGCGCGGACTTGAAGCGCTTCGATATCGATCTTTCGAAAGAAGCTGCACGAAAAGCACTCGGTCTGCCTGAAGACAAAGCGATCATTCTCTATAAGGGCTCGCTCGAGGCTTGGAAGGGCGCCGGAACGCTTGCAGAATCGGCGGAGTTTATGAACACGAACGATCTTCTGTTCGTGTTCATCGGAGGCACGCCGGAGGATGTAACGGAGTTCAAGAAAAGATTCGCTCGCATGACGAATATTTCGATCCTAGGAAACCGTCCGCGCCGGGAAACGCCGGTATATCAGAAAGCCGCAGACATTCTCGTTATACCGAACAGCGCAAAGGAAGACATTTCGAAACTCTATACCTCCCCCATGAAGCTCTTCGGTTATATGGCCGGGGGACGGCCGATAATCGCCTCCGATCTTCCGAGCCTTCGGGAGATCCTGAGCGACGACAAGGCGTATTTCTTCATCCCGGACGATGCTCGGAGTCTCGCTCGCACGATCGATACGGTGCTCGCCGATACGGAGAACGCACGAGAGAAGGCCGGGCGGGCCTTGGCGCTTGCTGAAGAGTATTCCTGGCAGAAACGGGCGAAGAAAATCATCCAGTTCATTCATGACTAAAAAAATTACCCGTGGCCACTTGGAGAAGTTCCTTCGGTCGTATGCGACGGATGCACGCACTCTTGATATCGGGTCGGGCGGTTCTTCATACGGACGTTTTTTCCCCAACAGGGTGACGGTCGACATCGACCCGGCGCGCAAGCCCGAAATCGTCGCGGACGCGCATGCTCTGCCGTTCACGGATGGAGAATTCGAAGCAGTGCTCTGCACCGAGGTTCTCGAGCACGTGCGGGATCCGTTCCAGGTCGAGCGGGAACTTCGCCGGGTGACAAGGGCCGGCGGCATGCTCGTGCTCTCGACGCGATTCGCCTTTCCGCTCCACGACACTCCTCATGATTACTGGCGCTTCACCAAGTACGGCTTGCGCGAACTTTTCAAGGAATGGGAGATCGTCGAGCTTCGCGAGGAAACGAAGACATTTTCGGCCGTGGCGGCTCTTCTGCAGCGGATATCCTTCCAGACCGAGCTCCGCATGAATACATTCTCGAAAGTCTTCCTCCTCTGTCTCACATGGTTGTTCGACCATCTTAACTGGCTTATCATGAAGGAATACGGCAACATCCAGCGTTCAAGGGAGGAGGGGAATATACTGACGACGGGATATTATATCGCTTGCAGGAAGCTTCCGGCATGATCATATGAATAAGCAAAAGGACCACATTTTTTTCGAAGAGAAGCTTCGCTTGATCGGACAGAGGAAGAATATCGTCGACGTCGGCGGAGCCGGGAGATTTTCGAAAGGGCTCGTACCGTACAGACACTTGTTCAATGATGCGAATTTCCGCTCATTCGACATGCCGGGTGCGGGAGCGGATATCGAAGGGGATATCCATCACATGCCGATGGATTCCGAAAGCGAGGACGCGGTCATCTGCAATGCCGTCCTCGAACACGTGCATGATCCGATCCGGGCGGTTGAGGAGATGCGGAGAATTCTGAAGCCCGGAGGGCTCGCCCTGATCCAGGTACCCTCGACCTATCCGTACCATGCCAATAAGGAGTACGGCGACTACTGGCGGTTCTTCGAAGATACGCTCGTCTACCTCTTCAGGGATTTTTCAAGCGTCGAAATCATGAAGCAGGGAGGGTTCTTCCGGGCAATGGTCGTGTTTTTGCCGTTCGACAAGCGGAAGCTCGAGCGTCCGGCCGCCTTTCTCGATCGTCTTTTCAAAACCGAAGGGAAGCGCCATACGACGAGGGGATTTTATGTCTATGCGGTAAAATAAGCGACTATGGATCAGGAAGCGATAACATATTACGACAAGGAGAGTTCCGTCTATTCCGAAAAGAGATACGACTCGGAAATGGTGGATTTTACCCAGTTCTATTTCAGGAAGAGATTGGCTTACGTGCTCGGCTATGTGCGAAAGGCCGGAGAGGGTAAGCGGGGCCTCGACCTTCTCGAGGTCGGCTGCGCGGACGGGATCGTCATACGCAAGATAGAGAAAATGTTCCCTGACATGTTCGCAAGTATTCTGGGCATCGATATTTCTCCCGGGATGATCGAAGAGGCGAACAAAAGGAACCGCGATCCCCGCGTCTCCTTCGCCTTGCGCGGTCAGAATGATCCGGAGAAGCGATACGACATGATCCTCGAAGTAGGATTCCTCCTGCCGCCCATGCTCAAGGATGAAATTCCTTATGTTCTCGCCGGGTTGAAAGAGGGCGGCTACTGCATCTCTTCGCTGCCCTCGAAGTATTCCCTGCGCGCTTTCTTGAAACTTAAAGGTAATGCCAATGCGAAGACCTACCGCAGATTCGGCGAGTACGAAGAAATCCTCGGCAGGCATTTCGATATCGTCGGAAAGGAGACATACGGCTTGTTTATCCCTCTGATCTGGAAACTCCCTTTCCTTGCAAGGATCATCCAGCCGGCGCTCGAGTCGCTGCTCAAATATATTTTGCCCGAATTATTCCACGAGAGGATCTATCTCCTGAAGAAAAAGTCGAATCAATGAGGACGGAGGGTCTGGGGCGCCGGTGTGTCCTTGGCAAAGTAGTACCAGTTGCTGAAAAGCATGATGGCCCATGAGGCTCCGTTTTCTATAACCGCTCCCTTCAGCCCGAAGTTATAAATGAGTACGAAGCCCAGAATGATCGTCGCAACGTTGCCGATGACGGTGAGCTTGTAGAGTACTTCGGTCGCCTTTTTCAGCTGGAAATATATTCCGAAGAGGGAAATAGCCGGGATGGTAATAAGTCCGAGCATGTAGATCTGGGAGTAGAGGACCGCCTCGAGGTATTTCGGAAAGAGAAGTTTGAATATGAATGGCGCTGCGAGGACATAGGCGAAGACGACAATGACGGTGAGACCGGTGAGAAGTAGGGCTTTGCTCTTGATGCTCGCTCTCATGTTCTCCTCGGAAAGGGTCGCATATTTCGGCAGGGCGATTCCGAAGAGGCTCTTGAAGACGCCCTTCACCTGTTCAGGGATGGCTTGGGAAAAGGAGTAGACGGCGAGATTGATGGCGCCGAGATAATGGAAGACCAGGATCTTGTCGAGCTGGTTTGCAACGACGCTGAAAAGATTCATGACGGAGAGATGCTTGCTGTAGGGGATGAGCGAGTGGTCTCTCGTGTCGTTGAGATGATACGTGGAGAGAACATGCCTGTACGCCCAGAGGATGGAAATGGTACCCAGGGTAAAATATACCGCTACCATGGCGAGAATGCTTTTCGTTGCGGCCGCGGTAATGATGAGAGCCGCGGTCGTCACGATCTGCGAGCCGGTGTTGTAGAGAGTGCTTCGTTTGAAATTCTTCTTGCCCGAAAGGTAGCTGCCGTACAAGCTGAAGGCGTTCGTCAGAGGAAGCGATGCTCCGGCGATAAGCATGGAAACGCCGAGCGCGGTGTTGTGATGCGAGAAATAGTAGAGGGACGTGGACAGGGCTGCGATAGCGGTCAAGGATCCCCAGCGCAGGCTCGTGCTGACGGCATCTTTGAGGGTGCCTTCCGCTCCCTGCGCCACTCCCTGGATGACCACGGCACCCATGCCGCTCAGGGAAATGGAGCCGAGGATGCTCGTGGTCGCGATGATGTATTTGTAATTGCCGTACAGATCCTTCGAGATGATATTGGCGAAGAAGAGCGAAGAGGCGAAGGAAAGCAGGGCGGAAATGACCTGCCCGAAGCCGAGCCAGAAGCCGCCCTTGGCGAGGTAGACCATATCGGTCTTAAAAATAGCCTCGCTCTTCCGTAGGAGGCCATAGATGCGCGTTTTGAGGGTGTTCACGGCTTTATGCTACCATATCCGTATGACCAGAAATACACTGAAGTGGATCGCGCTTGCCGGGCTCTTTATCATTCCTTTTATCCCGTTTCTTGTATCGTCATCATTGTTTTTCCCGTTCATTACGACCAAGGGCTACGTTTTCCGCATTATCGTCGAGGTGATCTTCGCGGCCTGGGCTCTTTTGGCCCTCATCGATCCCGTGTATCGTCCGAAGAAGACATGGACCACATACGCGCTCTTCATATTCATCATCGTGATCGGGCTCGCCGACCTCTTCGGTGCCGCGCCCATGAAAAGCTTCTGGTCGAATTCCGAACGCATGGAAGGTTTCGTCTCGCTTCTTCATCTCGGGATGTTCTATCTCGTTATCCGTAACACCTTCAGGGAGATCGACTGGAAGCGCTTTTGGAACACGTCTCTGGCGGCCGCTTTCCTCATGGCGATCTACTGCTTCTTCCAGCTCTTGGGCGTGCTCGAGATCCATCAGGGCGGCGCTCGTGTTGACGGCACGCTTGGTAACGCGGCATACCTGGCCGTGTACATGCTCTTCCACATTTTCATCGCACTCTTCTATATGGTGCGGGAGAAGTCGAACGTCACGAGATGGGTCTATGGTCTCCTGGCTCTCGTTCTTACCATCGTTCTCTACTACACCGCTACTCGTGGCGCCATTCTCGGTCTCTTGGGCGGCCTTCTCATTACCGCGCTTCTCGGTTTGAAGAACCGGGAAAACAAGCTCGAGCGGAAGCTCTCCATCGCATACGTGGCCGTGTTCGCTGTCATCGTCCTTGGGTTCTTCGCATTCAAGAATACGAGTTTCGTGAAGAACAGCCAGGTGCTCGAGCGCTTCGCTACCATCAGTTCTTCGGAACTGAAGACCGAGGGCCGCTCTTTCGTCTGGCCGATGGCCGTACAGGGCGTGAAGGAGCATCCGCTTCTTGGCTGGGGACAGGAGAACTTCAATTACGTCTTCAACGAGCATTATTCTCCCGAAATGTTCCAGCTCGAACCGTGGTTCGACCGTGCCCACAATATTTTCCTTGACTGGGCGATCGCCGGCGGACTTCTCGGACTTCTCGCATACCTCTCGCTCTACGTCGTACTGCTCTATTATGTGTGGAAGAAAGAGAACGGCCTTTCAAGCGCCGATCGAGCCCTCATCACGGGCCTCGTGGCGGCATACTTCTTCCATAATCTCTTCGTGTTCGATCACCTCATCAGCTATATCCTGTTTATATCCGTTCTCGCCTTCGTCGATCTTCATGTCGCCGCCGCTCCGTTCTTCGGAGAGAAGACGATGAATGAAGAAACGGTCAGAAATATCGGCACTCCCGTCGTTCTCGTCTTACTGCTTGTGACGGTCTACTTCGTCAACATCCGTCCGATCAACGCGAACGCCACGCTTATTTCCGCCCTTCAGTCCATACAGACGAGCGATGCCGCCGGTGCGGTATCCGCTTTCGAGAAGGCCTATGGCGAAGCCCGTCTCGGCCGTCCGGAAATAGTCGAGCAGATCGCGTCGAACGCTCCGTCGATTCTCGCAAGCACGCTTTCTACGGCAGATAAGAACGCCTTCTACGTCTTCGCGATCAAGGCCGTCGAGGGTCAGGCGGCGGAACTTTCGGGCGATGCCAGGTACCAGCTCCTCGCCGGAACCTTCCTCGAGAATACCGGACAATTCGACGCGGCACTGACGTATCTCGATAAGGCACAAACCCTGACTCCGGGAAAGCAGCTCGTGTACTTCGAGATCGCCGGCATCTCCATCAACAAGGGCGATTATCAGGCGGCTCTAAAGACACTGAAGACCGCATACGAGCTCGACACGGCCGACACCGATGCGGAAGCGGCATACTTGGTCGGCGCGATCTACGCCGGCGACAGGGGACTCGAGACGACCCTGAAGAATGACCTTCTCACGAAGGCTCCGGCGCTTCTCTCGGACGACCGCGTCGCAGGCGCGTATCTCGCCACGAACCGCACGAGCGATCTCATCGCTATTCTCGAAGCACGCGTACTCGCGAACCCGTCCGACCCGCAGGGCTATGTGAATATCGCCGCCGCGTATCTCAAGGCAGGCAACACCGCAGGCGCGATCGCCGAACTTCAGAAGTTCGAAACGGCATTGCCACAGTACAAAACCGACGCGGATCAGTACATCGCGCAGATCAAAGCGGGGACATTAAAATAGAAAACGCTTCTAAAAATAATTTCAAAAAAGTTTTTCGGAAAAATTTCCGGAAAACTTTTTTGAAAGTTATCCACATATAAAACGTTTACTCTATTGTACGTGCGAGTCGCGCATACGATAATGAATGCAAGTCGCACGTAGAACTTTATTCGAGAAAGCAATTTCAAAAATAATTTTCCGCGACGTTAGAAATAATCGCGTTCGAGCAATCGATCGCACAATACAATGGCAGCAAAAAAGAGAAAGGCAGCAAAGAAGACTTCGAAGAAAGCTTCAAAGAAGCGCAAGTCTTCAAAGAAGAGAGCGTAAGCTCGAATCTCGGAAAAACGCTCCCCGCAAGGAGCGTTTTTTCTTTGCATGCGTCGTTGTCTTTCCCGAGCTCATCCGTCTTTTAAACGGCCACGTGCCGTGGTAAAATAAGCTCCCAATGGCATTTTTAGACACATTTTTCGGCGGACAGTCCCAAAAAGTGCCCTCATCGTGGCGAGCCCTCGTCACGAAGGTCAACACCCTCGAACCCGAGGTCGAAAGGCTCTCGGCAGACGACTTCCCGAAGAAAACAGCCGAACTGAAAGCTCGCCTTGAAAAGGGCGAGTCTTTGGACGATATCCTTTCCGAAGCCTTCGCGCTCGTACGGGAGTCTGCCAGGCGTACGCTCGGGCAGCGCCACTTCGATGTGCAGCTTCTTGGCGGCATCGCTCTTCATAACGGCGGTATCAGCGAAATGCGCACCGGAGAAGGCAAGACCCTGGTTGCAACACTGCCCGTGTATCTCAATGCGCTTACGGGAAAGGGCGTGCATGTCGTGACGGTCAACGATTACCTCTCGCGAAGAGACGCCGTCTGGATGGGGCAGATCTATTCGTACCTCGGACTCACGACCGGCATTTTGAATCATGCGGAATCTTTTATCTATGATCCGAATCACGTCAACAAGGATGCCGAGCGCGACATGGTGGCATCGTTCCACGTCGTTCACGAATTCTTGCGCCCCGCATCGAAGCGCGAGGCCTATGCGGCGGACATTACCTACGGTACGAACAACGAATACGGCTTCGACTATCTGCGTGACAACCTGGCAAGCGATCCGGCGCAGCTCGTACAGCGCGGTTTCCACTATGCGGTGGTCGACGAAATAGACTCGATCCTTATCGACGAAGCCAGAACGCCGCTCATTATCTCTGGCAATACCGGCGACGCCGGGGAACTCTATGTGAAGTTCGCGAAGATCGTCCGTGGACTCGAGAAGGATGTCGACTTCGAAGTCGATGAGAAGAGAAACGCCATCAGTCTCCTCGACGCCGGTATAGAAAAGGCCGAGAAGCATCTCGGTATGGAGAATCTCTATGCCGAAGGCGGCGTGAAGTACGTGCATCACCTGGAAACCGCGGTGAAGGCCAAGGCTCTCTATACCAAGGACAAAGAATACGTCGTGAAGAACGGCGAAGTGCTCATCATCGACGCCTTCACCGGGCGCATCCAGCCGGGGCGCAGATGGAGCGAAGGCCTGCACCAGGCCATCGAAGCCAAGGAAGGCGTACGGATCAAGGAAGAATCGCGCACCTTCGCCTCGGTGACCTTCCAGAATTACTTCCGCCAGTACAAGAAGCTCAGCGGCATGACGGGAACGGCTCTTACCTCGAAGGAAGAATTCTACAAGGTCTACGGACTCGACACCTATGCCATCCCGACGCACCGCCCTGCCTTGCGCTTGGACAAGAACGATCTCATTTTCCAGTCTCAGGCCGGCAAGATGAAGGCCGTGGCGAAGAAAGTGAAGGCTCTTCACGAAAAGGGCCAGCCGGTTCTCATCGGCACCATCTCGATCGAGTCGAACGAGCTCCTTTCGGCATATCTCACGTCCGAAGGCATTCCGCACCAGGTCTTGAATGCTAAGAATGCTTCCGTGTATGAGCGAGAAGGTGAGATCATCGCACAGGCGGGCAAGAAAGGCGCCGTGACCATCGCCACGAACATGGCCGGCCGCGGCGTCGACATCAAGCTCGGAGGCAATCCGGGAACGCCCGAAGAATATGAGGCGGTAAAATCGCTCGGGGGACTCTTCGTTCTGGGAACCGAGCGCCATGATGCCCGCCGTATCGACAACCAGCTTAGAGGCCGCTCCGGCCGTCAGGGAGATCCGGGCGAGACGCAGTTCTTCGTGTCCCTGGAAGACCATCTTATGCGCATTTTCGCCACGGACTCGATCAAGAAGATGATGGGCCGCTTCAATATTCCCGAAGACGAACCGATAGAAAACAAGCTCATTACGAGCGCCCTGGAGAAAGCGCAAGAAAGGATCGAGGGCTTCAACTTCGATGCCAGGAAGAGCGTTCTCGAGTTCGACGACGTGCTCAACTACCAAAGGAACATCGTCTACGGAAGAAGAAAGAAGATCCTTGTCGGAGACAAAGAGGAACTCGGCCTGTACTTCAACGAAATTTCCGCCATTCTTCCCGAAGAAAAGAAGGAAGAATTCGAGAAGAAGCGCGACAGTCTCGACCATCCCGAATTCCTCGAAGTGTTCCGCCGCATCATTCTCGGTACGCTCGACATGTACTGGATGGATCACCTCGAGGCTATGGATTACCTCAGAAGCTCGGTCAATCTCCGCGCGTATGGCCAGCGCGACCCTCTGGTCGAATACAAGAGGGAGGGTCTGCGCCTTTTCAAGCAGATGGAAGACTCGGTCAAGACGGATGTCGCGAATTTCATTATGAGCAAAGAGGGTTCGGATGCATAGCCTCCACGAGTTTCTCTCGAGGCTCGTTCTTGAACCGGGGATATTCGGAGCAATCGGCCTCTTCCTTGTTTCGATCGTCGATGAACTCGTGGCTTTCGTGCCGTCGTCTCTCATTCTTGCGGCAGAACTCTTGTTCTTGAAGGATCCTTTGACCCTTGCTGCCATCTCGCGTCTCACGATCTTTGTCGGGCTGCCGATCGCTCTTGGTACTGCCATCGGATCGTTACCGCTGTATGGCATTGCTTATGCGGGTGGGAAGCCGGCCATCGAGAAGATACAGACCAAGTGGAAGTTCTCGTGGGCCGATGTCGAGAAGTTCGAAAGGAGGTTCGACGGAGGGACATGGAAGGACGAGTTACTGTTCTTTTTCTTCCGGGCAACGCCTCTTATGCCGACTCTGCCCGTGACGGTCGTCGCGGGAACCTTGAGGATGAAGCCGGTCGTCTACACGCTCCTTACCATTCTCGGCATCATGGTGCGGGTGGTTATTACCCTTATCATTCTTCGCCTCGGAGGGGAGGCTGTCTTCGTGCACGCCCTGCATGTAAATTCACAATAATACGTCTATAATAGAATCAGCGCTAAATCACATATGAAGAAAACAATCTGGATTTACATCATCGTACTCATTATCGCCGTCGGGGGAGTTGTCTATCTTGCCAAGGCTCCGAGCGGCCCGGGCCCGCTTGACCAGTTCGCCACCTGTATCAAAGACTCCGGTACCAAGTTCTACGGAGCCTTCTGGTGCCCGCATTGCCAGGCAACGAAGAAGATGTTCGGCACGTCCGCCTCTCTTCTTCCATATATAGAGTGTTCGACTCCCGACGGCAATTCTCAGAATGCCACATGCAATGCAGCGAAGATCGAAAGTTACCCGACCTGGGAATTCAAGGACGGCAGCCGCATAAGCGGGGAGCAGACTTTGCAAACGCTTGCCGAGAAAACGAGTTGTACGCTTCCGCAAGGATACTAATATATGATCGCTACGATACAATCACTTTTGCCCTGGCTCGTGCTCGTGTCACATTGTATTCTCGCTTTCCTGATAGCGGCTTTCGTTTTCCGGAGATCATGGGGAAGGGAGGCTATCGGATGGGTACGGAAGCATGTCCTCGGACTCGGTCTCCTCGTCTCGCTCCTTGCGGTCGGAGGAAGCCTCTTTTATTCGAACGTCGTCGGCTTCGTTCCGTGCGATCTATGCTGGTGGCAGCGGATCTTCATTTACCCGCAGCTCGTTCTTTTCTTGACCGCTCTCAAGTTCAAGGACCGGGGAGTATTCAAGTACTCATGGCGTTTGGCGGTGCTCGGAACGATCGTTTCCTTGTATCACTCGTATGTGCAGGTCTCGGGCAGCTCGCTTTTACCATGTTCTGCCACCGCCTCGTGCACCAAGGTGTATGTAATGGCCTTCAATTACGTCACTATACCCAGCATGGCGCTTACGGTAGGGGTCTATTTCCTCCTCCTGGCGCTCATCAGCCGCACGAATGAGTAATATCACTATTGCAACCCACAACGGCAGTTTCCATGCCGACGATGTTTTCGCCGTTGCGACGGTACTTCTCGTGTATCCCGGAGCGACGATTATCCGCACTAGGGACGAGGAGAAGATCCGGGAGGCAACTATTGCCGTCGACGTCGGTACCGAGTACGACCCTTCCCGCTGCCGCTTCGATCACCACCAAATAGGCGGTGCAGGACTTCGTGCGAATACTATACCCTACGCTTCCTTCGGTTTAGTATGGAAGGAATTCGGAGAGAAGCTTGCCGGCAACAGGGAAGTCGCTCAGATCATCGACCAGAAGCTCGTCATGCCTATCGATGCCTTGGATAATGTCGTCGCTGTGTCGAATCCGATCTTTGAGGGCGTGAGAACGTACTCTGTTTCGGATTTCTTCTACTCGTTCATCGAGGAGCCGATCTCCGATGATTCGTATCTCTTCGCCATTTTCATGAGAGCGGTCGATCTCGCCCAGTCGCTTCTTTTGCGGGAGATCAAGCGGGCCCAGCACGAGATCAATGATGCCAATGAGCTTCGAAAGATCCTCGAAATGTCATCCGACCGGCGTCTTATCGTTTTAGACAGGGAAATGTCATGGCATCGGGTGCTTATTCCCGTGCCGGAGGCGCTCTATGTGGTGTACCCCCGCTACGGCGACCGCTGGGGAATAGAAGCGGTGCGTCGTCACTTCAACGGTTTCGAATTGAAGAAGCCCTTGCCCGAAACCTGGGCGGGGAAGGAGAACCAAGATCTCTCGAGCCTTACGGGAGTCGAGGATGCGCTCTTTTGCCATAATAAAAGATTCCTTGCCGTGGCGCAGACGAGAGAAGGAGCGCTCCGCCTCGCAGAAATTGCTCTCTCCGCATAGAATAAGGGTATGACCACGATCGTTACCCATGATTCCAAGTTCCATGCCGACGATATTTTCGCCGTCGCCACCCTTGTTTCCCTATATCCTGATGCGACCATCGTGCGCAGCCGAGAACAAACGAAGATCGACGGGGCCGACATTGTCGTCGATACTGGACTCGTCTATGATCCGGAGAAGCGCAGATTCGACCATCATCAGCCGGGCGGTGCCGGCTCGCATGAAAGCGGCGTTCCTTACGCTTCCTTCGGCCTCGTCTGGAAGGAGTACGGAGAGCGGTTGGCGGGAGATGTTGAAGCAGCGCGGATCGTTGAAGATAAGCTCGTCACGCCCGTCGACGCCATAGATAACGGCGTGGCGCTTTCGACTCCGCTCTTCGGTGAGATCGACGAGTACCGGCTTGATGATCTGTTCGGTTCCTTCGTTGATTATACGAAGGGAGACGGACAGATCGACGAAAGCTTCTCGAAACTCGTGCTCTTCGCCAAAGATATTATCCAGAATGAAATCAGGTCCGCCTCGCTTCGCCTGAAAGCGCGCGCGGAAGTCGAAAGGGCCTACAATGAAGCGCCGGACAAGCGCGTCATCGTCTTAGAGCATTCGATGCCATGGATGGACACGCTCCTCGAGAAGCCCGAGCCCTTGTATGTCATTTTCGAAGTTGCCGAAGGCAAGTGGTATGTCAGAGGAATTCCGCCGGCGCGCCATAGCTTCGACGTCAAGAAGCCTTTTCCCGAGAGCTGGGGAGGCAAGAGCGGTGAGGAGCTGGAAGCGGCGAGCGGAGTCAAGGGAGCGGTCTTTGCTCATAAGGGCTTGTATCTTGCCGGAGCGGATTCCAAGGAAGCGGCGCTCGCACTTGCACAGATCGCACTTAACTCGTAAGGTAAGGATTATATGTTCGTAGACGAAATCACACTCCATTTGAAAGCGGGCAAGGGCGGCGACGGCGTCGTGCGCTGGAGGCACGAAAAGGGCAAGGACCACGGCGGCCCCTCGGGCGGCAATGCCGGGAAGGGCGGGGACATTTACGCGCTCGCGGTCCGCGATGTCGGAGTACTTGCAAGCTACAAGATGGACAGGGAATTCGAGGCAGGCATGGGCGGCAACGGTTTCAAGGACTCGAAGCACGGCGAATCGGGCGAGGACATCGAGGTCAAGCTTCCTGTCGGCTCCCGTTTGAAGAATCTGACCACTGGCCACACATTTGAATTATTGAACGAAGGAGAAAAGATCCTTCTCTTGAAGGGCGGCCGAGGCGGACTCGGGAACGAGTTTTTCAAGTCCTCCATCAACATTACTCCCGAGGAATTCACCGAAGGTGAGGAAGGGGAGGAGGCGGATTTCGAGATAGAACTTCTTCTCATCGTCGACGCGGGGCTCATCGGTCTACCGAATGCAGGCAAGTCCTCGCTTTTAAACGCGCTTACACGGGCTAAGTCGAAGGTCGGGGGCTTTCCCTTCACCACGCTCGAGCCGTCGCTTGGAGACCTCTATGGACTGATCCTGGCAGACATCCCGGGTCTTATCGAAGGCGCGTCCGAGGGCAAAGGCCTCGGGCATAAGTTCCTGCGCCATATCGAGCGCACGAAGACACTCATTCATTGCGTTTCCGCCGAAGAAGAGGATCCCGTGGCCACATACAATATCGTAAGGAAGGAACTCGAACTCTATAATGCCGACATTACGAAGAAGCCCGAAGTGGTCGTATTGACCAAGATCGATACCATCACTCTCGAAGAACGAAGCGAGAAGATGAAGAAGCTTTCGAAGGTGGCGAAGGAGGTCAAGGCCGTCTCTATTATCGATGATGACCTTCTCAAGGAATTCAAGGATTATCTGACGGAGAAACTGCAGAAAAAAGTAGAATAACACTATGAGCGAATACAAGCTGACAGTCGGACTCGAGGTGCACGCCGAGCTTTCGACGAAGACGAAGATGTTTTGCAATTCGAAGAACGATCCGGATGAAGAGCGTCCGAACGTCAATATCTGCCCGGTCTGCATGGGCTACCCGGGCACCCTGCCCGTTGTGAATTCGGAAGCCGTCCGCTCCGTTCTTCG
Organism: Parcubacteria group bacterium; assembly: GCA_028286465.1. Classification (GTDB taxonomy): domain Bacteria; phylum Patescibacteriota; class Minisyncoccia; order Phycocordibacterales; family Zambryskibacteraceae; genus JAIFWN01. The sequence goes on along the minus strand of JAQBRN010000017.1, from coordinate 1,059 downwards.
TCTCGGTACGGCCGTCCGAGGCACTATCGCCGACTACACCGAGTTCGACAGGAAGAACTATTTTTACCCGGATATCCCGAAGGGATACCAAATAAGCCAATACAAGCATCCGCTCGTCACAGGCGGGGAGCTCGCAGGCGTCACACTGACCCGAGTACATCTTGAGGAAGATACGGCGAGCTCGTCTCACCCATCTCATGAGAACGGGGAAGGGGAGAGCCTTGTTAATTTCAACCGCGCCGGAGCACCGCTTATGGAGCTTGTTACCGAACCAGTTATACATACAGCAGAAGATGCGAGCCGCTTTGCTAAGGAATTACAGCTTGTCATGCAGTACTTGGACATAAGTCACGCCAACATGGAAAAGGGCGAGATGCGCGTCGAGGCGAACATCTCCGTATCGAACACGGACGCGCTCGGCCAGAAGGTCGAAGTCAAGAATTTGAATTCTTTCAAGGCCGTCGAGAAGGCCATTGCATACGAGACGAAGCGCCACATCGAACTCCTCGAGAAGGGGGAGAGCGTAGCCCAGGAAACGCGCGGCTGGGATGAGAACAAGGAAGTGACGTTCTCGCAGCGCGCCAAGGAAGACTCCCATGACTATCGCTATTTTCCTGATCCCGATCTGCCGAAGCTTTTCATATCGGAGATCCCGGAATTTTCGAATGATGCACTCAAGGAGTCTTTGCCCGAATTGCCTCAAGCGAAGAGGGAACGGTTCTCAAGGGACTATGGCGTGAAGGATGCCGATATCGAAGTCTATGTCAGGAACCCGGAAGTCGGGGAGTACTTCGAGGCAGTGGCGAAAGAGCTCAGGAGTAATCTCAAAGACCACAATCTTTTCGCGCTCGCGTCAAACTATATTCTGACCGACATGAAGGGCAAGGTACGAGCCGAGTCGCTTGCCGAACTCGTGCGCATGGCAGGAGAGGGAAGTCTCTCGTCACGCGGAGCGAAAGATCTTTTAAAGATTATTGAAACGGAAGGAGGCGATCCTCGCACGATCGCGGATGCGAGAGGTTTGATACAGAAGAACGACGAAGGAGAAATAAAAAAAGT
>JAQBRN010000006.1 GCA_028286465.1 Parcubacteria group bacterium | reverse complement strand
CGTGGATCGCGTGGGCCAAACGTGTTCTTGGGAACGCCCGGTTGCTGAGTACCTTGAGGATCTCGAGCGAATCAGTCACCAGATGCACTTCGAGACCGCCGTGGGTCAAAGCATCAATCTGGTACATGTTCTGATCGAGAAGCTCTTGCTCACCTGTCGTGATGAGGAAAAGGCCCTGAACAGTGCCGAGCTTCTGCGGCGTGTATGCACCGGCTAACGGCCTGCTCCCTTTTTTCTGAAAGAAATCAAACCACTTCTTGGTCTTGTCGTTCTTCATACCAACCTCGCTGTGAAAGAACTTGTCTCGTGCCGTGTACGCCCGTCGTGCTCGGGCCTGCCGACACATAAGTTATGTGCACGATCTAGGTATTATATCACATTATTGGCCTGCTTGTCAATCACTAAAACTGCGCCTAGAAATAAGGTAGAATTCGCTTATGTCAGGTCACAACAAATGGTCGAAGATCAAGCGGCAGAAGGCAGGGACCGATGCCGCGAAGTCAAAGATTTTCTCGAAGTTCGCGAAGCTTATTACGACAGCATCCAAAGAAGCTAAGGGCGACATCACTTCCCCCTCGCTTCGCGCTGCCATAGAAAAGGCCCAGGAGTTCAACATGCCGAGGGAAAACATCGAGCGCGCCGTGAAGAAAGGCACGGGCTCTGAGGCGGAAAGCATGGAAGCCATCACTTACGAAAGCTACGGCCCTGGAGGATGCGCGCTCGTCATCGATGCCTTAACCACGAACAGAAACAAGGCCGCGCAGGAAATAAAATTCATTTTGAGTAAGCACGGCTTCGCCCTCGCCGCTCCCGGCTCTGCCACATGGGCTTTCACCAAAGAATCAGCTGGTGCTGACTGGCAGCCGACCATGACGGTGCCGCTCTCGGAAGCGGATTCGGAAATTTTAGGAAAACTGATCGAAGAACTCGAGGATAACGACGAAGTCCAGGATGTCTACACCAACGCAGAATAAATCTGATCGAGTGCTCGCCATCGACCCTGGCTACGACAGGCTCGGCTACGCCGTGCTTGAAAAGATCAAAGGCAAAGAAAGCATCGTCGTCTCCGGATGCATCACGACCGACCGCAAGGCGTCCGCTGCGGAACGTCTCAAGGGGATCGGCGACGGCATCAGGCGCGTCATCGAGGACACGAGTCCGTCGGCGCTCTCCATAGAGAAGCTCTTCTTCAATCAGAACGTCACCACCGCCCTCAGAGTGGCCGAGGCGCGCGGAGTCGTCTTATACGAAGCGGCGCGGGCGAGTCTCTCTATCCACGAGTATTCGCCTCAGGATGTGAAGATCGCCGTCACGGGCTACGGCAAGGCCGCGAAGAATGATGTGGAGCGCATGATAGAGAAACTCATCGTTCTTCCGACGCTTCCGAAGGGCACGAAGCGCCTCGATGACGAACTCGATGCGGTCGCACTGGGGATTACGCACCTTGTAACCCGCCATTACATAACGAAAACGAAATAAATCTTCTTGCTGGGCTGTAATAATGAATAATGGACGGTTAAAGACGTAAAATGTATCGAATTGCGTCTATATCCACAACGATGCTATACTCCTGTTCCGAGTTTAGGAGTACAATATAGGTATCAAATAACCAGCACAAAACGCCTCAAATAATGATTGAGGGGGACGAATGATCAGCTGACGTGGTTCTTGATCCTTTTGGAAGGGACACAACCTGCACGAACGTTAGCCTGAACGATCTGTTTCTTGGATGGGGTTGGAATCCCACTTGCTTCATCCCCTTTAATCATGCTTCGAGGTGTTTTTTGCACCTTAACTTGACGGGGAAACTTGCTTTCGAAAAAGCCTAGAGACTGGCACTGTGAGGAGCTGAGTATGTTTCCGCATACACGACCCCTCACAACAGTTTGGCAACGTAATGAGGGTTTTCACCCACACACAGTACCCGTCTCTAGGTTCTTTCGGGTTAGCCAGTCGTCTCTGTTGCCGAGAGACTATTCAACTATTAATGTGCCTCAAAGAATTATAACATATCTTCTCGCGTCAATCATCTATGTTTCGCTACAATTGTGGATAATGAAGCAAGAGTTCCTTTCCACCCTTAAACGTGTAATACGCCACCAAGAACGGCCCCGAAACGGCCCCTGTCACCTACCAACTCTTTCAGTAAAGCCACGAAAGCATCGGGGTACGTCTGGAAATGCTTCTTTGAGACGCTTGACTTGGGTATAACTCACCTTGCTATCGCAAGAGCTATTCTGTATAAATAATGGCGTTAAAAATAAATTGATACTCAATGAGCGACAACGAAGAACTTGATCCTATCGAACCCGAAGATCTCGACGCGAAACCCGTAGTCGACGACGAGGAAGACGACGTCCTCGTCCCGGGCGTCGAGGAGCCGAAACCACTCAGCCAAGTCACCGCGGGCGACCTCGAAGACGAAGAGATCGTCGAGGAGTCCGAGGAAGAAGACGAGATGGACGATCTCGGCAAGGACGACTGGGAAGTATAAATACGAAAAACGCCCCACATGGGGCGTTTTTTAAAGCGTTTCTATTTTTATGAACCGGCGCTTGCCGATCTTTAATGTAAGGGAGTTTTCGAGAGCCGCATCGGGCGAGCCGATCTTCTCACCGGTATCCGTGTTCGTTACCGCTCCCTCTTCGACGAGGCGGCGCCACTCGCTCTTCGATTCGATGATCTTTTGCGAGAGAAGGATGTCGACGAACTTGTCTCCCTTGGCAGCCTTCACCGTCTGGATATCGGTCGGCACGCCACCCTTCGAGAAGGTCTCGACGAAATTGGCTTCGGCGGCAAGCGACGCTTCTTCTCCGTGATACTCGGCCACGATCTGACGAGCCAGGCGCATCTTCACGTCGCGAGGATTGGTCTTCTCGGCGGCGAGCTCCTTCGAAAGTTCTTCGATCTCGGCGAGCGGCGCGTACGTTGCAAGACGGAAGAAGGTCGCAATGGCGGTGTCGGGTATCGACATGACCTTGCCGTACATGTCGTTCGCGCTGTCGGTTATCGCAATGTAGTTATCAAGGGACTTCGACATTTTCTCCTTGCCATCGAGGCCTGGAATTATCTCAAGCGACATGACGGCCTGTTCCGGAAGTTTGCTCATCTGCATGATATCTCGACCCATGAGCATATTGAACGTCTGATCCGTACCGCCGATCTCGAGATCGCATGATCCGTAGATACGAGCGATGGCCACCGAGTCCATGCCTTGGAGCACGGGGTACATCATTTCGTGCATGTACAGCTCGGCTCCCTCTCTCAACCTGTCCTGAAACATATCCCGGGCGATGAGCCGCGAGTGCGTGATGTGCCGGAGTACCGAAAGGAAATTGACAAATGAAAATGCGAACACGCTCTTCATGCCGAGAGCGGAAACTTGCCTGCGGGTCTTATCGAATATCGCCGCCTTGCCGACGAAGGAATTCGGATCGACGAACTGGCCTGGAGCGATCTCGACCTTTGAGTCGGGGCCGACGGAGATATCCACGACATTCATGAACCACTCCGAATTCGTAATCCATGAGAAGACGGAATCGTCGGTGCGTAGTATCTTCCCCACCTGATCAAGAAAGGTCTGCATGTTGCGCTGGATCTCGGCCATTTCGAGTTCCGGACGAACCTTTGATTTACCTGTCGGGTCACCGATCAGGGCGGTGACATCGCCGACAAGGAAGATGACCTTGCAGCCGAGGTCTTGAAATTGGCGGAGTTTGCGGAGAATGACCGCATGGCCGAGGTGGATGTCCGGACGGGTCGGATCGATGCCAAGCTTCACGACGATATCCTTCTCGTACTCCCCTTTCACCTTCTTCTCGAGCTTCTCCCTGAAGGAGTTGTCCGGATCGATAAAGGAGCCGACCGAACGGGAAAGGATCTCTTGTACGTCTGTAGTACTCATACCGACGAGTGTAACATGATAGAATACGTTTATGAAGGAGCGTAGAAAGGATTTTAAGAAGCGCAATCGCTTCTTTTTGGCTGGGACGGTCGTGCTTTTCATCGGAGCGGGCATCCTCCTCTGGGGAGCCTCTTTGCGCATCCCGGACCTCTCCGATCTCTCGGCTGCCACTTCCGTCGCCCAGTCGACGAAGATCTACGACCGCACCGGTCAGGTGCTTCTCTATGACATGTCTCAGAACGTACGCCGCACCGAGGTGCCGTACGACGAGATCAGCCAGAATCTGAAGAACGCCGTTCTCGCCATAGAAGACAAGAACTTCTACAACCACGGGGGCATCGACTTCCGCGGCATCGGCAGAGCCCTCATTGCCGACATCGAAGGCCTTTCCTTCAGCCAGGGCGGATCGACAATTACCCAGCAGGTGGTGAAGAACACCATCCTCACGAATGACAAGACCCCGACGAGAAAGATCAAGGAAGCCATCCTTTCCGAAAAGCTCGAGGGCGTACTCTCGAAGGATCAGATCTTCAACATTTATCTCAATGCCGTGCCTTTGGGCGGTTCCATCTATGGAGTCGAGGAGGCTTCGCAGAACTTCTACGGCAAGGCATCGAAAGATCTCACCATCGCGGAGTCGGCCTATATTGCCGCCATGATCCAGGCGCCGACTCATTATTCGCCGTACGGCCAGTACAAGAACGAGCTCGAAGCAAGAAAGAATCTCGTGCTGAAGGAAATGCTCAGCAACGGTTTCATCAACCAGGCAGACTACGATGCGGCCACGAAGGAGGTGGTGACATTCAAACCGAAGCAGGACACGGGCGGCATCAAGGCTCCTCACTTCGTCTTCTTCGTTATCAATTATCTCGAACAGAAGTACGGAGACGATGCGCTTCAGCGCGGCGGGCTGAAGGTCACGACGACGCTCGACTGGACGATCGAGCAGGCCGCAGAAAGCGTGGCCAAGCAATACGGCACGACGAACCAGAAGAATTTCAATGCATCGAACGACGCCGTTGTCGTCATCGACCCGAAGACCGGAGACATTCTCTCGATGGTCGGTTCGCGCGACTACTTCGACTCCGCAGTCGAAGGCAACTTCAACGTCGCCACGTCGCCGAACCGCCAGCCGGGCTCGACCTTCAAGCCGTTCGTCTACACCACCCTCTTCAATAAGGGCTTTACCCCGAGCTCGATCCTCTTCGACGTGCCGACTCAGTTCTCCGTCAATTGCGCCCCGAACGACTTCACTTCGAACAATGGCTGCTTCTCGCCGGATAACTTCGACGGGCTCTTCCGCGGACCGATAACGATCCGCGAAGCGCTCGCCCTTTCCATCAATATCCCGGCGGTGAAGGCTCTATATATCGCGGGCATCGACAATTCCATCCAGACAGCCAAGGCTATGGGTATCACCACGCTCAACGGTGCGGATCAGTACGGCCTCACTCTGGTGCTCGGCAGCGGACAGGTATCCTTGCTTGAGATGACGAGCGCGTACGGAGTCTTCGCGAATGACGGCGTGCGGAATCCATACAGAAGCGTTCTTAAGGTCGAAGACGCGAGCGGTAGCACGCTCGAAGAAGGCGACGTGGCGAGCACGCAAGTCATTCCGGCGGAGTCCTCGCGTCAGATCTCCGACATCCTTTCGGATAATAATGCCAAGGCCTCCGAATACGGCGTCGAGGGTTCTCCGTTCTACTTCCCGGGACGACAGGTGGCATCGAAAACGGGAACGACGAACGACTCCCGCGATGCGTGGGTCATCGGCTACACGCCGAATCTCGTCGTCGGCACCTGGGCCGGCAACAACGATAACAGCCCGATGGTCAAGAAGGTGGCCGGCCTGATCGTGGCGCCGATGTGGCACGATCTTATGGAGAAAATATTGCCGAACACCCCGAACGAGTCCTTCGTGGCACCGCAGCCCGTCGACCAGAACCTGAAGCCCGTTCTCAGAGGCGACTGGCAGGCGGAGTACGCGCTCGGCGGAGTTCACAACATCCTCTACTGGGTAAACAAAGCTGATCCGACTGGTCCGGCACCGGTCAATCCCGCAAGCGATTCGCAATATGCAAACTGGGAATACGGCGTACAGACTTGGCTCGGCTCTCATCCATATACCGCACCGGCACTAGTGCAGCCGATAAACCCACCGTACTACCTCTTCCCGGGACAGATCGCTCCGACACCGACCGACACCGTGCCGTCGAACCCGTACGGCTACATCATGACGCCCGACCCCGCTCCCGTTCCTCAGCAGTAAACGATTTTAATAATAACGGTTCCCGACTTCTCCCTGATACACTCGAGGATTCTTTCTTCCTTCAATCTGATTTCGTTCTTGAGAGCCGGTGAGGCCGACAGAGACAGGGTGCCGTTCTTTACGAGAATATCCTCGTCCCTGAGGTTTCCCCCCGCGCATTCCCTCACGGCGTCGCGTACGGAGGCCTTGAGGTGCGCATCGGATCCCAGTGCTTCCGTAATGCGTTTAAGAAGCGAGGAGAAGTCTTTCATAGTTAGCGATTCATCGGCATGACGAGATAGAGAAAGCTTTTGTCCCCTATTCCTTCGACGACGATGGCTCGGTTGGCACCACTGAAGGAGAGAGACAAGCTGTCCGTCGGAATGGACTGGAAGGAATCGACGAGATAGCGGTGATTGATGCTGATGGAGAGATCCTCGCCTTCGAGAGCCGTATCGACCGAAGAAACATTTTCTCCGACATTCGAATTCTTCGACGTAATATCGAATTGTTTTCCCTGAGGAGAAAGGGTGAAGGTCAGCTGGTTGAAGGCATCGGCGAAGATCATGTTGGTCTTCAGCGCCGTCTCGAGATCTTTCTTCAGGAGAACTGCCTTGGTACTCGCTCCCTGTGGAATGGCCTGCTTGTAGTCGGGATATGTTCCTTCGACGATCCTCGTCGCAAGATACATGTCGTCCTTATGAAAGGCGGCTTGATTTTCCCCTATCGATATGGAAAGGTCTTCATTGTCTTTCTCGAAGAGGCGTGCGATCTCGAGCGCGTTCTTCTGCGGAATAAGCATTTCCTTGAAGTGAGGGATCTTTTTGGTCTTCACGCGTTTCTCCGCCAGACGGAAACCGTCGGTCGCCACAAACACGAGATCGTTGTCTTTGTACGTAATGAAGACCGATGCGAGTTCGGGCTTCATCGAGCCGACTGATGCCGCATACGCCACCGATCGTATACCGAAGGCGAAGTCCTTGGCGGGCAAAGAGAAAGCCAGGTCGTCCGTGATCATCGGAATGAGGGGAAATTCGTCCAAAGGCAGAGTCTTCATGATCGTGCGGGCGCCATTCGTCTTCACCTCGAGGGTGCTGTCCTTGGTGGCAAGGGTAATGCTCTTATCGCCCGGAAGCGACGCCAA
>JAQBRN010000005.1 GCA_028286465.1 Parcubacteria group bacterium | reverse complement strand
TCGAACGGCAAGGTACGCCTCAGCAAGGATGTATTCTACTATCTGACGATCTACGTCTTCATCGTTCCGCTCTGGCTCGGCAAGGCTTTGTATAATACAGTATTAGGTAAATCGATCAGCTGGAGATAATGGTTCGATAAACTCACTATTATATGGACTCAAGAAAATATATCTTCGCCTTCGTGCTCACCCTTCTCATTTTCGGCACGGCACTTTATACCTCGAACTATCTCAACGGCAAGAAGATCGACGATGTGAAGTCGGTCGAAGACAGGGTTTCCCTCGATATCCTCTCCTCCGAAACACAGTTCAATCTGCTTGAAGAAACGTCGTGCAAGAACATCGCCCCTTCGGGCTTCCTCTCTTCGGAACTCGGCCCTCTCGGCGACAAACTCACCTACGCGGAGAATCAGAACTTCAGCGCGACGGATCTTCAAAGCCTCAAGCAATCCTACTTCCTCCTTGAGATCAAGGATTACCTTCTTATGAAAAAGGTGACGGAGAAATGCGGCAACCCTCAGACCTTCATTCTCTACTTCTACGGCAACTCGAACGATTGTCCGGACTGCGATACTGCGGGTGCCGTCCTTACCGAGCTTCGCACCCGCTACCCTAACCTGCGGGTCTACTCCTTCGACTACGATTTCGACTTGGAAGCAGTGAAAACCATGGAGCAGATTTACAATGTGAAGGATGCTCTCCCCGCCCTTATCATAAATGGCGACCCTTACTACGGCCTGAAGACCGTCGATGATCTCCTGACAAACGTCCCGGCTCTCGCCAAGCTCAAAGCGGATGCCGACAAGGCCGCTGCGGCGTCTTCGACCCAAGCTACGACAACCAAATCTCGATAACAAAAAACCGCCTATTGAACGAGGCGGTTATCATTACGCGGATTCGACCTCCAAGCTGCGTCCAAGAAGTCTTGAGATCTGATCCCGACGTCTTACATGTTCTCTGCTGGCATGTTCTCTGACTGCACTATCCCCGACAATGATCTCAAGCTGCATCTTGCCTTCATGCAGAATCGATCCATCGAGCGGGAGCTTATTTGCAGATTTGAACCGGCCGAGACCGATTCTCACATGTTCGCTTCCGAGATCCTCCGCGAGGACTTTGTAGCCGCTTCGGCCAACTGAGACGAACTTCTCAACAGTGATCGTCATGTACTGCTCTTCTTTCCTGAAGTCCGGAAAGACAATACCTGGCACCCTGATAATGCCGAAGAAGTTTTCTACTGTTGCATGGTAATCTCTCGCGCTGTGATCATGAGATCCGCCGAAGCGAGTACGGACAAAGTCTCGCTCAATGAGGAGCATTAGCTGTCCCGCGTGAGCCGCGAGTTTGTCACTAAGTTCCTTCAGCGCGTCATACCACACGCTCCTCGTTGATCGATATGTAACTATCGTATAGTCGCGGAGGATATCACCCGTCGTATCTCCATTGAGGATAAGCTCACGGATGGCTGCGGTCTTGATCGAGGCATGATGCTTCAGAACCTCGAGATTACTCAGAGTACTCACGATCGTGTCATCGGTCATTGCAACTTCATCGAGAAGTGACTGGATCCCGGTATCGGCCTTGGTGGACATTTCCTCTCTCGGTGTGAGAATAACTCTGTCTGGCTACACACTACACTTCGGCAAGAGAAAATAAAAGTACCCAGGGCATGCCCTGGGTACTATGGGAATTTAAAGCAGATGTAAGATGTCACTTGCCGATGCGATCTCCACGGCTTTCTCATGACGCCTCGGCAGAAGAAGCGCAGAGGGTATGCCGACGGATACAGCCGCCTCGATGCCGGCAAGGCCATCCTCGACCACGAGACAGCGTTCGAGCGGCGTATCTCGAGCCGCTTGCAGCCAGATCAGAGGGTCTGGTTTGCCTCGCTTCACCATATCGCCTCCGACCAAGCTCTCATCGTCGAAGAACTGAGACAAGCCATTCAGCCTGAGAAGGTCTCTCGCCCATTGTACCGGAGATGCCGTACCGATGGATATTTGAATGCCGCGTTCGGCAAGCTCGGTGAAGAGCTTCCTCAGATCGCAGAGCTGTCGCGCCTTGGGCGCGGTCGGGAAGATGATCTCCCACTTTCGCTTCGAGAGCTCTTGCGCGAGCGCATCGTCGCAGTGAAGTATTTCCCTGAAGACCTGCTCCGTGGGCCTACCAGCGTAATAAGAGCTGATTTCCTCCTCAGATACCGATACTCCATACTGCAGAAGCAGTTTCGCCTCCGCGGCCGCATGGAACGACTGCGTGTCCCACAGCGTACCGTCCAGGTCGAAAAGAACCCTTTCTATGTCCATTCGTTCGTCCTCGATGTGCTGAGTTCCTACTACGTATTAAAGCAAATCTCCGGCAATGTCAATTCTTATAGAGGCGTAATTGAAACAGGATGACGAGAGCGCATATCGCTCCGGGCAGATTGGAAATCAGAATATAATAATCCTTTTTGAAAACGGCATAGACCACCCAGGACGAAAAGGTGAGGAGGAGCATGATGCACATGAATAAGGAGATCCCCTCGACCGATCCCCTCTGCTTGTTCTTCCTGATCTGGGCCGGCAATCCGAGTACCGTATAAAGCAGTGTGATGATCGTGGCGATGGTCCCGATGACTTCTACATTCATATGGAGCCACCTCCCAGATTCGAACTGGGGACCTTCGCTTTACAAAAGCGTTGCTCTACCAACTGAGCTAAGGTGGCACTGTCTCGCCGGAGCCTTCGCGAAGGCGGACGCTTGCTACTCTACCGTATTATCTTCCTTTTGAGAATCTTCCAAGTCTTTTTCCGCAGCTTCTATCTCGATCTCTTGTTCGGACATGGCCTTGAAGAATTCCGATATGTCGCCGTCCTTCTTCAGGAGCTTCGTGTTGCGGAGATCGTTGACGAGAATCTGGCTCTTCTCCCGGGCAAGCTGGCTCACCTTGTTCCAGGTATTCTTGGCATGAAGCGGCAGAGACTTCTTCCAGAAGAATTCGAGATCCTCCTTTGAATCGGCATAGAAATGCGCGCCCTGATGCGAAAGATCTCTCATGCGCGCATCGCCGAGGGAGATGACGCGGAGAAGCAGGGGATCCTTCTTCGAGGAAAGCTGGCGCATCTTGGTCAGAAGAAGCACGACTAACCCCGCGCCCGAAGCGAGAAAGATAATCTCGAGAGTCATGAGCATATTCTACTATAGAAATTATTCGGAGGTTGAGAAGCGGGAGTAGCGGCGGATCTCGGTGCGCTCGCCGAACTTCTGCACGGCAGCGTTCACAAGATCCTGGATCTTCTTCTCCGGATCCTTGATGAAGGCCTGCTCGAGAAGGACCTTGTCCGCGAAGTATGCATCGACCTTCCCTGCGAGGATCTTCTCCTGCATGTCGGCCGGCTTGTCCTTCACTTCCTCCTTCAAGGTTTCCGTGACCTTGTTCCTTTCGTCTTCGGGAATGTCTTCGCGCTTCAAGTAGCTCGGAGATGAGGCGGCGATGTGCATGGCGATATCTCGGGCAATGGCCTGGAACTCTGGGTTACGCGCCACGAAGTCCGTCTCGCATGAGAGCTCGACCAAGACGCCGACCGCACCGGACGCGTGGATATATGCGGAAACGGCACCCGCTCCAAGAGTCCTGTCGCCCTTCTTGGCTGCGATCTCCGAGCCCTTCTTCTGAAGGATGATGCGAGCCTTAGCCATGTCTCCCTCTGCTTCTTCAAGTGCCTTGCGGCATTCTGCTATGGAAAGTCCCGTTGCTTCTCTGAGTTCCTTGATTAAAGATGCTGAAATCATACGAAAGAGCGTAATTAAATTGTAATGAAAACTTAAGCCTGAACCGCTGGAACTGCTTCCTTGGGCACGGCTTCCTTTTGGCCTTCCTTGTATGCGGCGACGATCTCGCCGAGAATGAAGGCTATGGCCTGGCGTGAAGAGTCGTTGCCTGGAATAGCGTGATCGACTTCGTAGAGGTTGACGTCCGATCCTGCGAGAGCGACGACGGGGATCTTCATTCTCTTCGCTTCTGAAATAGCGATCGATTCCTTCTTTGGATCGATGACAACAAGAAACTTCGGAAGACCCTTCATGGATGCGATGCCGCCGAAGTAGACTTCGAGCTTCGCGATCTCGCGGTCGATGAGGAGACGTTCCTTCTTGGTGTACTTGCCGAGTTCACCCTTCTCGCGCTGTGTAGTGAGCTCTTCGAATTTCTGAAGGCGCTTCTTGATCTCCGAGAAATTGGTAAGAGTACCTCCGATCCAGCGGCCATGAACGAAGGACATATTGAGCTCCCTGCCAGCCGCCTTGATAGCCTCGCGAGCTTCGGACTTGCCTCCGACGAAAATGACCTGGGCGTTCTCCTTGCCCATCGACTTCACGTAATCGAGCGCCTTTTGGAGTTCGATATTCGTCTTTTCGAGGTCGAAGATCTCGACCTTGTTCTTCTGTCCGAAGATAAAGGGCAAGGCACTCGGATGCCTGCGCGACTTCACGAAGCCGAAATGAGCTCCTGCCTTGAAGAGCTCTCCGATCCTGCCTTCTGAATTGGTTTTACCTGCCATATTTATGTCGGGATATAGTAACAAAAAGGGCCCTATTTGGCAACATGGATATGAAAAGGACCCGTCAAAACGGGTCCACCTTCGCCCCTTGCATGGGTGGTAAGTACTGCAATCGCAGCCCGGTCTCGCGTTCGATGGTTGCAAGGATCTCCGGGAGGCGTTCGAGCACCGCGGGAAGATTCTCGCTTGATACTTCAAGGAAGGGACGGTAGCTACGCATGACTACAACATACACGATCCACTGATCGACATCCGTCTCCTGCATCCTCTTAGTAAGGAAAATGTCGAGGATCTTCTTGGAGAGAGCCGACGAGTCGGAACATTCGTAACGGCTCGTCCCCTTGGTCTTTTCCCCTTGGCGGAAGCAGTTTGAGGATGGCAGAGGCTCACTCAGACTAAGGGTGAACAAGCCGGTCGCAACCCGAGTGCTGATTACCCTACCCTGAACGAAGAGTGTGCGGTTCGGGTTCTGAGCATGAAGCGGCAGGGCCACAAGAAGGCTCACCAACAGGATACAGAAGCGCATTGTTGCCTCACGGGTTGAGATAGAACTTCTTGAATCTAAACTTAGATAATCATATTATTTCTAAAAAGTCAAGGGGCGGGACAGGCTTCGGAAAAGCCTTCCCTTATTCGCAACCTTAGATAATACAAAGGCCCAGGTTTCCCTGGGCCTCACAGTACGGCCTGAAGCCGCACCGCGGGTTCTCGTTTGGGCCCGCAGACCCAAACCCCTTGCACTCAATGTTTTGAGTACAAACTCGGCCCTGATGAGCGACCCGTTAGGAATCTAGCGCGGACGCCACCTAATGAGAGTGGGACAGCCCTGTCTAACGACTGCATCGGCGTTTCCACTCACCAGAGCCTTCTGATATATAAAATACGGGAAAAAACTATGTTGTCAAGTTACTCATCCGTTTCGTCACCTGAACCAAATTCCTTTGCATTCTCAAGCGCGTCGATGATCGGATCCATATAGCCCAGGAAGATCTTCTCGATATTGTGCCAGGAGGTCTTGATGCGGTGATCGGTAATGCGATCCTGAAGGATGTTATAGGTGCGGATCTTCTCCGATCTTCCGGCGGTGCCGATTTGTGACTTTCTGTCGGCAGAATACTCCGATGCCTCTTCCTCATCCTTCTTGGCTTGGAGCTTCGCCAGAAGAAGCGACATGGCCATTTCTCTATTCTTCAACTGGTTCCTCTGCGAGGTCGAGCGCACGTCGATGCCTGTGGCCTTGTGGATGATGCGCACCGCCGTCTCCACCTTGTTCACATTCTGTCCGCCTGCTCCTCCCGAACGCGAGGTTTCGATCTCGATATCCGTCGGCTTGATCTCGATCGTGGTGCGCTTTCTGATAGGCAAAATGGCAACGGATGCGGTCGAGGTGTGGACGCGGCCATTCTTCTCTGTGTTGGGCACGCGCTGAATACGATGCACGCCGGTCTCAAAGCGCATTTTCTTGTAAACGCCGATACCGTGGATCTCGAACGAGGCTTCCTTGTATCCGCCGATGCTTGTTTGCGATTCGTCGATCACTTCGACCCCCCAGCCTTGGAGCTTGGCATAGGCTCGATACATGTCCGCAAGCTCCTTGGCGAAGAGCGCGGCTTCATCCCCTCCCGCGCCCGCCCTCACTTCGAGGATGATCTCGTTCGGGAATTCTTCTTCCTTCTCTTCCGCCTCGAGGATCGCGTTCATCTGATCGAGGAGTTCGTTCTTTTGGGTTTCGATATTCTTCAGATCCTCTTCGGCGAGCTTCGCCATCTCGGGATCTGATGCGGCCATCTCTTTAGTGTCCGCTTCTTGCTTCAAAAGATTTTCTAAAACGCTCGCAAGATACGAGGTCTTCTGGTTGTCTTTATACTTTTGAATATCGTTTTCCATCACATTAATTGTAGCAAAAAAGCACACTATCGATCGCGACTTCCCCTCGTGGACCGAGAGCAGGCGATGGTGTGCTTTTGCGGTAGTTACTTCTTTGCCTTGGCCTGCTTCTGCTTGAAGCGTTCCACGCGGCCTGCGGCATCCATGACCTTCTCCTGTCCGGTATAGAAAGGATGAGAAGACGAGGAGATTTCGATGCGAACGACGGGATATTCCTTGCCGTCTTTTGCCTTGGCCGTATCCTTGGAGTGCACGGTCGAAGATACGACATATTCGGTGCCATTCGAGCTATCGACGAAGAGGACCGGCCTGTAGTTCTCTGGATGGATTTCCTTTTTCATTGTGGAAAGTACTATAGCACAGTTTAGATGCCTTGCAATGCGTCAATGTTCGTTTGAATAGCCGTTGCCTTCGCCATCACTTGGGTACCGTAGCTCGCACCGACGCCGGCCGAACAGGCCTTGCCTGAATAGTATCTGCAGGCGGCATTGCGTTCCGCATCGTATGTCTGGGCGCCCGCTCCGTCTCCGGAAAGCATGAAAGCGGTCGCATAGATCGCATCACGCGGATTCCACGGATCGGCAAGAGCCTCGCCGAGAGCAGACTCGACCTTGCCCTCGATGATCTTCCATGTCGAAGGGATAAACTGCGTCGGGCCCATGGCTCCTCCATAACCGCCGCCGATCGGACAGGAAACTTTCGTCGTTAAAGGATCGCGTCCGAGACCGGTGACGATTGCCTGCAGAAGCGGCAGGTCGCGCGTCGGATGAATGCCGTTCGGGAAGACCTTGCCCGAAGTGATACTCTTCGTTTCTCCCGTGGTCAGGTTCGTGATGACGCAGGTGCCCACATTGGCACCGAGGTTCGACTCCTGCTGCAAGATGCCGAGGATAAGCGCCGGTCGGACGCCCGTTTTCGCACCAGCTGCAGTCGCATAGGCCAAGGCCGTACCGAACTGGATCTGTGAATCGACGCCCGCGAGCGGAAACAGCACGGCGCGTATCTGGGCAGCCTTGGCCTGGCGATCAGCGAGTACCTGCGCATAGCTCTTTTCCTTCGACTGAGAATCCGAGAGGAGCTGGTTCTTCGCAGCCTTATCCGACTCGACTTGCTTCTTTTGAAGAGCGAGCTGGGCAGCTGCATCTGCCGCCGCCTGCTTCTGGCGATCGAGGTCGGCCTTGGCCGCTTCGGTTTGCGTTCTCGTACCCCTGATCTCATTGAAAAGATCTTCCATCGATTTCTCGGTCGAGACGTACGTGTTCACATCGATGAAGAAGTCCGACAGGTCCTTGTCGCTAAGCATTGCTTCGGCAAGCGACGAAGAGTCGATCTGATTGGTCTTTCTTAAAATTTCGGACAAGGACTGCTTGCCCTGCTCGAGTCTGCCGTTCAGCGTATTGATAACGCTCTGCTTCTCGGCAATACCCTGTGAGAGGTTCGTTATGGCGATATTCTTCGCCTTGATGCTTGCTTGGGCGGCATTGATCTTCGCCGTCAGAGCGGAAACATCACGCTGATATGAGGCGCTTTGCTGCTTCGTACTATTTAAAACGCTCGTCCACTGGGCGATCTCGGCATTACAAGCATCGAGATCGGATTGCAGTTCCGCCTTCGAACGGCCCGAGATATCGGAGGTACAGGCACTCGCCGCCTGCGCGAACGTCACGGCCGGAAGAGATCCGAATATGGCCGCAATAATAGAAAAAGCTATAAGAACACGTTTGAAAAATTGCATAATGAGCTTCTGTCCGCTCGTTAAGCAGCTGCTGCGTCCTCGGCCGGTGCTGCTTCGTCTCCTTCCTTCTCTTTGCCCTTCGCTTCCACCTCGATAGCCGAGAGATCGACTGGGGCGACTTCCTCTTCCTTTTCCTCACGCGGTGCGGAGACGAGCACCACGACTTCTTCCGGATTTTCCTTGAGTTCGACGCCGGTTGGCAGCTGTATGTCCTTTGCAAGAATCTGACTCTGGAAATCCACGAGCGAACTTATATCGATTGTAATGTTATGCGGAAGATCCTTCGGCATGGCCTCAATCTTCAACGCATGGAGCACGCGAACGAGCGTACCGCCAAGATCCTTGACTGCGAGCGATACGCCCTCGAGTTCGAGCGGCACTTCGACCTCCACCTTATGACCCTTCTCGAAGACATAGAAGTCCGCATGAAGAGGCTTGCCGGAAACGGGATCGAAATCCACCTCATGAATGAGGCTTTCCACGATACCGTCAGCGGTCTGAAGTGAGACGACCGAAGACTCGCCGACCTCCTTCCATACCTTCAGGAAATCTACCATCGGAATGGAAATCGGGGTCGAAGCTTC
This sequence comes from Parcubacteria group bacterium, assembly GCA_028286465.1. Taxonomy (GTDB): domain Bacteria; phylum Patescibacteriota; class Minisyncoccia; order Phycocordibacterales; family Zambryskibacteraceae; genus JAIFWN01. Next base: position 134 of record JAQBRN010000005.1, on the reverse strand, counting down.
CTTCTTGCCATAAAACACGGCCGGGATGAACCCTGCCTGGCGAAGTGCCTTTGCTTTGACGGATACGTCTCTCTTTTCTGCCTTTAACGTTACCATTCCCACATCCTACCGGATTGACGTTCATTAATCAAGAT
>JAQBRN010000028.1 GCA_028286465.1 Parcubacteria group bacterium | reverse complement strand
TGCGGGGTGCTGCGGCTGCGCCATCTGCGCTGCGGTTCAAGCCGCCGGTGCCGCCGACAGGCTCATTGATCTTCAAATTGACCCGGGCATTGTTCTTCATGCCGACGACTCGCAAGAGGATACGGATGGCCTTGGCGGTATTGCCGGAACGGCCGATGACCTTGCCCATGTCCTCGGGGTTGACGTCGAGAGTCATGAGGACGCCCATTTCATCGACGGTTCGTTTTATTTTGACATCGTCCGGGTGCTCGACGAGCGCCTTCACGACAAATTCAAGAAACTGTGTGTCATCCATGGTGGTGCTGTTACGGAAATAAGTCGGAAACCAGATTTTATTCTACCACGGGAGCTTCGGGCGCGGGTGTGGATTCAGCGGGAGCTGTGTCAGGAGCGGGAATCTCTTCGGCTGCGGGTTCTGCAACTGGAGTTTCTTCAACGACAGGCTCAGCAGCTGCTTCTTCCTTCTTGGGAGTCTCAGGAATGGCTTCGGCAACGGGAGCAGTATAGGTCTTCTTCGGAAGAACGTTGATCTTCTTGGCGTCGATGACCTTGTGCTTAATGAAAAGGTTATGGACGGAGCCGGTGAGGCCGACACCCTGGCTGAGCCAGTACTTGACGCGGTCGGTCTTCACGAGGTCAACGTCCTTCCGAGCATCGTACGATCCGAGGATCTCCTTGAAGCGGCCTGACTTGGTCGAGTTCTTGGAATCGGTCAAAACGAGGCGGAATGCCGGCTCGTGCTTGCGTCCAACTCTCTGTAATCTGATCTTTAACATGTCGGTGTATGGTAACAAAAACAGCATAATTGTCAAACAGGACGTTCGGATTATGGGGGAACAAAACCCCTCACATTACGTGAGGGAGAAGATCTGGTCGCCCTTGCCAAGAGGCGCTTCGGGGATCAGATGGTTTGCGTATACTTTCCAATGACCGGAGCCTAGACACTTGATGCATGCCGGATGCACCTTGCCGTCCCGTCCCTTGATGAAGAAAACATTCGTGCAATCAAGGGAAGCCGAGAGCGCCTTTATGCCGATCCTGATCTGTTCCGAGAGGATATAATGAAACTGATAGAGGGTCGTGCACGCCCTGGGCCCGAACGCATTGTATGCTTCGACTACATTCGACGCCCGCGCGACAGTACTGATCTCAAGCGTTTCGCCTAAGGACGCGCTCTCGATCTTGCCGATATACAGCCGATGGAACGTCTGGGTGATATACACCGGCATTTCCTTGAAAGCATCTTCCGATCTGAATTCCTTCTGACTCGGAGCAACGGCATGCAAAATACTTTTGGGAGCGAAGAGGCCCCCGGAGACATAGTCTTCCACGGAAACCTCCTGAATGTGGAGCAGCTCTTATTAATTATACGGATATCTAAAATTTGGTATAGTAAGCCGATATGACAGCAACACAGAACCTCGAAGGCATTATCCGCGTGACAGGCAAGGGAGTCGGATACTTCCCTATCCCTAACACCGAAGAAGACTACGAAATAAGCCCGGACGACATCAACACCGCACTCAATGGTGACCATGTGCGAGTCGAGCCCTTGGGCCGAGAATCCTACGGCAGAAAGCTTGCCCGAGTGACGGAAGTCATCGAGCGCAAGAAAACGGACTTCGTCGGCACGCTTGAGAAAGCGGGCGCTGCATACTTTCTTGTACCCGACGACAAGCGCATGTATAGAGACATCTCGATCGATCCTGCGGACACGCTCGGAGCAAAAGAGGGAGACAAAGTCCAGGCGCATATGACTGACTGGCCCGACGCCAAGAAGAGTCCGAGAGGCAAGGTCATTCGGCTTATAGGAAAGAAAGGCGAACACAATGCCGAAATGAAGTCTCTTGTGTATGAAGCTGGCTTCGAGATCGACTTCCCCGCCGATGTGGAACGCGAAGCGAACGATTGGAAGAAGAAATTCGAAGAAGAAGACCACACCAAGGATCGCCGCGACATGCGGACAACGACGACCTTCACCATCGACCCGGCCGACGCCAAGGACTTCGACGATGCCATTTCCTTCAAGAAGCTCGATGATGGCAACTTCGAGATCGGCGTCCATATCGCCGACGTCTCCCACTTCGTTACTCCGGGCTCGGCCCTCGACCGCGAGGCCAAGTCGCGCGGCACCTCGATCTATCTCGTCGACCGCACTATCCCGATGCTTCCGGAAATTCTGAGTAACGACCTTTGTTCCCTGAATGCCAATGAAGACAAGTACGCCTTCTCCTCGGTCTTCATCATGAACGCCGAAGGACACGTCTCGGATCGCTGGTTCGGCAGAACCCTCATCGAATCGGACAAGCGCTTCACTTATGAAGAGGCCCAGGAAATTTTGGATAAAAAAGAAGGAACGTTCTTCGAAGAGCTCGACACCCTGAACAAGATCGCTTACAAGCTCCGCGAGGAGAAGTTCAAAAACGGCGCCATCGAATTCGAAACGGAAGAAGTGCGCTTCGAACTCGACGAAAGGGGCAAACCGATCCGCGTCTATAAGAAGACAAGAAAGGATACCCACAAACTCGTCGAGGATTACATGCTCTTAGCGAACCGCGAAGTGGCGAAGGTGCTTTCCATGGCTACGGAGAAGAATCAGAAAGCCGCCGGCATCTACCGCATCCACGACGCGCCGGATCGTGATCGCATCGTTACTCTCGCTGCCTTCGTGAAGGCACTCGGCTTCGAACTCAAGAACCACGAAGGAGAGACGACCGCTCAGGATATTACGAAGATGCTCCGCTCGGTCGAAGGCTCGCCCGTCGAAGCACTCGTGAAGACCGCCGCCATCCGCTCCATGTCGAAGGCCGTCTATTCGACGGCAAACATCGGACACTTCGGCCTGGCCTTCGAGTACTATACCCATTTCACCTCTCCGATCCGCCGTTATCCGGACCTCCTCGTTCACAGGCTCCTCTTTAGATACCTCACGCATGGGAAGATCGAGCAGGACGAGATCGCCAAGTACCAAAGAATGGCCGACGACTCGAGCGAGCGCGAAATAGAAGCCGCCGAAGCCGAACGCGGATCCATCAAGTACAAACAGGTCGAGTACATGCAGGATCATGTCGGCGAGGAATTCGACGCCACGATCTCCGGTGTTTCGGAATGGGGCGTGTATGTGGAAGAAGTGAACACCAAGGCCGAAGGCATGGTCCGCTTGAAGGATATGACCGACGACTTCTACGAGCTCGATAAGAAAATGTACGCCGTCATCGGCAAGAAGAGCGGCAGGAAGTACCAGCTCGGCGACAAGGTCCGCGTGAAATTAACGAACGCCGATGCGGAAAGGAAGGTGCTTGATTTCGCATTCGTCGAGGCGTAAAGTCTTTCAAGAACCAGCACAGGAGAAACGATGAACCGAGAAGCGATACGTGCGCTCGTCGACGATGATGGCTACATTCACCTTATCTCGCTCGAAGAGGCCGAAAAGCGCGTCAGACCCCTGAGGATCGAGCTTCTCGATCCGGCTCCGCACGCCAAGCTTCCGCGATGGAAGATCGTGGGAGCGACGGGGCCCGTCATCACCGAACGGCATTTGGCGGAATTCGCCGACCGGGAGTGCGTCGGAGACATTCTCACCATCTTCGAACCTCTCACGGAACTTCAATTCAATCTCGTCATGGAAGAGATCCGCGCCCGAGACCGTGCGAAAGTGAGGAAGACCGACCGCATCTCCCAAGCAACGCTTCCTTCTTCCGCCACGCGAGAAGCAACTCTTACCTAAACCGCGCATACGCGGTTTTTTTATATGAAAAAAGCGGCTCTGTGCCGCTTCTACTTCGTGTGCTCGAACTCGGTCTCGAGTTCGGCAAGCGTCTTCCCAACTTCCGGAGGCTTTGCCCTGCCGCGAGCTGCTCCGCCGCGACGGCCGATCTCGCGCATATGCTCGATATTCTTACTGACAGTCAGTCCGCCCTTCTTGCCGGCTTCCTTGGCTTCAGCGGAATCGAACTCATGCGCAACGCCCCTCGAGTGCGCCGCCCTGCCGCCCTTGGCTGCGATCTCCTTCTGTCTGTCGGGGTTGCTGAGCTTCATGGTAGCGAAGCCCTGCGGCTTCTTCGCCCCGTTCGATTTCCCAGAGTCGTTGCCCGTCATCGGAGTCTCCTTGAGTATGTACTGCCCTGAGCGATAGTACGAGAGTCGGCCCTACATTGCAACTCGACAACTCTTTACATATCTATAAGCATGTGGTAATTTCCAGAAAGAATTTTGTTCGTTGTCTTTTCCTCACTCCTTCACAGGATACGCGCATGCTTCAGATCATTGCAGATGTTCGAGGCGAAACGGCAGACCCTGTCGTTCCCATTCGCTGGTGCCTCTCCCCGGACCTGCTCCAAAAGCTGAGGGCAGCCGGGGCAGTCGATCCACAGATGCTCCTCTCGGTGCAAGACGATCTGGGACAAGAGACCGAAAGACGTCTCGTCCCGCTCGACCAAGCCATCGACTACGTAAGTTTCCGCAAAGCGGGCACGAACAAGGTCAATGCCGCGATCGTTTGGGCCGACAATACGCGCAAGCTCAGGAATCGCGTTCTCGATCAGCGCAACTCAAAAGCCTACGAGTACAGCATCTATAGTCCGTTCGGCTTCGACGAAAATGACAAAACATTCGAGCCGTGGCGTCTCAGCTTGTCTGATCTCGAAGGGGGTGACATCCTAAGGGATACAACCGCATTTCTCGATATCACCGTTGGCGAAGAATTCTTCGCCGGCGAGCCGTCGCGATTCGAGAAGTGGTGGGTCAACCTCTGGCACAAGTACGATCCGAAGGATCAGTGCGACTTCCGGCAGCGTCGGCTTCTGGCTTACACCCTTCAGCCGCCCGTCATGCTCGCATTCGTCATCTGGATGACCTTCTGGCGGACGCTCTACGCAACGTTCACCATTCTCATGGGTGTGCGGGGCGTTAATCTCGAAACGATCTTCCATCCTCTGAGAGACAGCATCTCGGAGACTTGGAAGGGCGATCCTTCGAGAAGGAGCGACTTCGCCAATGGCTACTTCGCCGGAGTGAACGACTTCTTCGGCTCTAATGCGAAGGGCGAAAGCTACATGTTCGTGTTCGGACTCCTGCGTCCGGCGTATTGGGTACTCACGGCACTCATTATCTACGGCATAAGCTTGCCTGGAGTCGATACGATGCTGGAATGGCTCTTGGTTCTGAAAATTGCCGCTACGCTCTCCTTCATCGGTCTCGTCCTCATTACAGCGTTTCTTGCATATAAATTTGTCGAGACGATCGTCGCCCCCGGCGCCGAAGCGAGACGCAAGGCAAAACGCGAAGCGGCGCTCCGCGAGCAATGGAGAAAGGAAGATCGTTATGCCGAGATCACCTGCGGCACGGCTCCTCTCCTCGCCGACATCGGCACGCTGTCGAACCCGACGTTCGCATTGCGCTTCCAGGCGCTCAAGGCCAAGGTGTGCCGGCCGTATGCGGCATAGTTCGAAAACCGTCCTCCGTTTGGAGGACTTTTTATATGAATTACTTCGCCACCTGCACGGCTTCGTCAAAGGCGATAGAAAGAAGTTTCGAGATGCCGGTCGAGCCCATCGTCACGCCATAAATGACGCCGGCGCGCGACATCGTTTCCCTGTTGTGGGTTATTAAAATGAGCTGGGAGTGCTTGGAAAGCATCGTCACCATATCGCCATAGCGGCGGGAGTTCGCTTCGTCGAGCGCAGCGTCCGTTTCGTCGAGAATAATAAATGGCGGCGGATTGACCGCGGAGATGGCGAAGAGAAGCGCGATGGACGTGAGCGCCCTCTCGCCGCCGGAGAGCATCATCAATCCGCGAATCTTCTTGCGAGGTAGGGATACCGATATATCGAGCCCTTCCTGTACGACTTCGTCGCTTTCGCTTTCATCATCCATTTCCTCACCGCCCTCAAGAATAACTTCCGCCTTTTTCTTCTTCTCCTTCACAAGCGTCAAATGCGCTTCCCCACCACCGAACATCTGAGTAAAGAGCGCGCCGAATTCGATATTGATCTTGTCGATGCCTGAGGAGAATTCCGTCGTAAGCCTTTCTTCGAGATCCTTAATAAGCGCACGTAAGCTCTCAGCGGACTTCTCAAGGTCGAGGAGCTCTCTCGCCAAGAATTCGTCGCGTTCGGATGTATCGGTGAATTCCTTCATTACTTCTTCCCCGCCGGAT
>JAQBRN010000018.1 GCA_028286465.1 Parcubacteria group bacterium | reverse complement strand
CATCCAGCAGGCGCTCGCCGAAGGCAAGATCAACGAAGGCCACACACGCCCGCTCATGATGCTCATCGACCGACCGGAAGAGCAGGAGACCCTGTTCAAGGAAATCATGTTCAAAAAGCTGAATGTCCGCGAAGCGGAATCCATCGCCCGCCACATCGCCGTCGAACGCGCAAGGAAGCTCATGGATCCGGAACTGATGGACCTCGAAGACAGATTCAAGGCATCGCTTGGTACGAGAGTGCGTATAGAGAAGAGGCCTGCTCGACCGGGCGAACCGGACGGGGAACAAGGAGGCAAGCTCACCATCGACTTCTTCTCTCCGAACGATCTGCGCGCATTGCTCGAGAAGCTGTCGCAGGAAGTGACTCCGATCTCGGAAGTAAAAGCGGAAGAAATCCCGCTCCCGACCGAAGATGAGAAGCTCGACATGTCCGAAGGAGCGAAGGAAGAAATGGAAAAAGGGGATGAGGATCTCTACTCGGTGACAAATTTCACTGTATAAATATAAAACAGAAAACCCACCCGAAGGCAGATTTTCTCTGCCGGGGTGGGTGAGTTACCACAACGGATTTTCGACGATGGCGTCGGGGAAGAGATCACAGAATCCGTCGACCGAAACGCCGGTCTCCACGGTGTATCTCATGTGATCTTCCGACGACACAACGCCGCCATTGGCATCGATCTTGAAACGGTTGAGATCGATGTTGAATCTTTTGTGGAGGTACACGAGAAGCGAATCGGTCGCGAACCGCTGCACACCGTTCGCATCGATGACCGTCTTCCGGTCTTTGCCATCAACCTTCACGATGATTTCATCGCCCGGCTTGAATGTCTGCACGCGGCCTTCCTGTGAAGGGTGAGGATGATGCTCTGGTATTAATAATAGCACTAATTATAAAAAAGTCAATATCAAGAAAACTTTATTTCTCAGCTTTCTTTTTGAATCCTCGTGTCTTCTTCGGTTCCTTTAATATTTCTAATGCTCGCTCGAAGGTGATGGTATATGGGTTATCTGTTTTGAGTGAGCGAAAATCTGTTTGATGCACAATGTACGGTCCGAAGCGGCCGATATTTGCCGTGATTGTTTCTCCAGTATCAGGATGCTTACCTAAGACGCGCGGAAGCGAGAGATAAACGAGCGCGTCTTCGAGCGTTAACTCATCGAGTTTTTTATCTTTCGGAATAGACGCCTTCTTGGCCTTCTCCTTGAGCTTTCCTTTGCCCTTGGCTTCTTCGCCGAGTTGGACAAACGGCCCGAAGCGGCCGGTCTTCACATATACCTGGAGACCTGAGACGGGATCGATACCTATCGGCTCATCTGCTTTGATCTCTTCGCCGTCGATAGTAAGCGCGCCGACACAGTCGGGGAAGCGCGAGCAGGAGAGGAAGCGTCCGCCGCGGCCGAGCTTCACGATCATCGAGCTTCCGCACACGGGACACTTGAATTTATCCGGAGCGGCGCCGAGGTCTGTCGCCTTGGCCAAGCTGCCCTTGTCCTTCACATCCTTCTCGAAGGGGCCGTAGAAGTCGGTGAGCGTCTTCTTGTATGTACGTGTGCCCGTGGCGATGTCGTCGAGCTCGTCTTCCATTTCGGCGGTGAAGGAATCCGAAATGTATTCGTTGAAATTGTCTTCAAGAAAGCCCGAGACGACTTCTCCTGTATCTGTCGGCTTCAGTGCTTTCTGTATCTTCTCCACATAGCCGCGATCAACGACGGTTTTGATGATCGAAGCATAGGTCGACGGCCTGCCGATGCCGCGCTTCTCGAGTTCCTTGATGAGTCCGGCTTCGGAGTAGCGTGCGGGAGGTTCGGTCTGCTTTTCTTCGGCATTGATGTTCAAAAGCTTCAAGGGATCGCTCTTCGTAAGCACCGGCAAAATGACATCCTCGCCCTGTGCAGCCGGGTCCGCCTTCGTCCAGCCGTCGAAGAGGATACGCGAACCGTTGAGATGAAAGTCAGGGATCTTTTCTCCGTCGATATTGGCCACGATCTTCGTACGCATGACCACGGCATCCTTCATCTGGGTGGCAAGCGTCCTGCTTCGGATGAGCTGGTAGAGCCGCTTCTGCTCGTCATTAATGCCGGCGCTTTCCTTATCCATATGCGTCGGGCGGATAGCTTCGTGCGCTTCCTGGGCGTTCTTGCTTTTCTTCGCGAAGGAATGCGGTTCGAAATAATTCGCGCCGAATTTCGAAGTGATGATGGCTTCGATCTCTTTCTTCGCCTGCACGGAAAGATTCGTCGAGTCGGTACGCATGTAGGTAATGTGTCCGGCCTCATAGAGACGCTGGGCGATCATCATGGTGCGTGCTGGGGCGAAGCCGAGGCGCGAGGAGGCTGCCTGCTGCAGGGTCGATGTAATGAACGGCGGACGGGGAGCACGCTTCACTTCCGTCTCCTTCACGTCCGTCACTTTCCATGTGCCCGCTTCGCCTTCTTTAAGAATGGTGTCGACTTCCTTTTTGTCTCGCGGTTCGACCGAGCATTCGAAAGCGAGATCGTTTTTCTTTTTGTCTTCAAGATGGGCCAGAATTTTCCAGAATGTTTCTGGCTTGAAGGCTCTGATCTCGCGCTCGCGTTCGACGAGAATACGAAGAGCCGGAGACTGTACGCGGCCGGCGGACAGGCCGTAGCGAACCTTTTTCCAAATAATGCCCGAGAGGTCGTACCCGACGAGCCGGTCTAAGACGCGCCTGGCTTCCTGGGCTTCCTTCAAATGCATGTCGATCTCTCGAGGGTGAGCCACAGCCTCGATGACGGCCTCCTTCGTGATCTCATGAAAGACGATCCTCTTCGGGTTCTTCAAGCCGACGGCCTGTGCGATATGCCAGGCAATGGCCTCGCCTTCGCGGTCGGGGTCTGTGGCAAGGAAAATTTCGTCGGCTTTCTTCGCGAGGGCTTTGATATTCGCAATGACGTCTTCCTTGCCCTTCACGACTTCGTAGTGGGGGATGAAGCCGCCGGGGATGTCGATGGCTTTCTTATTATTCTTCGGAAGATCGCGAATATGACCGACGGAAGCGACGACGCGGTAGTCCTTCCCGAGATATTTCTCGATAGTTTTCGCTTTGCTTGGCGACTCGACGATGAGTAACTTCATAACGTAACAAATACTATGGATATGTTTTTAATGCAAATATCTGCACTAAAACGTCTTCCGCACCTCGCCGAGTTCTTCTTTGATGAGGCCCTTTATTTCCATAAGCATGAGGACCGAATTTGCGGTCGAAATATCGAGCTTCGACTTTCGCACCAGTTCATCGCGTTCGCAGGGATGCTCGAGAATTTTTATAAGTGCTTTTTCTTCGGGTGTCAGATCATCCGTATCGAAAAGGAGAGGGGTATCTCCGGACTTCAGTCCGAGAAGTTCCAAGATGTCCTGTGAGTCGCGAATGACTGCCGCACCGAGGCGCATAAGCATGTGCGGGCCGTCCGAGGTCGGGCTCGATATGGGGCCGGGTACCGCACCGACGTCTCTATTATATTCAGTGGCGAGGCGCGAGGTAATAAGGGTGCCTGATCTCTTCTCGGCCTCGATGACGATCGTCGCATGAGAAAGGCCGGCCATGATCCTGTTTCTCTTCGGGAAGGTCCAGGTGCCCGCAGGCATCAGGTCGTCGTATTCAGAAAGGATGCCTCCGCCATTGTCTATGATCTCTTCCGCCAGATTCACATGCGAGTGCGGATGCAAGACGCTTCGGTCGAGGCCTGAGCCGGGGAAGCTTATGGTCTGGAGCCCTGCTCGAAGGGCTGCCCTGTGGGCAATGGCATCGATGCCGAGAGCGAGGCCCGAGACTACGGTGATGGGATATCCCGCAAGCCCTGCAATGAGGGATTCCGTGGCCTCGCGTCCGTAGTGGGAGAATTTGCGCGCACCGACGATAGCGAGGAATTTATTATCGAGATCGGGCGGAGAGCCCCAGAGACGGAGACGTTCGGGCGGCTCCGGGATCTCCCGGAGAAGCGGTGGGTATTCATCCGGCCTAAGGTCGCGGATTTCGCTCATTATCTATATATAGTATCATTGGAGGAACCGAATCGTCTGTCATTGCCTGCTCTCGGTTAGCATCGGGGAAGTCGCGATCAATAACAGACGATTCGGTTCAATTCATACATGTTAGATATTAAATTCATACGAGAGAATAAAGACCTGATCGCCTTAGGTGCGAAGAAAAAGCTCATCGACTTCGATGTGGACAAGCTTCTTGAAGCGGACGACAAGCGCCGCGAGCTCGTGCAGAAGATCGACGACAAGAACCGCGAGCGTAAGGCGGCGGCGGACGCAAGAGACATCGAAACAGGAAAGAGGATCAAGGACGAACTCGAAGCGCTCGAAAGCGAGCAGAAGCTCGTCATGCACGATTGGCAGGCTATGATGCTTCAAGTGCCGAATGTCCCCGACGTCTCCGTGCCCGACGGCGAGTCCGATGCGGACAACAAGGAGGTGAAGAAATGGGGGGAGCCGAAGGCCTTCGACTTCGAGCCGAAGTCGCATGTCGATATCATGACGGCCCTCGACATGGTCGACTTCGAGCGCGGGACGAAGGTCTCGGGCTTCCGTGGATACTTTTTGAAGAACGATGCTGCGCTCCTTTCTTTCGCCATCTGGCAGTATGCTTTGCAATTTTTTCTCGGGAAGGGCTTCACTCCGATGATCGTGCCTTCCTTGGTGAAGCGCGAGTCGCTTCTCGGCACGGGCATGATCCCGCAGGGTGAAGAAGATTTGTATAAAACGCAAGACGGAGAATATCTGGCCGGCACGGCCGAAGTGGCGACCATGGGCTACTACATGAACGAAATTCTTGATAAGGGGAATCTTCCGTACAAATTCCTTTCCTTCTCGCCGTGCTTTCGAAGAGAAGCCGGTTCGCACTCGAAGGATGTGAAAGGCCTTATCCGCGTCCATGAATTCTTCAAGCTCGAGCAGGTCGTCTTATGCGAAGCATCGCACGAAGAGTCGGTGAAGAGGCACGAAGAATTGAACAGAAACACCGAAGAATTCATCGAGTCCCTGGGCATCCCGTATCACACGGTGGTCAATTGCGGCGGCGATCTCGGTTTGGGCCAGGTGAAGAAGTACGACATCGAGCTCTGGGTACCGATGGAGAATACCTACAGGGAAATTTCCTCCGCTTCATACTTCCACGATT
>JAQBRN010000012.1 GCA_028286465.1 Parcubacteria group bacterium | reverse complement strand
TAATCAAGATGGAAAAATAGGCAGAGATTCGCCCTTTCCGGAGTGTGCGATGGTACAGGGAATGTCACCCGAAGAGCTTCAGATCGAGATCGACAGGGTTTCCCAGCGCATTCTCAACAATAATGTGAATCTGCGGAAAGCTTCGTCCGAAACCCTCAGACAGAGAATACGCATTACCATCGGGGAGGACTCGAAGACCCTGAACGAGCTCCGCGACAAGCAAAGATCCGCGATCCCTCCATCCTGATCCCGCCCGAGCGGGATCTTTTATTTTTCTATGACGATGTGAGAGGCCATGTACTCGATCGTGCCTCCCACTTTCTTGCCCGGATTGAAGATGTCCTGGGGATCGAAAATATCTTTGGTCTTCTTGAAAAGCGCGAGCATTTCCGGAGAGAACATCTTCCCGAGATACGGCGTGCGGACGATGCCGTCGTTATGTTCCCCGGTGATCGAACCATGAAATTCTCCGACGAGGTCGTAGACTTCTTCCCCGACCTTCTTTATAACGTCGATATTCTCGGCATGATGCATGTCCATGAGCGGAATGATGTGGAAATTACCGTTGCCCGCGTGACCGGCGATGGTGTACACGAGCTTATTCCTATCGAGAATTTCCCTCATGCGCGGAAGGAAAGCCGGCATGTCCTTGGTCAGGACGACAACATCGTCGATGAAGGGTGCGGTGCGCGAGCCGTGGACATGCTTTCGTAAGAGATTGAAACTCTCGCGGCGGATCGTCCAATACTTGTCGGCTTCTTCCTGGCTTCTCGTTTCGCGAGTGATGAACTTGAAGTGCGCGATCTTCTGGTCCAGTGTTTTCATTTTCTTCTCGACTTCTTTCTCGGTCTTGCCTGTGTATTCGACAAGGACGATCAATTTCGGCATACCTCCGCCGCGGAGCATCATCAAGCCTTCGGGGATGAAGGATAGGATAAGCTTCAGAAAATTCTTTACTTTCATCGACTTCAGCATTTCGGGGAAGAAACGGAAAGCGAGCTTCATCGTGGCATCGTCGTAGGACTCAAGGGTCTCGGGGTCGGTCGGCAGGATCTCGTTCACAAGTTCAGCGAGATGCGAAAGGTCTTTCAAGAAAATGACATAGAGCTTCGATACCGGCTCGACTTCGATCAATCCGATCTCCGCTTCCGTGACAATACCAAGAGTTCCTTGCGAGCCAACGATGAGTTTATTGAGGTCGAACGTGTTACCATCCCAGACATTCCACAAATAGTACCCGGCGGAATTCTTCGAGACGCGTGGCTTGTTTTTTATGATCGTCTCCCGATTCTCTTCGATAAGATTCTTGAGTTCTCTGTATACATGTCCTTCGAAATCATTTTGTGCGATCTTGTCCCTCAGTTCCGATTGCGAAAGTGGCTTCACGTCGATCTGGCTTCCGTCGCTCAAGACGACTTTCGAACGAAGAACGAAGTGATCCATCTTGCCCCATCTGAGTGTTTTTTCTCCGGCGCTATTGTTGCCGATCATGCCACCTAAGGCATTCAAATTCTTCGATGCTGTAAAACAAGGCAGAATAAGGCCCTTTTCGAGCGTTTTGGGCTCGAAGTCACGATAAAACACGCCCGGCTCGACGACCGTGCCGAGCGCCCGGATCGGCCCTATCTTATTCATATGCTTCGTCACGTCGGCGATGATCGACTCGTTAAGCGAGCCCCCGGACATGCAGGAGCCGGCAGCGCGAACGGTGAGAGAAAGTGTCGCATCGTTCTTTTTGTTCTCCCCGACCCACTTCACCAGCGCTTCGAGATCGCTCGCGTCTTTTGGGAAGACCACGAGCTTCGGCCGCACTTCAAAAAGCGACGCATCGTGCGAATAGGCGACAAGCGTCGCATCGTCGTCCATTACCTCGCCCTTGAAAAACTTTTGTATTTCTTCTTTCAGCACCATTAGGAAAGTTTGTTGAACACCTTCAATTTCTGCGTCACGATCTTCTTCATTTCCTCGACGCCTTCGGCCATGAACTTGTATGGAGCGAGTTCATCCGAGCTCATCCCCTTCTCGATGCCTTTTTTATATGCCTGGCGGAGTTCCGTATTGATGTGAACGATCCTGATGCCGGCGTCTATGGCAGCCGAGACATCTTCATCCGTATTGCCGGAAGCGCCGTGGAGAACGAGCGGTACGGATACGGCCTCGGCAATGGCCTTGATGCGGGCGATGTTCAACTTCGGCTCGCCGCCCTTCACCAGGCCGTGCACATTGCCGACAGAGGGCGCGAAGAGATCGACGCACGTCTCATGAACGAAGGTCTTCGCATCCTCGACCGTCGTCTGCGTCTCTTCGGAGACTCCATCGGGGATCTCATCCCGAAGCATCGAGCCCGTGCCGATGAAGCCGAGTTCCCCCTCGACAATCATGTCCGGATACTTCTCCTTGGTGTACTTCACCACCTCCTTTGTCATCATGATATTCTCGAAGAAGGGCTTTTCCGCGCCGTCGATGATAACCGAGTCGAAGTGATTGTCGACCGCTTCCATCGACGCCTCGACCGAGTAGGTATGGTCGGCATTAAGAAAGACGAGCTGTCCCTTGTCCTTCTCAACCGTGACAAGCGCGCGGATCTCCGCCACGCCGAGGAATGAGCGCTCCTTTTCGGACACGCCAATAATGACCGGCACCCCGAGTTCCTTCGCGCTATCGACGACCGCTCTGAATCCTTCCGAGTCCGAGACATTGAAGTGCCCGATGGCTACCCCCTTCTCTCCTGCTTCCTTGATGCATTCCTGTAATGTTTTCATAAAAATAGTATAGCAGACCTCATCCCCGACCCTTCTCCTAGACGCAAGGAGAAGGGAGTGTTCCCCTCTACTCATATCGAGGAGAGGGGCTGGGGTGAGGTGTGTTATTATGGAACGCAAATGCACGACTTTATCGCCATCGGAGACATGCTCACGGATGCCTTCATCAAGCTCGAGGAAGCGGAGATCGCCGGCACCCCGGACACATCGAGCTACAAGATCTGCCTCCCCTTCGCCGAGAAGATTCCATACGAAAGCGTCACCGTCGTCCCAGCGGTGGGCAATGCAGCCAATGCCGCCGTCTCGGCAGCCCGCCTTGGATTGAACTCTGCCCTCGTCTCGAACATTGGCGACGATGAGAACGGCAAGGAATGCCTGGCCGCGCTCGAAGCATCGGGCGTCGACCCGAAGTTCGTGAAGGTCCACAAGGATCATAAAACTAACTATCACTACGTTCTTTGGTTCCCTCCCGACCGCACCATCCTCACCAAGCACGAGACCTTCGAGTACAACTTCCTCGATGTCGGCACGCCTTCCTGGATGTACTTTAGTTCCGTCGCCGAAACGGCCTTCCCGTATCACGAGTTCGTCGCAGACTACCTCGATACGCATCCGAATATCCACTTCGCCTTCCAGCCGGGGAAAAATGAGATCAAGCTCGGCAAGGACAAGCTCGCCCGGTTCTACAAAAGAGCCGACATGTTCTTTTCGAATGTCGAAGAGGCGGGAGTCATTCTCGGCATAGAGACGCTTGGAGTACAGGAACTCTTGAAGCGCATGCGCGAGCTCGGTCCGAAGATCGTGGTTATTACGGACGGCCCGAAAGGAGCTTATGCATATAATGGCACGGACACCTGGTTCATCCCCGTCTTCCCTGACGGACTCAACGCCTTCGAGCGCACCGGCGCCGGAGACGCCTTCGCTTCGACCTGCGTCGCATCGCTTTCGCTTGGAAATGAATTGCCCGAAGCTCTTGCCTGGTCTGCCGTCAATTCCGCCTCGGTCGTCCAGCAAATCGGCGCACAGAAAGGCCTCCTTTCGAAAGATGCCATTTTGCAAAAACTCACCAACGCTCCCGATTTCAAGGCTCAAAAGATTTCATAATAAAAAGCCGCGCTATTTCTGCGCGGCGTCATTCCCGACAATAGTGCCCTGCCAGTCGTTTTCTTTCTCCGCGGCATTACTCGCTCTCTCGTTCTGAGGCGGTACGAACACCATGAGAAGGAGAAGGATGATAAAGAATTCAACACCAGCGATTCCGTTACGAATCTGATCTGCCAGTTCGTGGCTCATGCTTTCTCCGGGCCGAGGATCTGAAGTGATTCTATCAGATAAGCTTCTTCACCGCTTCAATAATCGCATTCTTCCCCATCCCATAATACTCGATGAGTTCCTCAGGGGTGCCCGACTGGCCGAACTGGTCTCTGACGCCGATGAAATGTATGGGTACAGGGAAGTTCTCCGCCAGGCATTCCCCGACGGCCGACCCCATACCTCCTGCGACTTGATGCTCTTCGACCGTAATGATCTTCCCCGCTTTCTTCGCGAGCGCAATGACTACTTCAGCATCGAGAGGCTTAATGGTTGATAAATTCAGCACCTCGACCTCAATACTTCCTTCCAATTCCTTAGCTGCCTGCAAAGCTTTATACAAAAGTGCACCCGTAGCAATGATGCCCACCTTCGGCTTCTCGCTCATCCAGAATGTGCGAGCCTTCCCTATTTCAAATGGTGTTTCTGCCGTCGTCATGACAGGGGTCTTCTCTCGTGCAAGCCTGAGATAGACCGGCGTGTCGGTCTTTGACACGGCAACTGTCGCCTTCTTCGCCTCTACGGCATCACACGGCGAGACGACGACCATACGAGGCATGACGCGAGTGATGGCGATGTCCTCAATAGCCTGATGCGTGCCGCCGTCAGGGCCGACGGAGACTCCGGCGTGAGAACCGGCGATCTTCACCGGTCTGTTGTTGTATGCGATCGTCGTTCGGATCTGCTCCCAATTCCTGCCGGGGCTGAACATGGCATAACTCGATATAAAAGGGACCTTGCCCATGGCGGCCATGCCTGAAGCGACTGATGCCAGATTCTGCTCGGCGACGCCCACTTCAATAAATCTATTA
Organism: Parcubacteria group bacterium; assembly: GCA_028286465.1. GTDB lineage: Bacteria > Patescibacteriota > Minisyncoccia > Phycocordibacterales > Zambryskibacteraceae > JAIFWN01. Next base: position 24,016 of record JAQBRN010000012.1, on the reverse strand, counting down.
GGAAACTTCTCCTTGAACATAAACATCTGCGTCGATTCGGTCAGATCCGCACACAACCCGACCACTTGCGGATTCTCCTCTCCCGCCTGCACCAAGCCTTCGCCAAACCCTTTGCGGATCGGCACTTGCTCGACATCATCGTCGAACATTTTTGTATTAAGTTTGAGATCAGAATTAAGCATACTGTTTGATCCTATTGATGTTCAGATTTAATTTTCCCCCCAAGAGTACGCAATTCATCAATAGCTTTTTTGTAGTCCTCCTTGGCAGTTTTTGAATTGGGATCATAACCATGCCAGCGGTAATCCTTTTCAAATTCCTTCACTCCCTTACCTGGGATAGTATGTGCAATGATGACCGTCGGCTTCTCTTCGACCGCTCTTGCAAGCTCAAAAGCGCTGGTGATCTCATCTATATTGTGTCCATCGATCTCGATCACATGCCAGTTCCACGCCTTCCACTTATCCGAGAGTCCTTCGAGCGGCATGATGTCTTCGACATAGCCATCGATCTGAATATTATTGCGGTCGACGACGGCCACTAAATTATTCAGTTTCTCCTTGCCGGCAAGCATGGCCGCTTCCCACGACTGTCCTTCTTCGAGCTCGCCGTCAGACATCATGCAGTAGATGCGCTTACCAGTATTCGTCCCCACATCCATCTTCTCCGCAAGCGCCATACCCACAGCTTGCGAGAGTCCCTCACCCAAAGGACCGGAACTCGTTTCGAGCATCGGCAGCCACTCTCTATGAGGATGGCCCTGGAGGCGCGAGCCGAACTTACGCAGCGTCTTCAATTCTTCTTTAGGAAAGTACTCGGCATACGCCATCGTAGTATAAAGTACCGGACAAATATGCCCGTTCGAAAGCACGAGCCTGTCGCGCTCGGACCAAGTCGGATCCACTGGATTGTGCTTCAACGTATGAAAGTAGAGAACGGTGAAGATATCCGCCATGCCAAGCGGGCCGGCGGTGTGACCAGAACCTGCCTCAAGAAGCATCTCTATAATAGACTCGCGGATATTGTTCGCTGTCTCTTCGAGCGCTATTCTCTTTTCGTCTGTGAGGTGCATTTGATTTTGCAAAATCATGTCGGCGCAATGTCCATTGAGCGCCGACCCTATTCTACTCCACTTCCAGTATCAAATCCTCTAATGCTTCAAAGGGGTTCTCTGCTTTGAAGATCGCGGAGCCGACGACGAGCCTTTCGACACCGGCTTCCACAAGTTTCTCGGCATTTTCCATATTCACTCCGCCGTCTATGGCTATGATCGTTTCCGGATACACGGCCTTCAATTCTCTCATCTTATTGAATGCTCCTTCTTGGAACATCTGCCCTTGCGAACCGATCTCATCTATCGCCATAAGCTGTATGAAATCACACTCAAGCACATGGGGAAGGATCGCTGATACGGGCGTCGACAAATTGACCGCGAGCCCGATCTCAATCTTCAAGTGCTCATTGCCCTCGCCGAAGTGGGTAGCAAGCTTCAAAAGCGCTTCCGAACAAGCGTCATCGTTCCCAAAGGATTCGTAATGCACGATAAGGCGTTCCGCGCCCGCACGGATCCAATCCTCGGCGATAGCCGCAGGGTCCTTCACCATCAAGTGTGCTTCGAAGTTGAACTCTTCCCAGTACGGAAAGCCCGCTTCTTCCCTCTTCACCCTCTCCCACTCTTCCGAGAGTCCATTGTATGGCCAGGTCGCAAGCCGCGTAAGGGTCGCGTCCATCACGTCGATATGCACAAGCGCCACATGCCCGGCGCAGAGAGACAACTTCTCCTCGACGTCGTCGTACGTATCAGCGAGTACTGCGGGGATGATGTTAGCCATGTGTAACGGCTTGAAGACGCCAGACGATTAATCCAACAACGGTCGTATAGATCGCACACACAATGAACATGCGCACACATATCTTCTTTAATGCAGACTCACCTTCTGATTTGTAGCGGGCATACATTATTATCCCAATAATTATATACAAACCCACAACAATTATTCCGAATATCGAGTCGCTGGCACTAGTGGAACCGTTTGCAGCAGGGAAAAATTTGTCAACGAGATAAAGGCCGCCTTTTTGTATATAGATGAATACAATGACGAGCGCCGAAATTCCACCGATATAACGCCTCTTTTCGCGTTTTCCAAGAACTTGCACTGACCCAGAGTTTTCTTTTTTACCCCCCACCGCAAGGTAAAGACCTACTACTATAAGCACAACAGAGAAAGCGAGGCTGAAAAGAAATGCCGACAGGCCGCCGTCAGCAGCAAGCGGAGATACCAAAAGAAACATCGCGCCAACGATCACCAACCCGGTTCCTAGAATTCGCTGAATTATGTTCCCGAGCATATTAATGAGCGTCGCTACTTGCTTCTACCTTATGGATCTTCTCGATCCTCCTTTTATGTCGCTCGTCGCCGGAGAAGGGCGTCTCGAGCCAGCGGTGTACGGCATCCAGGGTCTCCTCCTCAGTGACGAAGCGGGCGCCGATGCTTAGGACATTTGCATCATTGTGCTCGCGCGAGAGCTCGATGATCTTTTCGGTGTCCGAAGCAATCTGATTCCCTGAACCGTACCAGACCGCCGCACGAATGCCTTTGAACTTGTTCGCGCAGATCGCTTCGCCCTGGCCGGTGCCGCCGATGACGATCCCCTTCGCGTTCGCGTCGAGAGACACAGCTTTAGCTATCGGTATCACGAAGTCCGGGTAATCGTCGTCCTCGTTGTACTCCGCTGCGCCGCAATCTACCACCTCGTGTCCCGCAGCCAGAAGATCTTGCTTAATAAGATCCTTAAGTCCGAAGCCCGCGTGATCAGCACCGATGAAGATTTTCATATTATGTCCATTGAGAAAGATCGTAACCTGCAATAATAATGCCGAGCGAGATAAACGCCAACAGACCAGCGAGCGCATTCAGCCAGAATCGTTTATTTTCATCAAACTTTCCCATAAACTGCTTCGCAGAGATAACAACAAGCACGCTTAATGAAAAGCTTATAGCACTAACAAACCATATTGCCTCTACAGGATTCGCTGAAGTATGCTGCTGATCTCCTACTGCCCAACTGAGAAACGCAGCAAAGATAACAATAGGAATACCAGTAATGAGAATTGTGCGTTTGAGATAAGAATTGCTCATTTCTCTATAATTAGTGCAGAGTCGCACCGAGTTTGGCCACATGATCGACCAGCGTATGAGTGTACCCCATCTCGTTGTCGTACCAGGCAAGGACCTTCACGAGGTTCCCTCCGACAACCCTTGTGAAGTTGAGATCGGCAATGGAGGCGTGGACCGCACCCTTAATGTCTGAGGACACCACCTGCTCGCTTGTCACTTCGAAGATCTTCTTCCATCGGTCGGTCTTCGATGCATCCGTCATGATCTTGTTCACTTCTTCGACCGTGGTATCGCGCTTAGCAATAAAGGTAATATCAGCGATCGAACCGACGATAGTCGGCACGCGGATCGAGATGCCATCGAACTTGCCGTCGAGCTGGGTGAGCGCCTTGCCGACCGCGATAGCCGCACCTGTCGAGGATGGGACGATGTTCTGAGCGGCTGCTCTGCCCTCTCTATAATCCTTCTTGTTCGGCCCGTCGACGATGCCCTGAGACGCCGTGTATGAATGGACAGTATTAAGAACCGCCTTCTCAACGCCGAGGGCTTCATCGAGGATAGCGAGGACTGGTGAAGCCGCATTTGTGGTGCACGATGCGTTCGAAGTGATCTGACAAGTGCTAAGCTTCTCTTCATTAATGCCGAGAAGCACCGTCGCGCCTTCGACGCCCGCAACCGGTTCGTCTTTCATCGGAGCGGTGACCACCACGCGCTTGGCGCCGGCGGTCAGATGCGCTTGTGCCTTCGCGTAGCTCGTGAAGAGACCCGTCGACTCGACGACGACGTCGATATTCAAAGCCTTCCACGGGAGCATGGTGGGATCCTTTTCCGAAACGAACTGCACCTCCTTGCCATCGATGATAAGCGCGGTCTTGTCTGCCTTCACTTCGACTTTGAATGGGCTCTGTCCGTAGACCGAGTCGTACTTCATGAGGTAGGCGATGTTGTCGATGTCGCCCAAGTCGTTCATGGCGACGACTTCGAGTTCTGGATTATCTTTGGCTATTTTATAAAAGGCTCTGCCGATACGGCCGGCACCGTTGATTGCAACTTTGATAGACATGCCACTATTTTAGCATATGAAAAGACCGCTCCTAGAGAGCGGCCTCGAGCGCACCGTCGTTGCCTTGGACGATCCTCCAGATGAGCCCCGCCTCGTCCCAGTGGAGAGCGCTCATCTTCATGAGGTCACTCTCCGGAAGAAGGTCGTATCCGAATCGGCCGAGAAGCCAGACAACCTCAGTCTTCAGCCTCGACAGCGTCTGATGGAGTCCGGCGCTCGTACGATACGAATAGCGCAGAAAGACGCACATCCAGGCGAGGGTAAGCTCGTTGATCTTGTCGTTCGGCACCTTGACGGTCCGATCGAGCGGGCGTCGCTTAGTGTAGTAAATCTGAGTATCCAAGCTTCCGGGAGTACAGCGGGCGCCTTCCTTGTAGTGGAGCTGCCCTTTGAAGATATGCATGCGCTCCTGGAATTCCGTCCAGGTTTCCTGATTGCGGGCGGTGTCTTTCAGGGTGTGGAAACCGAAATTGTGAGTGACTGCATCAACAAGACTCACGAGCTCCTGAAACGACGGACCGCGTACGGGTCTGACAGCTATGGTCATATATCCTCAGCATCGGGGAAAGAAATAGTCTCTGGCCATGATAGCAATCGCTATCAATTTCGCCAACTCGTGCCACTATTACGCAACTGTTGCAGCCTCAGGCAATACTTCCACCTCGCAGACGCCTCCGACGCAGGCCAATTCTTTCTTCTGCTCGGTCTCGTCCGAGATCTCGTAGGTGACGATCTTCGAGAAGTCGATATTGTCGAAGCGCTTCATAAGTTCATTGTAGCGCGTCTCGTCGATCTCTTCGTACGGAGCGAGCTGGTAGACGTGGTTGTCGCGCGGTAGGAAGGACAGACCGCCGATCATGTCCCAATTCTCATAGAGCCAGTTGGCCACGAGGATCCACTCATCATCGCCGATGGAGATGGTGACGGAAGGGTTATGCTCGGTGAAGTTTTCCTTGACCATCTTCCAGTACTCGAGCTGCTCGATGGCAGACTGATTGTTCTTGAAGACCTTCGTACCCGCCGGAGCCTTGACCGGGAATTCAAGTACGTAGGTAGTGGCATTCTCCATCGACTGTCCGACCTCGGGGTTGTACGGCACGCCCTGATCCTTAAGCATCTTGAAGAGCGCGTCCGTCGAAGCAATGCGTACGCGGCGAATATAGAACGGAGCGTGGCGCGGATGCATGCCGGAGGAGCAGTCGAAGGTCTGCGAGCCGTTGCCCGAGGGCTTCACGCAGGTGATGGCGGTCGAGACACTCACTCCGAAGCGCTTGGCATATGCCTTATTGACCTTGATCGTTTCTTCCTTGAGCCTCTTCATGACGGCGGGCTTCCTCACAGCCGGAGCATCCCACTGACCGGTGATAGATACGCCAAGGAGTCTTTCGCGTTCGCAATTCTCCTTCCATTCCTTGGAAAGGTACGGGAAATTGGTAAGCGTCGACTGGAAGGTACCGAGGATCGTCGCGATGCGGATCTTTTTCATCAAACTTGCCTCCGTGTCCGTCGAACGGGCAACCACTTCGGAGAGATTACAAAATTGCTTCGGTTCAAGGATGATCTCGCCGCAGGGATTAGTGCCGTACCAAGGAAGCTGCTCCTCGCCTTCCCACTGCTTCAGACGGCGCTCGGGAAGCTGCTTCGAAAGACTGCCACGATTGAAGATGCCTCGTTCGCCGGAGCCTGATTTCATAAGAGCGACCCATTCGTCCATGAAGTCGGCTGCGGACGGCTTCTCGAGATAAACGGCGCTATTGTTCGCGAGCATTCTCTGAGGATCGGTGTTCCAGAACTGGCCCTTCTTGGCATCCCTGATATCGTTGTCATCGAGGTCAGAGAGCGAGATCATGGCACTTCTTCGTACGCCTCCGGCAACCACTATTTCGCCGATCTTACAGAGAATGTCATGCACATCGATATTGGCCAGGCGCTTGCCCTGCTTCGCAAGCATCTTCATACGGGTGAAGGTAAGAAGCTGCCGTAAAGGTTCCGGACCCGAAGACTTCCCGCCCATCGTAGCCAAGCGAGCGCCTGCAGGACGAAGCTTCGAGAAGTCGAACTTGATATCCTGTCCCGAAGCCCATGTCCTCATGCCGAGCGCGAAGGCATCGCACCAGCCTTCCTTCGAGTCATCGATGACGTGCGGGGGAAGCATCTTGCCCGTCTGTCTCTTGATCTGCGGAAGCTGCTGCACATTCTCTGAGAGCACTCCCCATCCGGAACCGGTGCCACACATGGAGATGTACATCACTTCGGCGATATCCTGCCAGGACTTCGGAGCGGTATAGGAGCAATTGTAGGCGCAGACATGGGTGGCATGAGCGGCCTTGCCTGCGAATTGGAGAAGACGCATGGAGGGCATCGCTTCCTGCTTTAAAATGGCCTCGCGGATCTCGGCATACTCCGCTTCCTTCAGCTTCTTGCCTGCATTTTCGCGCATGAATTGCATGTAACGGTCGACCGTCTCGATCCATGTCTCGCGTCTTCCTTCTTCCGGAATCCACTTCGAGTAGGTGCGGTAGTAGACGAGTTCGCCCAAGGGATTCCTGAAGTACTGCTTCGAATCGGCGGCAAGTTTCCTCACCTTCTCCGGCACCTCGATGCCCTTATAGCGAAGCGTGGAGCGCTTCTCACGGTAAAGAATGTAGGCCTTGGCGGTAGCGACATACTCGGAAAGCATGAGTACCTTCTCAACCGAATTCTGAATGCCCTCGACCGTCGGCATGAAATTCGGATGCTTCTTCGAAATACGCACAAGATCGGCATAGACCTGGTTCGCCACCATCCCTGCCTCCTCTTCGGAGCCTTCTCCGGTCGCGATCATGGCCTTATGGATGGCACTGACCACCCTTTCAAGGTCGAACGGTACCACTTGGCCGGCCCGCTTCTGCACTTCCTTAATGAGCATGCCCCTATTGGTCTTGCTTTCGGTCTTCTGTACTGCTTTCTGAACTATTTTGGGTGCCGATTTTGCCGTTTTCGCCATGATGCTGTTGTTAACGCTTATAAGTTCTCTCTATTGTACGAAAGTTCACTGCCAAAATCGTTGGGGATAGCGCACTCAAACACTTTCGAAACTGCTGTAAAGTGAACCCGAAATTATTTTTGAAAAAGGCCTGAGAACAAGGCCAGTTTTGGATAAACATTTGCTACTTTTGCGACCTTGTCGAACGAGGCTTACAAGATAGATACGCTGTCTCCGATCTTGAAACGATGCGCATCGAAATAGCCCGCCGGAAGTTCTAAAACATACAAAATATCGCCCGGAGGATAGAAAGTTTTCGGGTAGGTGTCTGGAGACAGAGACTTCTCGACACCGATGATCTTCTTCTCGGAGCTGATCCAGACGATGTCTAATGAGAAATTCATATCCTTCATCCAGAAGCCTGGCTGAGTGGGGGTTTGAAAGACAAAGAGCATGCCGCTGTCCTTCGCGAGCGCATTTCTGCCTGAAAGGCCCTGTTCCCTGAGGGCCGGAGTGTCCGAAATATCGACATTGATAATCGCATCATCGATCTTCACCTGAGGAGCACCCATGGAAACAGCCTCGGTACGGGTCGATATATCGAGGGTGGTCGTGGCAGTCGTCGTGGCGCTCCCTGTGAGCGACTGCTTCACATTGCAGTTGCAGTGGTAGGGGAAGAATTTGATGGAAACAGCCAAAAGAATGACTGCTCCCAGAAGAAATAGAAGTTTTTTATTAAGCGACATATATATAGTATAAACGAAAAAGGCGCCTAAGCGCCTGGTACCAGATCTCTAATGCCAAGTCTATCTTCTAGCCGGAGAAGCCCGCACTTGCCACAAATCTCTCGGAAGGCCGCAACTGGCTTCCCTTGCATAAAGGCCAGAACATCTCTTGCCAGGACGAACCCCATGCATTCCTCGATCCCTGCTCCACAGCCAATACATTTCCTGTCGCTCATAAACTCTCCTTTTTGTCTCACTGTAGTATACACAAACAAAAAATCCCCTTGCGGGGACTTTTTGCGTATTTCCCTTTCGGGAGTTACTTACATAGGACGGCGATTCATGCCGCCACCCATGCCAGGAGCGCGAGGCTCGAGAGGACGTGCCACGTTGACCGTGAGCTTGCGACCTTCGAAATCCACACCGTTCCACATGTTGATAGCTGCATCAGCCTCGGCATCGTTCGCCATTTCGATGAAGCCGAAACCCTTCGAGCGACCTGTCATGCGATCGATGATGATCGAAGACGAAGTCACTTCGCCTGCCTTCGAGAAGGCGTCCTTAAGTGCGTTCTCAGTGGTGGTATAAGGAATACCTCCGACGTAGAGCTTTGTTGACATACTACTTTCTATTCTTGCCGGCCTTTAATGCTAAGTATGTAAGCGCCGGACTTTTTCTCTCGCACGTTCACTAAGGACTAACCTCGCAAACTCTCGAGAAACTTACATGCAACTATTGTACAGTGTTTTCCCTATTCTTGCAAATGAGACATCCACAACCCCTCCCGAGCTTCCATCTGCCGGCACCGACATGCTTGAGGGTGAGAGCGGAGGCAAGGAGCATGATCTCGAGTTCCGAGCCCTTAAAGCCGCCATGAGGGAAGGTAGAGAGGACGATGGCCACGGCCATATCTATGGCAAGAAGAGGCGAAAAGAAACAGGTCCAGAGACCGAGGATAATGGCAATGCCGCCGATGAGCTCGAGTCCTGCTACGAAGGTGGCGAGCCAAGGAAAGAGATGAAGGGTAACGAAAAAGGCTCTGGTACCCGCGAGATTCTGGAATTTCTGATAGCCATGGAGTGCGAAGACGGCTCCGGTCGCGATTCTTAAGAGAAGCATTCCGACATGGGGATTCGCGCACTTACCACTGCAATTACAAGTATTGTTCATTCAGTAACGTTTATCTTTTAATACTCCTTATTATCCCTCGGTTTCCTTCTTCAAATCAAGGCAGACCGAATTGATGCAGTAGCGCTTCCCCGTGGTCGTCGGGCCATCGTCGAAAACGTGTCCGAGATGAGCGCCGCAATTGGCGCACTGCACTTCCGTTCGGCGCATGCCGTGAGAATCATCTTCGATGAGCTTCACGTTCTGCGTGTTCATTGGATTGTCGAAGGATGGCCAGCCGGTGCCCGAGTCGAACTTCGCGTCGGATGAAAAGAGTTCGTGTCCGCAGTTCTTGCAGACATACATTCCTTTGCCTTTCGTATGGAGATACGCTCCGGTGCCGGGCATCTCTGTTCCCTTTTCAAGCAGTATCTTCTTTTCTTCTTCCGTGAGATTAGGATTTATCTGTTGCATATGATTTAGCAAAATCATGTCGGCGCAATGTCCTTTGAGCGCCGACGATTATTAATCTATTTCCCTTTCGATCTTCTTCACTTGCCCGTGGATAACCTTCTCGGCGTCCTTAAGGTTCGCTCTCAGGCGCTCTATAATAGCATCCTCTTCGCCCGTCAGGCGGCGCCTCGACTTCGTCCGCTCCAAGAGGCGTATAGAATCCTCGACGTCTTCCTTCAGAAGGGCGAAGGCCTTATCGACCAAACGCTCCACACCATCGAGCTCCGCGCGGAATTTCTTATTGGTCATCCTGACGCGATGGAAGCCGTGCATGAGTGCAAGGACAAGAAGTATGAGAAGCGCGATGACCGGCACGGCGACGGCCAAGGTCGAGAGGAGGGACGACCCGAGCGACTGGAGCCAGCTTGCGTTCACAAGTACGGTCTCGGACGCGCTCGGCTGGCTCCGGGCGCCGCGGCTATCGACCGACACGGCGTTCAAATCATAGGATCCGCTCGGCAGCTTGTTCGTATCGATCGAGATATTGAAGGCTCCATCCGTTCCGCAATTGACGCTCTCGACGACCGGTCCGTCCGTGGCCGCATCGGCAGCACTGACAAGCTTCGACAAGCCGGACTTCGTCAGAGTGATTTCGACTTTCGTACCCGGCTGTGCGGTTCCGCGAACGACAAGCGGTGCGGTCGACTTCACGTTTTGCGTAAACGACGTGATCTTCGGGCTCTCAATAGACGTCACGGTGAAATCGACCGATGCCGGAATGGAATTGCCCGCTGCGTCGTACGCCTTGGCCAAGATGGTATGGCTGCCGGGACCGAGGACGGGCGGCGCATACACACCGGAACCGTCGTCATGCCAGACTACCGGCGCTCCGGAATCTATGGCCACCGTATAATGGTCGATGCCCGAAGTGGAATCCGAAGCGTCGAAAGCGAACTTCGGTTTCGGATCCGTTTGGTCGCTCGAGGCGAGAGCCTTTATGTCGAATGATTCGGGAGGAGTGGAATCGACGCGGAACTGGTAATGGGTGATGGTTCCCCAGCCGGTACTGGTCTTCCCCTGGATGTGGAAGTACCAGACGCCGTCATCGAGGTTCGTAATATTCTTCTCATCGATCGGCGGCTCATAGACGACGGTCGGCGTCGAGTCGGGTAATCTGCCGACAAGGACACGCACGGCAGTGACGTTATCATTCAGCTTCCACTTGAAGGTGCCCGATGTCGCCGCATACCAGGATTTCTGATCGAGGAATGTACTGGATGTGACGAGAATACCGCCCGTCTTCGGAGGCACGGCGACCGTTGGAGCGGGTATCGCGACGACAGGCGCGACATCGGGAACGGGCGAACTCCCGAGCGTGTAGGTAGCCGTATTGAGATTCTTTAAAATATTCGTTCCGCTGCCGTCGTTTGCCAGCACCGAACCCGCGCTCCATTTGACCGTGGCCGTTCCCTGCCCGACTACCTTGAAATTGATGGTGACGATCTTCCCCGACGGACCGATGTAGCCCGGATTCGGCACCACGCCTTCGAAGGAAACGGTGCCTGCGGTATTCGAGAATGTCGGATCGCTTACCCATAAGGAAAGCACCGATCCCGTCTTCGATACCGACACCACCTGGAGCTTATCCGTCGGAAAGGTCACCGTGCCCGATACAGCATTGACCGACTGCGACAAGGAGGATACGAAAACCGTCACCGGAATGGTCTTGCCGGGAGAATATGCTCCGGATGTCGGAGTCAATGAGAGCGTATCGGCCGACGCAAAAGCCGGAATTATCGAGAGAAGGAATGCGAGGAGAAACGTCTTCCGTAATAAAGAGCGCATATGAGAATACTTATAAGTATAGCAAGTTCGCCGATCCTCTCATAGTATTTCGGACCGTTTATTTCCTCGATGCGTTCGTTGCCCGCGCGGTCGACGGCTTTTATATAAATCTTTTTCGATGCGTCACTTGCAGAAAGGAGGAGCGGGCTCCCCGTCGTCTGCCAATCACCCGCTTTCGGAGAAAAAATGAAGGTCGTCGCATATTCGTAATGGTCGATGCCGGCGCCCTTATCCTCTGATAAGAAACTGACGAAGGCTTGTCCGGCAGAAAGGTCCTTCGACATGGCGACGACGGGCAGGAACGGCACGGGAGGCTCGGCATCAGCAGTTTCCGTACCAGGTTCAAGCGTCAAGAACGGACGAACGACCGTCCCCTTGCCGTCATTCTTGAGTGCCGTGACGTGCGACACGGACATGGTCTTGATATCACTCTCCGAGAAATCGCCGGTGAAGGAGAATACGGCATGCGTTCCCGTAAAGCCGCCCGGCGTAAGTCCGGTGAAGGTGATAGTGCGCGCATTCTCGTCCGTGACCGGCTCTTTAAGCCAGATGAGAATCATCGATCCGCCGTCCGCGATGGACGATATGTGTACATTCGGAGGAAGCATGACTGTTGCCTCAAGTGTATTGACCGAATCGAAGCCCGTATCGATGACGAGCGTCGCCGTCGCAGCCCGCGAAAAGAGCGGAAGGAAGAGGAATATGAAAATGAGGAAGTATCTTTTCATCAGCCGGTCCAGTTAAAGGCGAGGATCGAGAAGTCGATAAGGTCGACCTTGCCGTCGTTGTTAAGATCGGTATTGGCAGGCGGATTCGCGCGCTTATACCAGAATGCAATGACCGAGTAGTCGACGAGATTCACCTTGCCGTCGCCGTTCTCGTCTCCCTTGGCCACCTTTTTCGGGCCGGTGACGCCGATGCTCGTATCGGCGACCTTGAAGGCTACGGCCGCGCTGTATGGGCTGATCTCTCCCGCCACGGCGCTCTTCGACTTGGTCGAGTGGTCGCCGTATTCAAGTACCGACGTGTCGAAATTCAAAAGATAGGCTCCGGCAGAGTCCGCTTTCGTTTGGGCGAAGCGCGGCACATCCGAGTTCACCTGAATGGTCACGTCCGAAAGGTTCGCCGTCTGGCCGAAGATGACGAGCGTATCGCCCTTCTTCACTTGCGACTTGTCGACGGAGATCGTCGGATCGATAAAAACACCCGAGATGTTCGTCGAAGCGAATGCCGTGATCATGATGGGGAATGTTATGGAATCCGAGCGCAGACCCGTCTTGTCCGATCCGTATAAAGAAAAGAGATAGCTTCCGGGAGAAAGGTTATTGAGTGACATTTGAAATTTGGCATCGGGACCTGCCACGCTTGTCAGCACCATCTGTGCGTCCTTAAGAAGCGAGACCGTACTCCCGGGATACGCACGGCCCGAGAAGGTCACGCTTGCCGTGTCCGACGGGCCGGGAGCAGGCGTCACATCTCCTCCTCCGCCCCCGCCTCCTCCCCCTCCACCCCCGCCGCCGGAAGGCGGAGTCACAACCGTTCCCGCCGGAGTTGCGGACGTTTCTGCGGATGTGGCAATGATATTCCCGAGCCTGTCGATGACACGCACGACGAAGTAGTACGGAGTGCCGTTTGTGAGCCCTGTTCGCGTCGACGACAGGACATCACCGACATTTACGAAGCTGTATGGCCCGCCGGGAACAGTCGACTGTCCGACGGCATAACTCCCGACGGTCAGTCCCACGCCTGAATCCGCTCTTGTCCAAGTGAGGGCCGCCTGTCCGTCTCCGCCGGTCGCCGAGATAATAGGCGTCGTAATGAACGGGTGATACAAAAATCCGGATGAGAGCGAGAAGCCTTGCGAGGCGGATGCACCGGGCCCTTCAGGAGCAATAATGCCGACCAGAGAGAAGCTCTGGGACGCCGAACTTCCTCCCGGGGTGATGACCGGAGCAAGAATGCTGTAACTATTCGAAGAGAAGTCATCGGCCCGAACGGATCTCGGGAAAACAGCACATACATATAATAGAGTGATGCAGAGATAGAGGGCCTGTCTTCTCTGCATATTCATACAATCTTATTGGCCCGAAGTCGAAGGTGCCGCATTAAGCGCGGACACTTCTACCACCTGTTTCGTCGACGGTCTCCAAAGGATCGCTTTCTTCGAAGTCGAATAGATAAGAACGATATCCCCTGCTTCTGCGAACTGGAAGAATGGCTGGTTGGAAAGCTTCGAAGGATCGGCCACCGTCGCGAGAGTCGGCGTTTCGTTCTTCGGAAGAACGAGGACGGCGCCGACATCCTTCACCGTCTGTTCTACCTGATTTTGTGCGGCAATATCAGGATTTTGGAGGGCGCGCACTTTTTGCACGAGAACCCCCGTGGCTACAAGCGCTCCGATCGAGATGATGGCGAGTGCGGTCAGGAGGACTTTCAGCTTTCGGGATACCTGTTTTATTTCATTCATGGCAGAAGTATATCAAAGGTTACGGTGTGACAGAAGAAACACTCGAATCGGATGAAGGTTGCGTGTCGGATGGCGTCGATGTCGCATCGGGAACGGTCGGAGGCGTACTCGAAGCGTCCTCTTCGGGCGGAGTCGTCGAAGCATCCGAACCGTCCGGATCGGTATCGATCGAAGGCGCCGAAACCGGTGCTGCCGGCGTCGAGGTAAAGAGCTTCGCATTCTTTACCGGCAGGGCGATCCAAGAGAAACCGATATCATCGGGCGCGGGTTTATTGAGGAGAATGGTAAAGCCATGAATACTCTTGTGCGTCACGATACTTCGGATATCCGAAGAGAATATTTCAGCTGCCAATGTGTCATTCGAGGAAGAAGCTTCTTCGAGCGCGACGTTCGTGCTGACGATCGGCGTCTCGAGGTAGTCTCGATCGAAGACGATAACGACCGCGGTCATTCCCCTCCTCACGACCGCGCTTCCGGCGGTGTCTCCTGTGAAGTACGGCCTGCCATAGAAAGTGACGTCGCCGAGCATATCCATGGTGACATTAGCTTCTCCGATCGAATTGACAACGAGACCTCCCGAGAAGACTGCCCCGCCCTGAACAGCAAGGCCCTGCCTCACAATAGTTGTAGTCGCCTGGCTGAAATCAAATCGGCTGCCAAGAAGAGAAGCCGTGGCAGCCGAATTCTGGCCAAACGACAGGATAGTGGATTGCAAATTCTGAATCGAAGCGAGAACGGAAGCGTCTTGCGTATGAAGCGCCGTTGCCGTTTGATCTATTTGAATCTGCTGTTCCTGGATGGCTTTGGCTAGAATGGCACTGATATGTTCGTACTGAACGCCGTTCGGCAGGCCGGTGGTATCGACCGTAATAAGACGCGGGTCGACGAGTTGGACTTCTTCGGCGATGAAGCCGACAAGTTCGCCGTTTATATTCGGATCGTTCACGGAGGTGCCGAGATACTCCGGAGTATATTTATACGACACCGGACGAAGGGCCTCCACTTCCGCCAGACCGCTTTCGTCGGAAAGAGAAGAAATATCCTGCTTGTAGCGCCGCGACGAAGCATTCACGCCGCAGTTGATGTTCGGACTGATCGAGTGCGTGATCACCCCCACCGAGCCGGGAGCATTGCTCCAGCACAAAGACATGCCCGTGGTGCTCGTAGCGGAAAGACCCGTGAATGCAACGGAACCCGTGGTAGTCGAGTTCGTACCGGTAGCATTCGTATAAGTGAATCTTTGAAGGGTGGTGGAACCGAATGCGAATAAGTTCGTCGTCGAAGCGACTTGGGCGCTGAACAGGCTTGAAACATACGAGTTCGTCGTAGTGGCCGAGGTCCCGGTGGCGCTCGTAAAGGTCAAAGCTTGAAGCGTTGTCGAGCCTGTGTGGAGAGCGTTAATCGTGGTGCTAAAGCCAACGGTGAACGAAGTGGCGAAAAGATTCGTCGACGATGCCGTTGTCGAGAAGAAGTTCGTGGTGGTGGCATTCGTGCCGGTTGCCGTCGTGAAGGTGAAAGCCTGGAGCGTCGATGAGCTATTCGTAAAGAGGCCGCCTCCTAAAAGTTCAAGCTTCGCACCGAGTGTCGTCGTGGCCGAGCCGCCAAGCACGAGAGCGATCGATGTTCCTCCGTTCGGCGAGAGGGCGAAGCCGTTGGTCGAGGTCGCGAATTTCGAGTTGGCTGTCCCGCCGGTCGCTGAAATGGTATTACATCCGAAGGAACCATTGTTCCAAGTAAGAGCATTCGATGCACCGTTACATGCCGAGAGGCCGCCACCGGTGAAGGTCGTGGAAAATAAGCCCGTCGACGATGCCGTCGTCGAGAAAAAGCTCGTGGTCGTAGCATTCGTGCCTGTCGCCGTCGTGAAGGTGAAAGCCTGGAGCGTGGTAGAACCGGTATGGAGCACGCTTCCTAGAGTAGCCACGCCCGTGCTGCCTATAATGCTGAAGATACTTGAGGATGCGCTGAAATCATCGCTTCCCGTTGCGATAGAGAATGTTCCGCTGTCGTACCTGAGGAAAAGATGCTTCTGATTCAGCGCCCCGTCGTTATCCATGATATCGATAGCCGGTGTCGCTGAGGCTACCTCAAGCGAGACCTGGCCTATCATGGTAGTCGTACCGATTCCGAGAAGACCGCCGGCGCCGGAGTTGATCAGCACGGATCTGCGGATGGACTTGTAAGTAATTTCAAGATCGTTGCTCGAATTCTCACGGAAGGTCCAATTCAAACCGTTTCCTCCCGTGTCATCCAGCTGAAGCGTTTTCACAGTCGTGGTACCCGTCGCATCAACTATAAGGGCGTTCGCTCCCGCAGTGAAAAGTGATGCGAACAAGTTTGTCGTCGATGCCGTCGTCGAGAAGAAGCTCGTGGTCGTAGCATTCGTGCCTGTCGCCGTCGTGAAGGTGAATGACTGAAGAGTCGTTGAGCTGTTCGTATAGATTCCTCCTAACACTTCAAGAAGCGCGCCGGTCGTAGTCGTCGCGGCACCGCCAAGTACCAATGCTATCTTCGTACCGCCGTTCGGCGAGAGGGCGAAGCCGTTGGTCGAGGTCGCGAATTTCGAGTTGGCTGTCCCGCCGGTCGCTGAAATGGTATTACATCCGAAAGATCCCGCACTCCATGTCAGAGCGGAGCTTCCCGCAGTGTTACAGGTAGAGAGACCACCTCCAGTGAATGATGTCGAGAAAAGATTCGTCGATGAAGCCGTGGTTGCAAAGAAGTTCGTGGTCGTTGCGGAACTGCCCGTAGCATTCACGAAGGTGAAAGACTGAAGCGTCGAAGAACCGAGAGCAAGAAGATTCGAAAGAGCACCGACCGAGGTCAGCGAAGACGCGGTGACACCGGATGCGAGGGTGTTGCCTGTTAAGGCACTCGCGGCAACCGAGCCGGCGGAACCGGTCACGCTTCCAGTAATGGCGTTGGTCACCGACAGATCCGTGAAGAATCCCGCTGTCAGTCTTGATCCTGTCACACCGAGGGATCCTGTTGAGGTAATATTGTTGGTTCCCATAACCAGAGTCCCTCCCATAGTGAGCCCCGTGAGAGTACCGAGACTCGTGATTGCTCCCTGCGCCGCTCCCGTGACGGTCGCAGCAGAACCGGAGACATTTCCTGTAAGGTTGCCCGTAAGATTTCCTGTACCTGATGTGAAGAAAAGATTCGTGCTTGAGGCGGTACTTGCAAAGAAATTCGTCGATGTGGCATTCGTACCAGTGGCATTCGTGAAGGTGAAGGTTTGGAAGGTGGAAGAGCCTGTGGTGAGAATGTTTACTAACGTGCCGACACTTGTAAGGGAAGAAGCCGTCACACCGGATGCAAGGGTGTTGCCGGTCAGCGCAGACGCTGCCACGGAACCGGCGGAGCCCGACACGTTGCCTGTTACATTGCCAGTCAAGTTACCGCTGCCGCTTGTAAAGAAAAGATTTGTCGTTGAGGCAGTCGTTGCGAAGAAATTCGTTGTTGTGGCGGATGTGCCGGTAGCGCTCACAAACGTAAAGTTTTGCAGCGTCGTCGAGCCCGACAAAAGGAGATTCGCAAGCGCGCCGACGCTTGTTAAAGATGAGGCGGTAACACCTGACGCAAGCGTATTGCCAGTGAGGGCACTCGCAGCCACCGAACCCGCAGAGCCGGTCACACTGCCAGAGATAGGGTTGGTCGAGCTTAAGCTGGTAAATGCTCCCGTCGTTGCGAAGAAGCTGGTCGTTGTCGCGCTTGTGCCCGTCGCCGTCGTGAAGGTGAATGATTGAAGAGTCGTAGAACCATTTGTATATACGCCGCCGAGCACTTCGAGCAAAGCGCCGGTCGTAGTCGTCGCAGATCCTCCAAGCACAAGAGCGATCTTCGTTCCCCCGTTTGGTGACAATGCGAAGCCGTTCGTCGAGGTGGCGAATTTGGAGTTGGCCGCTGCGCCTGCGGCAATAGCGTTACATCCGAACGAACCGGCATTCCAAGTCAGGGCAGAACTTCCGGCAGTGTTGCATGTGGAGAGGCCGCCACCAGTAAAGGATGTTGAGAAAAGATTCGTGCTTGAAGCGGTACTTGCGAAGAAATTCGTTGTCGTCGCGGAACTGCCCGTAGCATTCGTGAATGTAAAAGATTGCAAGGTTGAAGAACCGATGGCAAGGAGATTCGCGAGAGCGCCGACGCTCGTGAGAGACGATGCTGTTACACCCGAAGCTAAGGTATTACCCGTCAGCGAGGATGCTGCCACTGAACCCGCGGAACCGGTGACGTTTCCTGTAACGTTACCGGTCAAGTTGCCGACACCGCTCGTAAAGAATAAGTTAGTCGAAGACGCCGTCGTTGCAAAGAAGTTCGTCGATGTGGCATTCGTGCCGGTCGCATTTACATACGTAAAGTTCTGCAAGGTCGAAGATCCCGAGGTAAGAATGTTAGTCAGTGTACCTACTGAAGTCAGGGATGAAATCGTCACCCCCGTTGCAAGCGTTGAGCCGGTCAGGGCGCTCGCAGCGACCGAGCCCGCGGAGCCGGTCACGCTGCCAGCAATAGGATTCGTTGCACTCAGGCTCGCGAAGACGCCCGTTGTCGAGAAGAGGCTCGTCGATGTGGCTTGTGAAGAAGTGGAATTCAATGAGGTGAAATTTTGAAGCGTAGATGAAGCCAGGGAGATATAGCCTCCCGTGAGGGTGGAGAGTCCGGATACAGACACGGATCCCAGAGTTCCTACCGACGTCAGCGAGGAAGCGGTTACACCGCCGGCAAGGGTTGAACCCGTGAGGGCCGATGCGGCCACCGAGCCCGCAGAGCCAGTCACGCTGCCAGAGATAGGGTTCGTTGCACTCAGGCTCGTGAAGGCACCTGAGGTTGAAAAGAAATTCGTCGATGTGGCAGAAGTCGATGTTGAATTGCCTGCGGTGAAATTTTGAAATGTAGAAGAACCCGTAGTGAGGATATTTATAAGATTTCCAACGGAAGTCAGGGAAGATGCAGTAACGCCGGATGCGAGAGTATTGCCTGTTAAGGCGCTTGCGGCAACGGAACCGGCTGAGCCTGTAATGTTTCCCGTAACATTGCCCGTCAAGTTTCCGACACCGCTTGTAAAGAACAAATTCGTCGAGCTTGCCATCGTCGCAAAGAAGCTCGTCGTCGTGGCGTTCGTACCGGTAGCATTCGTGAAGGTGAATGATTGAAGCGTCGTTGAGCTGTTGGTATAGATTCCCCCAAGCACTTCGAGTAATGCACCGGTCGTCGTGGTTGCCGAGCCGCCGAGGACAAGTGCGATCTTCGTGCCGCCGTTCGGCGAAAGGGCGATGCCGTTGGTCGACGTGGCGAATTTCGAGTTAGCGGCTGCGCCTGCGGCAATGGTGTTACATCCGAAGGAACCGGCATTCCAGGTAAGGGCAGAGCTTCCTGCGGTATTACATGTCGAGAGGCCGCCGCCGGTGAAGGTCGTGGAGAAAAGGTTGGTCGATGATGCAGTGGTCGAGAAGAAATTCGTCGTGGTTGCTGATGAGCCGGTTGCAGTAACGAAGGTAAAGTTTTGGAGCGTCGACGAGCCCAATAAGAGAAGATTCGCAAGAGCGCCGACACTTGTAAGGGAAGAAGCCGTCACACCGGATGCAAGGGTGTTGCCGGTCAGCGCAGAAGCCGCTACAGAGCCGGCACTTCCTGTCACAGAACCAGATATTGGATTCGTCGCAGCGAGGTTCGTGAAGACTCCAGTGGTGCCGAAGAAACTGGTAGTCGTGGCGTTCGTCGTCGTAGCCCTTGTTGCCACAAGATCAGTGAGTCCCTTCATTACTGCAAGATTATTGAGGGTCGTCGTTGCCGCAAGGGCAGTATCGAAAAGACCTTGGTATGTGCTGGTATAGACACCATTCGTGACGGTACCAGCATTACCCGTAACATTGCCCGTAAGATTTCCCGTCACATTTCCAACTCCGGATGTGAAGAAAAGGTTCGTCGAGCTTGCTGTTGTCGCGAAGAAGCTCGTCGTGGTAGCGTTTGTGCCCGTTGCATTCACATACGTGAAGTTCTGCAAGGTAGAAGAACCGGTCGTCAGAATGTTCGTAAGCGTACCTACGGATGTCAGGGAAGAAATCGTCACTCCCGATGCAAGCGTTGAGCCGGTCAGGGCGCTCGCAGCGACCGAGCCTGCGGAGCCGGTCACGCTGCCAGCAATAGGATTCGTTGCACTCAAGCTCGTGAAGGCGCCCGTGGCCGAGAAAAAGTTCGTGGTCGTCGCCGAGCTGCCCGTGGCATTCGTGAAAGTGAAAGACTGCAATGTTGAAGAGCCGACGGCGAGGAGATTCGAAAGAGCGCCAAGACTTGTGAGGGATGACGCCGTGACACCTGATGCGAGGGTGTTGCCGGTCAGCGAACCCGCGGGAGCTGAACCGCTGATATTGCCTGCGAGATTACCGGTGACGTTGCCCGTAAGATTTCCAACGCCGCTTGTAAAGAATAAATTGGTCGAGGAAGCGGTCGTTGCAAAGAGGTTCGTCGAGGTAGCATTCGTCGTCGTTGCGCGCGTCGCGATGGTGTCAGTTAAGCCGAGAAGCGTCGTAAGCTTTGACAATGTTGTCGTTGCGGTAAGCGCAATATCAAATCTTGATTGTGTGTAATAGAGATTATTGCCTTCGGCGACGTTCGTAGTGAGAAGTCCGAGCGTTGAAGTCGAAAGCTGCTGATAGGATCCGCCGCCGTAAGATCCAAGAAGAAGCCCGGCCGCTGCGGGGTTCGAGATCCCGGTGCCTCCCCCACCCGCCGTAAGAACTCCGGCGAGGCTATTTGTAAACATGAGCGTATTGCCCGAACCCGTGATCGTGGTCGAAGCGGTCAGTCCGTTAAACGCCGCCGACGATGTGGCGAGAGTAATGGCCGGGCCCGTTTGCGTCTGACCCGCAGGTCCGATCGAAACCAGCGCCGCAGTCAGATATGCGCCGGGAGCTTGGTAATCGATGCCTGCCGCCGCCACCGTCACAACGCCGTTCGCATCGGTCTTCAAAAGCTTGGAAAGAATGGAAGAAATGGCAAGAGACGTGGTCGTGGCGTTCGTCGTCGTGGAACGGGTCGCCGTCAGATCCGTAAGACCTTTAAGCGTAGCGAGATTATTTAAGGTCGTGGTAGCTGCGAGAGCCGTATCAAAATGGCCTTGAGTGAAGTAAAGATTCGACCCTTCGGCGACGTTCGTCGTCAGAAGCCCCAAGGAAGATGTGGCGATCTGCTGATACGCTCCGCCTCCATAGCTTCCGAGAAGGATGCCTGCCGCCGTTGGGCTGGTAATGCCAGTGCCTCCCCTATTCGCAGCCAGACTGCCGATCCAGGTCGGAGCGAACGTGTGAATATCGTTTAGAGAAGTGATGATAAGGCCGATATTCGTGTCAGAAGAGGTGGCAAAGGTCTGAGTTGCACCCCCTTGGGCAGCTGAGTACTGAGCGCCGATCGAGGTAATGCCGGCGCCGGTCGAGCCTGCGTCCGTCGCACAGGAGAACTGGCCGTTATTCCACACGAGCTTGCCAGAGACGCTATTACAGTTCGAGAGATTCGCTCCGGTGAAGAGCGATGCGACATTGAGGTTCGTCGAGGTCGCGTTCGTCGTCGTCGAGTTTGTGGTAAAGAAGTTCGTGGTGGAAGCAGTGCCCTGAACCTCGAACTTGAAGTTCGGGCTGGCTATGCCGATTCCCACGTTCCCGGCACTTGGCTGAAGGAGAAGCGGCACCGCAGCGCTGTTCGTCAAGATTTCCCCGCTGCCGTCTAAGGTAAGGGAGTTGCCTGTCGACTGGGTGAGCTTCAATACAGGAGTATTCGCTCCTCCCACCAGGGAGAACCTCTCGTCGCCGTTCGCATTATAGATCTTTATGGTATTCGTCGAGCCATTCGTCTGGATAGCCAGCTGGTCGACCGGGTTTATTTTGTTAAGACCCACATTGCCGGCACTGTTGACGGTAAGCGCGCTTGAGCCGATCGAGAGGAGCGAAGAGAAGAGGTTGGTAGAAGACGCCGTGCTTGAGAAGAAGTTTGTCGAGGTGGCATTCGTCGTCGTCGAGCGAGTTGCAACGAGATCCGTCACTCCTTTCAAGACCGCCAGGTTATTGAGCGTTGTCGTTGCCTGAAGGGCCACGTCGAAGAGTCCGCCAAAGGTGTTGGTGTACACGCCACTCGTTACTGTACCGGCATTGCCGGAAATCGAAGCGGTGATGGTTTGGCTGAAGATGTTCGCGCCAGTAAAGGTGTTTCCGGAATATGTTTTTGGAATAGTCGTGGAAGCGTCCGCGAAGAAGTTCGCGGATGTGGTCGAGAAATAGTACCCCTTATCGAAGGTAGTGAGGTAGGTAAGGACTCGGCTGTCCTGGTAATACTTATTCGTCCCTTCCGCCACATCGGTCGTCAGGAGGCCGAGAGACGAGGTCGAGACTTGCGTGATGGTATTCCCCGCTCCGCCGATAAGGAGACCGTTCGCCGAGACGGAAGCAAGTCCCGTGCCGCCGCGTGCGACCGAGAGCTGTCCGATCCACGACGGCGAGAAGGTGTGCGTATCATTTGCGGAGGTAATCGTCAGTGCGATGTTAGCGTCAGTGGTCGTGGCGAGAGTCTGCGTGGCTCCGCCTTGCGCCGTTGAGTACTGCGCTCCGAAGGCGCTGATGCCCGAACCGGTCGAGCCGGCGTCCGTCGCGCAGGCGAAGGTTCCATTCGACCAGACAAGTTTGCCTGTGACGCTCGAGCAATTCCCGAGCCCGGCACCTGTGAAGAAACCCGAGATATTGAAATTAGTGGTCGTGGCATTGGTCGTCGTCGAGCGGATCGCGATCGTATCCGTTAAGCCCTTCAGTACGGCGAGATTCGGCAGACTCGTCGTGTTCGAAAGCGCGCTCGCGAAATGATAATCGGCAGACGTCGTCGAGAAGAAATCGCTTGTCGATGCAGCTACCAAGTCCCCGAGAGCGTTCGTCTTGAGGAAGGTCGAGACGAGATTCGGCAAATTTAACGACGTGGTAGTAGCAGCGCCCTCGACTGCTGATGCCGAGGCAGCGATGTTCGCCACTTCGGCGAAAGCGGTCGAGGAAAGACGCTGTCTCGGAGACAGGGTCTCGAAAGTCGACCCGTCAGAAGACACTTCGACCTGGAGGTAGACATTCGGGTTCGAAAAGGCGTAATCGAGCGTATCCGGATAGCCGTTCGCCGTATCGCCGATATTGACGGTGAACAGCCCTTGCTTCACCGTCGACGAAAACGACCCCGGAAGCGAGGTCGGCCATACTTTCGAACCCGCCCCGACGGTCGGGCTTGTCCACAGGGAGAATTTGAAATAATACGGCGTGCCCGACCCGCCGAGAAGGTTGCCTCCCGCGTCGGCAAGCCGTCCCTGATACGAGATGATGGAAGGCACCCCTGCAGCCAAGATGCGTGTCGGACTCAGGAAAGTTCCCAGGAGTATGGAGAGAACGAGAGCGATCGTGCCGAAACTACACGCAGATATTCTTTTGTTCAAGAAGATTTTCAGTCACAATTATACCAAGAAAACCCTTATGAACGAAGGAGAATCAAGCAAAAAGTATTATTCGCTTTTCGGATCGACGATACTCCACAAATGAAGCGACAATTCTGTCCATTTGCCCTTGTGCGCTTCGGCGAGCGCGAACATTTTCTTGTCTGTCGGAAGTTTTCTTAGGCCGTATGCTTTTTGAAAGCCTTTTTTAATGGCGAGATCGCCGATCGGCAGAATATCCTGCCTGTTCAACGCGAAAATGAGGAACATATGAGCCGTCCACACCCCGATCCCCTTCACTCTGGTGAGATGTTCGATGATCTCATCGTCAGACATCTTCGGGAATTGCTTCGGATCGATCGTTCCATCGATGAATTTCTTCGCAAGGTCTTGCATATAAATGACCTTTTGATTCGAAAGGCCTGCATTTCGTAATTCCTGTTCGCTCAAGGACAAAAGTTTCTTGGGTGTAATTGTCCTTTTGTTTACCCGACCTTTCGGTGAGTCGAAGAGCGCAAGGAATCTTGCATAAATGGACTCGGCAGCCTTCGTCGAGATCTGCTGGCTAACGATCGAGCTTGCTAAAGAGAGGAAATAATCCTTCGAAGGCTCGAGTGGACGAAGTTTTTTCGCATTGATGCGGAGTTTTTTCATGAAAGGATTCTACCCTTTCTTCTCGTACAATCCTACGAGCTCGGCCTGAGCCAAGACATGCGTATTCATTGCCCTCGTGAGCTCTTCAGCGCTTGCGCCGGAAGCGAGATCGAGCGAGGTGTTCAAAGCATAGAGCCTGAAGAAATATCTGTGCGTACCGGAAGGAG
>JAQBRN010000004.1 GCA_028286465.1 Parcubacteria group bacterium | reverse complement strand
GTACAGAACGTTCCCATGTCCTGCGAGGGTTCCATGACCGGTCGACAGAAGTTTTGGTGCTGGTTTGTCGCCATTATCGTTCTCTTCATCCTGTTTTGTACGCCGAGACTGAAGGCGCAAACGCGCTTGACGGCGTGGAGTCAGACCGAGAGCGGTAGGAAATCCCAGATCTCGCCCTGGTTACATAAAGAAGATGGGACGGCGATTCTCGATATGCGCTACGGAGTGTCGACGCCGAGCGCTTTGACGGTTCTTGCGGGCCGTGCGTTCGATTTCGATTCGCTACGCATTGTGCCGCTCGGAGGCTTGTCTCTCTTCGACCAATCGGGGCCATCTGTCGGCGAGAATATCCAATTCGTCAGCAGATGGATCGGAGTATACCACTTCAGCCAATACACCCAGACGAGAAGGAGTACCGCCCCCTTCTACCATTCGACGGAGGTCTATATTCGAAATGACGACTTCATGTTTGGCGGATCGCTCGTTAGCGAACGGCGGCAGGGTGAGGCGCGGCAGAACCCCACCTTCGGGCCCTCGCTCATGTATACCGGCGAGCTGGATCTGAGCGGAATAAGGCTTGGACGGATCGAGACATACGTTAAATTCCGCTATGGGAAGAGCCTGATACATGGAGGCAACACCAGATCGGATTTTGTATTCGGAGTCTTCTGACGAGAGTAGCACCTTGGTTTTGAACCTTGGTGCTTTTTATTTCAAAACAGAAAGTTTTCTATGACAAGGGGAAAAGTGGATAACTTTAGTAGCCCGGTGGAAGTCAGTGGGATAGAATGGTGACTAAGTGGGGGAAAGTGGGTGTTAGTTTATACGGCAAGACGGTTAATCCATAACAGCAATGTTTATCGGCGAGTACACGCATGCGGTCGACGACAAGAAGCGGGTGACCCTCCCTGCGAAGTTCAAGCAGGAATTGGGCAAGAAAGTCGTCGTCACGCGCGGACTCGATAACTGTCTTTTTCTCTTCCCTCACAAGACGTGGGAGGTCATCTCAGGAGAGATGGCCAAGCTCGGCATGATGCAGGCGGATACGAGAGGCTTCTCGAGATTCATGTTCTCCGGGGCGTCCGAAGTCGAGGTCGATTCCATGGGAAGAATCCTCGTTCCGGATTACTTGAAGGAGTTCGCGGGAGTGAAGTCCGAAGTTGTCTTCGCCGGCGTCCATGACCGGATCGAGCTTTGGAACGACAAGCGCTGGTCCGCTTACAAGAAGCGGATCGAAACGGACGCCGATGCCATGGCCGAGAAATTAGGAAGCGTAGGCATTCGTTGATGCATACGGCCGTACTTTTACAGGAGGCGATAGACGGGCTGAATCTCAAGGAAGGCGACATTTTCCTCGATGGGACACTTGGATCGGCCGGCCATAGTGCCGAGGTAGCGAGGCGCTTCGGCGACTCCGTCGAGATCGTCGGTCTCGATCGGGATGTGGAAGCGCTCGAGCGTAGCGATGAGAGATTGCGGGCTCTCACGAACGCTCACTACCTTAAGCTCGGTTCCTTCAGAAATCTCGATCAGGTACTCGAAGCGCTCGGCATGAAGACGGTCAATGCGGTCTTACTCGATCTTGGTATCTCGAGTGATCAGCTCGAGACGTCA
Source organism: Parcubacteria group bacterium (assembly GCA_028286465.1). Classification (GTDB taxonomy): domain Bacteria; phylum Patescibacteriota; class Minisyncoccia; order Phycocordibacterales; family Zambryskibacteraceae; genus JAIFWN01. Next base: position 58,309 of record JAQBRN010000004.1, on the reverse strand, counting down.
GGCAGAGGCTTCTCCTTCCAAAGGGATGAGCCCTTGCACATGAGCATGAACAAGGACGAGGAGGCTCTGACAGCCAAAGAGATCTTGAATACCTGGGACGAAGAGACGCTTGAACTTATCATCCGAGGTTTCGGAGAAGAGAAGTACTCGAGAAAGATCGCCCGGGAGATCATTCTCAGAAGGGATGAGAAGCCCTTCGAGACCACCTTCGATTTACAGGATGCAGTGCGCGCTGCCACGCCAGCTGCATACCACAGAGGGAGGATCAATCCGGCGACGAGGACGTTTCAAGCCATCCGTATCGCGGTCAACGAGGAACTCGTGGCGCTCGAAGAAGGCTTGAAAAAGGGCTTCGAAGCGCTTGCGCCCGGCGGAAGGTTCGCGGTCATATCGTTCCACAGTTTGGAAGACAGAATAGTGAAGAATTTTTTTAGGGATAAGGTCACTGAAGGCAGGGCCCGATTCATTACCAAGAAGCCCATCGTGCCGACGGATGAGGAAACACGAGAGAATCCCCGTTCACGCAGCGCGAAGCTCAGAGTCGCAGAGAAACTATAAACCCATGACATACAAAACACACGCACTCGCATTCGATAACAGGGTCAGGATCTTCTGGATCCTCGTGTCGATCTGTTTTGTCTCTTCGATACTCTATATATATGCAGTTTCTTCGGCCGTTTCGAACACGGTATCGCGCCAGAGCCTCGAACGGGAAGTAGGGACGCTTGCAGCCCGTATCGGGGAAATGGAATTCACTTACATCGGCATGAAGAACGGCGTCTCTCTCGCCGTCGCGTACGGTCACGGTTTCAAGGATGTGTCCGCTCCGGTCTATGTCTCGCGCGCCGCGTCGGCTTCGCTTTCAGTAAATCTTAATCGTTAACGATGCTTCGGTTCGATAACCGCCTGCGCCTGCTTTCCATATGCATCATCCTCTTCGCCGTCGTCCTGATCGGCAAGCTCTATCTGGTACAAGTGATTTCCGGTGATACCTTCAAGGCTAAGGCCGAGCATCAGTATGTGGCCGGGGCGAATTATTTCGATAGAGGGTCGATCTTTTTTACCCAGAAGGACGGGACACTCGTGCCGGCCGCGACGGTGAAGACCGGCTTCACTCTGGCGATCAACCCCGAGCAGATCTCGAAGTCCGGCGCCGATACGAAAGCCATCTACGACAAGGTAAATGCCGTCGCCCCTGTTCCGAAGGCTGTATTCGACGAGAAGGTTTCCAAGGTGACGGATCCGTATGAAGAACTGGCGAAGCGCCTGACCTTCGAAGACGCCGATAAGATCCAGACCCTTGCCATCCCCGGCGTTTCGGTCTACAGCGACAAGTGGCGCACCTATCCTGGCAATACCATGGCTGCGCATGCTCTCGGTCTCATCGGCTATGCGGCGGACGGCACCACGATCAAAGGCCAGTATGGCCTCGAGCGTTTCTACGAGCCGGTGCTTGCGCGCTCGGGCGACGATGCGTTCGTCAACTTCTTCGCGGAAATTTTCTCCAATATCCAAAAGTCCATCACTCCCGGACAGAGTCTCGAAGGCGATGTGGTGACGACGATCGAACCGTCGGTCGAGTCCGCACTCGAAGCGGATTTGCAGAAGGTCCAGGACCAGTACCATTCGGAATTCACCGGCGGCATCATCATCGATCCAAAAACGGGAGAGGTCTATGCCATGGCACTCAATCCGACCTTCGATCCCAATGACCCCGCGGCCGCTTCGGGCGCCGCCGTCTTCAGAAACAAGCTCGTCGAAGACCGATACGAGATGGGAAGCATCTTCAAGGCGCTTGCAATGGCTGCAGGCATCGATTCCGGTGCCGTCACGGCGAATACGACATACAATGATCCCGGATGCGAAACTCTGGATAAGAAGACGTTTTGTAATTATGACAATCGCTCGCATGGTACTGCGGTATCGATGCAGGAAGTGCTCGACCACTCACTCAATACCGGAGCCGCATACGTCGTCAAGCAGATGGGGAATCAGAACTTCAAGAAATATCTTTTGAACTACGGTATCGGCAGTACGACGGGTATCGACCTTCCGAATGAGGGCAATTCCCTTATTTCGAATCTGAATACCGGCCGCGATCTCGAGTTCGCCCAGGCGTCCTTCGGGCAGGGCATCGCCGTGACGCCGATCCAGACCGTCCGAGCCCTTTCGGTGCTTGCGAACGGCGGTTACCTTATTACTCCGCATCTCGCGAAGCAGATCAATTACACCATCGGCGGATCGAAGACGCTTGATTATCCGCAAGGCCCGCAAGTCCTGAAGACGTCGACGGCCGAGGAGATCTCGCGCATGCTTACGATCGTCGCAGACGATTATCTGAAGAACGGCACGGTCAGGCTCACCAATTACAGCATGGCCACGAAGACCGGCACGGCGCAGCTCGCAAGCCCGCAGGGCGGCTATTATGCAGACCATTACCTCCATTCCTTCTTCGGCTATTTCCCGTCCTACAATGCCAGATTCCTTATTTTCCTTTATACTTATTATCCAAAGAACGTCGAATATGCATCCGAGACCCTGACGGACACTTACATCGACCTGGCGAAATTCCTCATCAATTACTACGACATACCGCCCGACAGAGACGCCCCGCCGCCCTACCATCCTTAAAGCATATACAGTGAAAGATCTATTCAAGAAAGCCGTCGTCTCTATCCTCGTTCTCGAATCGAAAATGGTGCTTAAGAAGTACAAGCCGAAGATCGTGGCGGTGACCGGCACGGTGGGGAAGACGAGTACCAAGGATGCCATATATACGGCGCTTTCGAAGTCCCTCTCGATACGAAAGGCCCGGAAGAGCCAGAACTCGGACATCGGTCTGCCGCTCACTATCCTCGGCACGAAGAACCCGACGAACTCGACGAGCGCGAGAGAATGGCTCGAAGTACTCATCGAAGGTGTAAAGCTTATTCTCTTTCCCAATCATTATCCGGAGTGGCTCGTCCTCGAACTCGGTGCGGATCACCCGGGCGACATCGAATCTGCCACGAAGTGGGTGCGGCCCGACGTCTCCGTCATCACGAAGCTTTCGAAGGTTCCCGTGCATGTTGAATTCTTCGCTTCGGTCGAAGAGGTTATCAAGGAGAAGGGATACCTGGCGCAGGCGCTCAAATCTCCCGGCACGCTCATACTGAATGCGGACGATGAAGACGTCGTGTCCTTCAAGGATCTGACATCGGAGAAGGTGCTCTACTTCGGAGAGGCATCGACCGCCGACATTGTTCTCGAGAATTATGCAGTCAGTTACGACTCGCGCGATCTGCCGGACGGGATCATGTTCGATGTTTACTATAGAGCCCAAGATTCGCGATTCCCGGTCATGCTGAAGGGCACGCTCGGTCGGCATTTGGTCTATCCGATCCTTGCCGCGCTCGCCGTGACGGAAGCCACCGGAGAAAATGTGCTCGCTGCGGCCAAGACCTTCCGTACTCACGAGCCGACGCCGGGCAGAATGCGTATCATCGAAGGAGAGCGGGGTTCGGTCATTATCGATGATACCTACAACTCCTCTCCGGTCGCGCTCGAAGAAGCGCTGCTGACACTCAATAGTCTTCATAAGTCGAAAAGAAAGATCGCCGTTCTCGGCGATATGCTCGAGCTCGGCAAATTCTCGATCGATGAGCACAAGAAGGCCGGAGTTCTGGCGGCGGAATGCTCGGATATGCTCGTGACCATCGGCCAGCGTTCGAAGTATGCGGCGGAAGCTGCCCGCCAGTCGGGACTCGGAGAGGTGCGCGAATTCGACGACTCCCGCGAAGCGGGGATATTTCTTAAAGGAATCATTGAAACGGGCGATGCGGTCCTTGTGAAGGGCTCCCAAGGCATACGCGCCGAGCGCGTTGTCGAGATGCTCATGAAGCATCCGGAAGAAAAGGAAAGGCTTCTCGTTCGTCAAGACCAAGAATGGATACAGAGAGATCGAAAGCACAAATAGGCGCAGCCGACGGCAGGCTCGTCGCGGAGCGGATGGTTATTCACCTTGAGAAAGAGGCTCGAAGCCGGAAGCTTCATATTACTTTTGTCATTTTCAACGCCGATCCGGCCACGGAGGCTTTCGTTGCACGGAAGGAGGCGCTCGCAGCAAGGCTCGGCGTCGAAGTGCATAAGCTCATCCGCACTCCTGAGACGACCGATGAGGCAATGGAGATCATCGAAGAACTCAATGCATCGGATACGAATGGCATCGTCATCCAGCTTCCGCTCCCGGAAGGGATCGATGCGAATGCGGTGCTTGCGGCTATTGATCCCGAACTCGATGTCGACGTCCTCGGCCCGGAAATGATCCGCCGCTTCAAGGAAGGTGAGACGGAGCGAGTGCCGCCTGTGGCTGCCGCAGTCGAAGAGATATTGAAATATTATAAAGTCCCCTTGGAAGGGAAGTCAGTCGTCGTTTTAGGCCGTGGTCGGCTTGTGGGAGAACCTGTCGGAATGCTTTTCGAGCGGGAGGGTATTCCCTTTACATTCATAGATAAGAATACAGAAAACTCGGAGATCCTGAGATTGCTTGCTAGAGCCGACATCATCATTTCCGGTATAGGCGTACCTCATTTTTTAAAACCCGATATGATCAAAGACGGCGTCGTGCTCATCGATGCCGGCACGAGTTCGGATCAAGGCAAGCTCGCAGGGGATGTCGATCCGTCCTGTGTTGAAAAGGCTTCGCTTATGACCCCCGTCCCCGGCGGTGTCGGTCCAGTTACCGTGGCAGCGCTTTTCAGGAATCTCTTTTTGAAATAAAAAAGATCCCTATATGGGGATCTCTGCGAATCCCGTTTTCGGGTTTCGAGTGTGACGGTAGTCATCGCAGTTTCTGTAGAGCTCGATCGCCCGGTCGAGGATGCTTTTCCCCGGCTCGTCTTCGAGGAAGCTGAGCGGGGCTTCGAGGTGCGGTGCGCCGTGCATGGCGCTCAGGGTGAGTTCCGGGAAGTTATCCCGAGGAAACTCGCGATTGAACCCGGAGAGGAAGAGCTTGAATTTACAAACCGGGTATTCTTCCTCCCAAATGATGACAGCTTCGGGATGACCGGGGAGTGCTGCCGAGGCGATGAGAAGTGTTCCGCTCAGACGGCTGATATCTGACGCCTCGCTCGTACGAAGGCTGTCGAAGAGTGCACGGGGGATCTCGAATGAGCGCATGGGTACCCTACAGGTGGAAATGTTCGATCTCTTTAATGTATAGCATACTACATTGACATAATCAATAAGTCATTATGGTGTGCGGTAAGAAATTTAGCCGGAGAGGGCACATGTTCGGCGTGAGAAATTACCTGAGCTGCCTCCGCTCATTCCGGTCCCGCGATGCATAAGCGTAGAGGGATTTTATTTTGTGACCCTACGGGGAATCGAACCCCGATTTAAAGCTTGAGAAGCTTCCGTCCTAACCGTTAGACGATAGGGCCTTAACTGAAGAATGGTAGCAGGTTTCTGGGATTTTTCAAATTACTTATTATGTGGTATAGTCCCTGTCGTACCATTTACTCGAGGTATCAATGCGCATCGGACATGTGTACTATCTGAACGGGTTTGCTAGCCCGAACGGACCGACAAGCGAAGAGACCGAGAGGATGCTCTTTATCACTTTCGGTGCAGAGAAAGAAGTCTTGCTGCAATACAAGGGCGAGGAATATACGTTCTGGGTTTGTAACGATGAGGAACTGAGAAAGTTCGAGGCGTTTTCATCCCAGTTCGGCATGTTGTATTCGGTCTTCATCAAGCGGCTCGGCGGCAGAGCCGAATTGGTTCGTTCCTCGCACCTCAATGTGTTCGAAGCCGCAGCGGCAGAAGTCCCTGTCCGGCTCGTCAGCTGACCCACGCATGTGGGTCTTTTTATTTGCTATAATCCCAATATGCGTTTCCCAACATTCGAAGAAGATATCCATAAGGTGGTGAAGACCATTCCGAAGGGAAGGGTCATGACCTACAAGGAAGTGGCCGAGAGGGTTGGCCGTCCATTTGCCTTTCGCGCGGTAGGGAACATTTTAAATAAAAACAAGGATCCGAAGGTGCCCTGCCATAGGGTCATACGAAGCGACGGCAAGATCGGCGGATACAACGGCTTTCAGGGGAAGAAGGAGAAGCTTTTGAAAGAAGAAGGATACATAAGTAAAAGGACGTAGCTAGGCTACGTCCTGGTTATTGGCGTTGCGGAATTCTTCCGCGATCGCATCGGCGCGTTCCTGAGCTTCTTCGCCGGACCGCAGTTGGCCGACATCGAAGTTTTGATTGCGTCGAGGAATGCGACCGGTCGCGAACAGGGTTCCCGTCGGCTTCGCCGCCTTGGGAATGGGAACACCGACCTGACGCAGGAGCTCATCGAGCACGACTTCGTAGATGAGCTGCCGATCGTTTGCGTGCGTACTCTTGTCGAGATACTTGTCGAGTACGGCGTTGAGCGCTTTGAAGCGATCCATGCCGTTCTCGATCCTCTGCTTGATTTCAGCGACGTACTCTTGCAAGACTGCTTCGTCTGGCCTGTACATTACGCCTCCAAGGAAGAGAAGAACTCGGACTTTGTACGTCGAACTTCTGATCTATACATTATCACACCTTATATATAATGTCAAGTCAACACGTATAATAAAAAGCACCGGTGAGAACCGGTGCTAACCGAACCATTCGCGGGGGTTGTCGCGTTGCTGCCGTGCCGCGTCGATAACCCATTGTCTGGAGGCGGGGTCTTCGTGTTCAGCCACTGCTTTAGGAACCTTGCCGAACCACTTGCATGCCTGCGTGAGATCACCGATACGCCGCCAGAGTTCCCCTACGAGATACGTGATGACAGGTCGCTCATCGCGGGTTATCCCGTCGAAGGACTCAAGCGCTTCCACGAACTTCCAGACACTCCTGCGGCGGAAATAGCGCTCGGCTTCGATGTCGCCTTCGTCGACCGTGCACCAGGCGGCGCGGATATAGAGGTCGGCGATGTGCCGGGCTTCCATGCCTTGCCACTCGGCGATCTTCGCTGCTGCCTCGTACTTCTCGGAACCTGTCAGGGTCCCGGAGGTGATGCTTGGCGCCAGTTCGTTCCAGACACGCTCTTTGAGTGTGGGAGAAACATCGGCTTCTTCCGTGAAGTCACGATCGGCTCCCGAGTACCCGCAGCGATTGCAGGTATGGATGAGGTAGGGCAGGGGCTGGGTGCCGGTTGCCCGCTCGTGGAAGTCCGTGTGCTTGCCTCCGAAGGAATTCGTCGATACGACTGTCTGCGAACGGAATCGCGTCTCGCAGATCGGACATTGGAGCTCGACTTGCTGGAGCGTTGTCATACCCACCTCCGTGGTGGTCGAGGATCGATCTGTCTATCTTTATACAAGAAAGAGATAAAAAGTCAAGTCAGAGGTATATATGAAAAAGCACGCTCAAGCGTGCTACTTTTTTCTGCTCCTGTATCTTTCGGCGCCGGCTTTGATGATGGCGCAGCGCTTCTTTACTTGCCGCTTGGTGGGCAGGACGACGAAGGCCTGATCAAGGCACCAATGCACTCCCCGAAGCGTCCAGTAGATGATGGCGATCGGATTGCGGTAGCGGAGGAATCTTCCCCTGGCGATATGGCCGTCGAGGATCAGATCGCCGTGGCTCTTCGGGCTTTTGTATTCTTCACGAAAGTCGAGTGCGTATCCGCCGAGATATGCGAGGAGACTCGTGAGAATCATGCTCTCCTTTTCTACCGTACTCTGAGCATGCCAGACGAAAGCGAAAACTCCCGCGACGATCTCGACATAGCACAGCGAACGCCACATGACGATCTTGTGCACTTCCGAGATCCGTTCCCAATTCAGCCCCTTTACTTTCTTCAGGAACCGCATGCGTCCTCCGGGTGTGGTGCGTATTCTTCACTCACTATGCCATGCCGGTCTAAAATATCAAACTAGAAAAGGGAATCGACGGCTTCCTTCACCAAGTTCCCGTCTGCCTTGCCTTTGAGGTCCTTCATGATCCCGCCCATGAATTGATTCTTCTTAGCCGGGTCAATTGGGCTTTGCTCGGCAAACTTCGTTTGTACAAATGCAGCGATCTCGTCTTTCGTCATCTGGGTAGGGAGAAAGGTTTCGAGAATGGCGAGTTCCGCCTTCTCCGAGTCTGCGAGATCCTGCCTTCCGCCTTTTTCGAATTGCTCGATCGAGTCTTTTCTTTGTTTGACTGCCCGAGAGACGACCGCAAGAGCGTCCTCATCAGCGAGTTCTTCGTCTGGTTTTCGTTTCTTGGCTACAAGCTCGTTCATGAAGGAGGCGAGCAGGCCGCGGAAGACGAGGAGTCTTGTTTGATCCTTGGCTACAAGGGCTTCTTTGATCTTGGATTTGATTTCGTTTTGGAGTGACATGCTTTCATTATATAATGGCCGGATGACTGTAGCTATTATCATTCTCGGACTTATTATCATCGGCCTGCTTGTGGCCGTCCTTATGCGTGGACAAAGGCCGGTTGAGCAATCGGACAATAAGGGTCTCGATCTTCTCTTGCAGCAGATGAACGAGCTCGGTCGGACAATGGATCGGAAGATGACGGAGACGAATACCTTAATGCACGAGTCGGTCCGTTCGCAATTCGGCGAGTCGGCGAAGCTCATACGCGAGGTGACAGAAGGCCTCACGAAGCTCGACGAAACGAACAGGCAAGTGGTCTCCTTTGCCGATCAGCTCCAGTCGCTCGAAGACATTCTGAAGAATCCGAAGCAGCGCGGCATCTTGGGCGAGTATTACTTGGAGACCCTTCTGAAGAACTGCATGCCGCCCGGCTCATACGAAATGCAATTCGAACTTGGAGTGGACGACGATGGCGCGCGGCTCATACCGGATGCAGTCGTCTTCGTGAAGGAGAAGATCATCCCCGTCGACTCGAAGTTCTCCTTGGAGAATTACAATCGCTTGGTCGAAGAGAAGGATCCGCAAGAAAAGATCCGTTTGGAGAAGCTCTTCGTGAGCGATCTTAAGAATCGCATTACCGAGACTTCGAAATACATCCGTCCGGAGAAGGGGACAATGGACTTCGCGTTCATGTTCATTCCTCATGAGGCTATCTACTACGACCTCATCGTGAACAAGATCGGAGCCACGAGCGAAGACAATGAGTCTCTGATCCAGCGTGCGGCGCAGAAGTACAAGGTCATTATCGTTTCTCCAACCTCCTTCCTCGCATACCTTCAGACGGTACTTCAAGGGTTGAAGGCTTTGCAGATAGAAGAGAAGGCTCAGGAGATCGTGAAGAAGGTCTCGGATCTCGGTCGGCATTTGAAATCATACGAAGAGTACTACACGAAGCTCGGCTCGACGCTCTCGACCGTGGTCAATCACTACAATGCCGGCGGCAAGGAGCTCGGCAAGATAGACAAAGACGTGCTGCGCATCACCGGCACCTCGGCAGGGCTCGAAACGCTCGGCGTTGACAGGCCGGCTTTGGAGTAGTATTTTCTTGGCAGATGTTCTCACTATAGGAGAGTTCCATGAAGAAGCAGATCCTGGTGCTGAGCACGAATATCGATGTTGACCTCACGAAGAACTATGCCGGACAGATCAATTCATTCGATGTCGATGTCATTGGTCTCAATGACCTTTACCCCGAGGGCCCTGAGCTCGAGGGTATGGTGGAACTTCGAAAACATGGCAGTAATGCGGAATTACTCAAGGCGATCGACCGGGCCTTCAGGAACGAAAGGTATGATCTTATCGTCGTAGGCAACAATAGGGGTGAAGGCCTCAGATTCGCCGAGTGTATCCCTGATACGGAGAGGGGAAGGGCCGTCGTCATCTGGAACGATCACAGGCTCTCCGATAGTATGCATCGGCCGTATCTTACCCTGGGCATCAACCGCTATGCGTCGAGGGAGGATTTCTTCCCTTCGCTCAAGTTGTTTCTCACGGAGGATATTCCGAAATTGATCAGCTCTGGGGAATCGGCCGTAGTGGGGTCCAGCAAACTCGAAACCGATAAGCTTAGCGAGGGTGCTTTGCAAATTGCGGCCGACAAGTTGGCGATGAACGTGCTCGCGGCTATCGAGCGCGGTGAGATCCTTGACCGCACAGCCATCTCGGACTCGCTCGAGGAGTACGCCGATATTCGCTTCGATGACCGGAGCGGGGATAGCCTCAACAAGCTCCGCATGCTCCGCGATACGAACCCTATGTTCTTGAAGCAGTATGGCCAGGCCCGCCGATAAGGCGGGCTTTTCATACCTATTGCGCATTTTCAGAATATATGTAAAATTATGTCCCTATGGCAGAAGCAACCCCCACTAAGAAAGCAGCCCCTAAGAAGGTCGCGAAGAAGGCTCCCAAGAGCTCTAAGAAGGCCTCACATGAGGCTTCGAAGGCCTTTGCCATCATTGCCACCGGCGGCAAGCAGTACCTTGTTCGTCCAGGCCAAGTCATAAAGGTCGAGAAGCTTCAAGGCGAGCATAAAGTGGGAGATAATATTATCTTCGACTCCGTACTCCTCTTCGTCGACGAAGAACCCAAGCTTGGTAACCCATTCGTGAAGGGTATGCATGTCTCAGCTACCCTTAAGACCATCGGCCGCTTGGCGAAGGTCACCGTTATCAAATACAAGCAGAAGTCGCGTTATTTCAAAAAGAACGGACATCGCCAGCCATATTTCGAAGTAGAGATCGACAGCATCAAATAATAAGAAAAAAGCCTCGGATCACTCCGGGGTTTTTATTAGCTGGCGCTGTACTTATAAGTAAGCCAGCAAGCATATGCACCATAAGCAAGCATCAACCCCAGAGCTATGAAGGTGAAAGGGTGGGTGGCCGCATGCTCTTCCCAAGGAAGCTCGATTAAACCATGTCGATAGCCGCCGGCAAAACCGATCACGAGCATCGGCCATATCCGGGCCTTGCCGGTTCTCTTGGCTTGTTCACTTGCCCGTAGGGCGAAAAGGAAGGCAAGAGTTGCTGCAAGAGAAATGAACAAAAGATTCATGTCGCATCTCGGTGAAGGGGATTCTTTATCCTTGATACCACTTTACTTGGTGCGATGCAAGAGAGCGTTCTTTAGGGTATCCGGATCGGCATACTCGAGTTCGGCACCGGTCGAAAGACCGCGGCCGAGGATCGAAATGGTGAATTCCGAGAAGCTCGCTTCCTGAAAGACCTTCAGTTCGCCCTTAAGGAAGTCGGAGGTATTCTCCCCTTCGGTATTGGCATTCATGGCAAGGATGATCTCTTTCAGCACCCCTTCATCCCTTTTCACCCTTTCCCGTAATTCATTGATGCGAATGCGCTTCTCAGGCTCTCTTTCGAGCACGGGAAGTACTCCGCCGAGAACGAAGTAGAGACCTTTGAAGCTTCGTGATTTTTCCACGGCATCGAGATCGGTATCGCGAGGCACGATCATGAGGAGTGACTCGTCGCGGGTCTTGTCGGTGCAAATGCTACAGATATTCGAGCCGGCGTGATTTTTGGGGAAGAAGCGATAACACCTCGAGCACTGGCTTGTCTCGAGCTTCAGGTCGTCGAGTGCCCGTATAAGATCATCGGTCGTGCCGTTGTGCCGCTGCAAAAGGTAATAGACGAAGCGCTTGGCCTGTCTCGGACCGATGCCGGGGAAGCGGGAGAATATCTCCGTCAGTTTGTCTATCGAGTTCACTAGAAGTTTTTAAATTCGTCGTCGGTCTTGCCGTAGTTCGAATAATCGATCTCGACAAAGAGCCCGTGTCTCGAGTGGAAGTCGAGGGTCACTTCGCCGAGTGGGCCGTTTCTGTGCTTGGCAATGATGATCTGCTTTCTTTGTACCTCCTTCATTTTGCCGGATTCGTCTCTGATATCTTCCTGTTCGGCGTGGATGAACATGACGAGGTCGGCATCCTGTTCGATGGAGCCGGAATCACGGAGGTCCGAGAGCCGAGGCTTGCCGCCGCGGTTCTCTATGTTACGCGAGAGCTGCGAAAGGGCGATGACAGGGATCTGAAGTTCGCGCGCCAGGTGCTTCAAGGAACGGGAAATCTCCGTCACTTGCTGGTTCATGTTGTCCGATGCCTTCGAGTGCGACGGAGCCATGAGCTGGAGGTAGTCGACGATGAGAAGCTTGAGGCCTTTCTCCATCTTGAGCTTACGGGCAGCGCTTCTCATGCGAAGGATGGTGTTGCCAGCCTGGTCGTCGATGTATATGGGAGCGCGCGAGAGTTCGTCGAGGGCTGTGGAAATGTTCTTGAAGGTCTCGTCCCGCCATGTTCCGGATTGAGAGCGGACACCCTTTCTGATGATCGATGCATCGACCTTCGATTGGGCAGCGACGATACGGTCGACGAGCTGGTCGGCGGACATTTCCAGGGAGAAGACGCCGACGGGAGAGTGATCGGGGCCCGATGCCACGCGGCGGGCCACATCGAGAGCGAAGGCGGTTTTACCCACGGATGGGCGGGCGGCGAGGATGATGAGGTCGGACTTCTGGAAACCACCGAGAATGTCGTCCAAGGACTTGAAGCCTGTCGCCACGCCGCGCAATTCGTGCTCGGCCGAAGAAAGCATCTCGAAGCGCTCGAAGGCTTCATGAAGCAGGGGCTTGAGATCCTTGAAGTTCTCCGCAGCGGTGAAGTGCTGGGTGATGTCGAAGACCTTCTTCTCCGCCTGGTCGAGGATCTCTTCGAGTTCGCCCGCTTCGTTGAAGCCCAGGTGGGAAATGAATTCGGACGCCTGGATAAGCTCGCGCATCATGAACTTTTTCTGGATGATCGATGCGTAGTGCTTGATGTTCGCCGAAGAGGGGACGAGCGAGGTGAGCTCGGTGAGGAAGGTCGAGCCGCCGATGCGCTCCAGGAGTTCCTTTTCCTTCAATCTCGAAGACAACGACAGAAGGTCGATCGGCTCGTGCTTCGCGAAGAGGTCGAGCATCGTCTCATAAATAGTGCGATTCTTATCGAAATAGAAGGACTGCGGCGTGACCATGTCCATGATCTCGTAGACCGCATCGGGGCGCAGCATGACGGAACCGAGAAGCGCCATTTCGGCTTCGAGGTTGTGCGGAGGGACGCGGATCTTCAAAGAGGCGAGAGATGATTCCTGCATATGAGTATGATACCTGTTCTCGGGCGGTCATGACTACTTGCAAGGTGTGCAAATATGGCGATAAATGGTGTGTAACATGTGGATAGTGCCAGTGCGGAATCGTTTAGAGTATTTGTCTAGAGTTAGGCTATAATCGTTATATGAGAAATTCATTCGAAGGCGCAGCGCTTGAGAGCGTCGACCTTGACCGTATCCACGACAAGGCCGAACGGGCGCTTGAGGCGGCGAGGGTTCATGAGACGGACGCGGCCGATATCGCACGCGCCGATGACCTCGATGCTAAGTTTGAGAAGGGTGCAACGCGCGAATCCGGCGAAATGAAAAAGGTTGCCGATATCTTTGAGGCGGTAGTGCTCGAGCACGGCGAACTTTCGAACTGGTTCGGCGATAATGCCACCACGGCGAAGACCTCGCGCTACGACGACTATGTGAACGGCATCGATCTTCTGGTCGAGTTCCCGGGCCTTGAGGGCGGTACGGAGCACCTCGGCCTCGCCATGGATGTGACCTTCACCAACGACACCACGTCGAAGTTCGACCGCTTGAAGGAAAAGATTGGCGACGGCGATCTCATCGAGGTCAAGTACCACTCCGCCGATCTTGGCGAAGGGCCCATAGGCGTGCCCGAAGTCATTATCGGAGCAGAGAAGCGGACCGTGCTTGAGGTGGGCGAACTCTGGATCGAGCGCCAGAACAAGGAACTCTCTCGGCATCGCATCCAGATCCAGATCTTGCGCCAGATCGAAGCCGGACTCGAGACCTTGGGCATGTATGCGCGGAGCGTACGGCAAGAAAGTATTGCCGTAGCCTATGAAAGGCGCCTCGGGACCATCCGCGAGCTTCTCGCCGAGAAGGCGGACATTGAGCGAGAGGCGCGCTTCACGCTTATGGACGACAGCGTTCACTCTTCGATCATGAGCTTCCTTGCAAGCTGGAAGAAGAGTCTCCTGACGGCAAAAGCCGCGTGATATACTTATAGTAATGACCGACAATCCGAATCTCGAAGAAGCGCTCCAGGTTTCTCATGAGAAGGGCGTACCCGAAGCGCTCGGCAAGATAGAGAAGTCCGAAGATTGGATGCTCGAGGACGATGTCCACGACGCCCTCGCTTCCGAAGTGCGCCAGGGTGTGAAGGAGAAGGGTGCCGAGTCCGGCCCCCTGTATCGCGCTCTCAATATGACGCTTCTCGAGGTCGGTATTCCCGAGACCCAGGAAGTCGAGGGACAATCGTTCAAGACCCTTATCTCCTCCATGGAGCAGTTCTATGCCGGCATGATCGGCGTCTCGGAGCAGTCGACCATGGGCAAGAACTACTTCGTGCTCGAGATCGCGAACGGGGAGGGAAGCGAGGAATTCGTTTTCTACGCTTCCGTTCCGAACGAGAAGAAGGACCTTTTCGAGAAGCATCTCCTCTCCATATTTCCAACTGCCCGCGTCGTGGAACGAGAGCGTGATTACAACCTTTTCGCATCCGGCAGCAGCGTAGCCGCCTCTGTGGCAGAGCTCGCATCGCCCTCGGCCATGCCGCTCAAAACATATGACGCTTTCGATTCCGATCCTTTGAGCCAGATCCTGTCGGCCTTCTCGAAGATCCCCAAGGACGGCGCAGGGGCGGTGATCCAGATCATATTCAATCCGCAAGGGGAGCTCTATACCAAGCGTTATACGGAAGCCGTGCGCGCTCTCGAGAAAGGCAAGAGCGCCAAAGAAGCAATAGCCGAACGATCGCTTGGTCAGGAAGTGCTCCATGAACTCAGTGGCTTCTTCTCTACGAAGAAGAAAGAAGCCGAAGACAAACCCAAGGCTGTCGACAGCGCGTCGATCGAGCTTGTCAAGAAGAAGCTTGAGAGTCCGACAGTGTCCACAAATATTCGCATCGTCACTTCGGCTCCAAACGTAGCCGAGGCCGAGAAGGTGCTCGGCGAGATCGAGTCCGCTTTCAATCAATTCTCGCTCCCGGTGTCGAACGCTCTGCGTTTCGTACGCGTGAAATCGGGCAAGGGTGCATTCTTCCGCAATTTCTCCTTCCGCATCTACTCGGGCAAGGAAGAGCTGCCGCTCAATCTTAAGGAACTCACGTCGCTCTTCCACTTCCATACCTCGGCGCTCGCGGGAGCATCGCAGCTCAAGCAGGTCCGCTCCTCGGGCGCTCCGACACCGCTCGGCCTGCCGGCAGAAGGCACGTTCCTCGGCACGAACTCGTATCAGGGCCGCGAGACCAAGGTGTATATATCTCCCGAGGACCGTCTCCGCCATCTCTATGTCATCGGCCAGACGGGTACCGGCAAGTCCTCGCTCTTGAAGAACATGATCGTCGAGGATATGCGAAGCGGGCACGGGCTCTGCTTCATCGACCCGCACGGCTCGGACGTAGAAGATATCCTTGCTCTTGTGCCACCCGAGAGGCAGAAGGATGTGATCTACTTCGACCCGGCCTACGTCGAGCGTCCGATGGCTCTCAACATGCTCGAGTACGATCGACGTTTCCCGGAGCAGAAGACCTTCGTCGTCAACGAAATGCTTTCCATATTCAACAAGCTCTTCGATATGAAGACCTCGGGTGGCCCGATGTTCGAGCAGTACTTCAGGAATGCGGTTCTCCTCACCATCGATGATCCCGACACCGGTTCGACCCTCGTTGACGTCTCGCGCGTTCTTACCTCGAAGGAGTTCCGTATGCGGAAACTCGAGAAGTGCACAAATCCCCTGGTTATCCAGTTCTGGCGCGAGGTCGCGGATAAGGCGGGCGGAGAGGCATCCTTGGCGAACATGGTGCCTTACATCGTTTCGAAATTCGATAACTTCCTCGCAAACGACATCATGCGCCCGGTCATCGGACAGGAACATTCGACCTTCAACTTCCGCGAGATCATGGACGGGAAGAAGATCCTCCTCGTCAATCTTTCGAAGGGCCGTCTCGGAGACCTGAACGCGAACCTGATCGGTCTTATCCTTGTCGGCAAGATCCTCATGGCTGCGCTCTCTCGCGCCGATTCCTCGGGTATCGATCTGCCGCCCTTCTATCTGTATATCGACGAGTTCCAGAACATCACGACGGACTCTATCGCCTCGATCCTTTCCGAGGCTCGCAAGTACAAGCTCTCCTTGACCGTCGCGCATCAGTTCATCGCGCAGATAGACCAGAAGATCCGTGATGCGATCTTCGGGAACGTCGGTTCGATGGCGGTCTTCCGTGTTGGCTCGGAAGACGCGGAATTCCTCGAGAAGCAGCTCTCGCCGGTCTTCTCCGCCAAGGACATACAGAATATCGATAACTACAACGCCTATATGAAGCTCTTAGTGAAGGGTATTCCGCAGAAGCCTTTCGACATACGGATCCCGGCTCCGGAGAAAGGGAATCCCGAGACGGGAGCTGCCGTGAAGGCCGCCTCCCATGCGGCGTACGGCCGCCCGAGAGCCGAGGTGGAAGGGGAGATCCTTGCCAAGTACAAGAAACCGGAGGAGAATAAGCCTATAGAAACTTTAACTAAATAATATGGGAATAGAAAGTTCATTTGAGAAAAATCCTGAAGAGGCACTTGAAGGCACGATAGAAGGTCTGGCTTCCAAAGTGCGTGAAAGTCTGACTGAGGAAGATAAAGAGCTTCTTGATAAATGCGACTTCACCAAGGCTTCGTATTATGGTGATTCTCTTGAGGGTACGATCGAAACTGGACAAAAGCTCTCAATTGCTCGTGGTATATCTGGGATTGGTCGGGAGTACTCCTATAGAGGTACCTTAGACGGCAAGTCGCTGACTCAAGACGAGTGTAAGCATTATATTGATAGATATAATCGCGTCGCTCAGTATCAGCGCGCTCAGAATGAGTCTGAGAATCCTGATTCGCACATTTATAAATCGATCAATAAATAATCAGTTGCAAAGACTGCCTAACAAAAACTCCCGGGAATCCGGGAGTTTTTATATTCTTTCGAGTTTCTGTCCTTCGTCCGTATCCTTCACCTCATACCCGAGCGTGCGGATCTTTTCACGGATCTCGTCCGCCTTCGTCCAATTCTTCACCATGCGCGCTGCTTCGCGGTCGGCGAGGAGTTGCTCTAGCTCCGCGGGGATATCGGAGATCGCGGACGATTCATTGTCGAGATCAAGCCCTAAAACTTTATCGAAAGTATAGACCAAATGCCTCATCTCAAGGCTCGAAAGGTTTTTGTCTTTTACCGCTTCCCAAAGCAACGCCAGAGCCTGCGGAGTGGCGAGATCATTATCAATAAAGTCTGAAAATTTCTTCTTGTAATCTGCGGCCAGAGGAGTCAGTTCTTCGACATGTGCGGGGCCGTTACTATTTTTCACTGCCTCATTCAATTCCAATTTTATTTTGTTGAGTCTCTTCCATGCATTTTGTGCCCCATCGAGCGCTTCCCATGTGAAGTTGAGCGGTGTGCGGTAATGAGCGCCAAGGAGAAGGTAGCGATAGGCAAGGGGAGAGAAGCCTTTTTCGGTGATATCCGAGAGCTTGTATGTGTTGCCTTCGGATTTCGCCATCTTCTCGCCAGTCAGATTCACGAAGCCATTGTGGATCCAATAATGCGCGTAGTCGCATCCGCAGGCGCTTTCTGACTGTGCGATCTCGTTGTTGTGATGAATCGGTGCGAGGTCGATACCACCCGTATGTATGTCGAAGGTGTTGCCGAGGTACTTCATCGACATGGCCGAGCACTCGATATGCCAGCCGGGAAAGCCTTGTCCCCATGGACTTGGATAGCCGATCGTTGTATTGAATTTCCAAACGGCAAAGTCTTTTTGGTTTTTCTTCTCGCTGTTTTCTCCTATGCGGGATTCGTCTCCGCCGGTGCCTCCGAGTTTGCCGTAGTGCGGATCTTTCGATGTATCAAAGTAGACGCCGCCGGATGTTGTATAGACGAATCCTTTTTCTTCGAGCTTTTGAATCAGGACAATATCATCAGCAATATGATCCGAGGCTCTCGGCAATACGTGCGGGGGGAGGAGATTGAGCAGTGCTGTATCTTCCTTAAATCTTTCGGTATAAAAATCGGTCAGCTCCTTCATGGCGGAGAGCGTGATCTCTTTGCCCTCGCGCTTGAGTCCCTTCACAATCTTGTCCTCACCCTCGTCGTTGTCGCCGCCGATGCCGACATCCGTTATGTTCATGACCTGCTTCACTTCGAAGCCCTTGTATTCGAAAGCGCGGCGAATGATATCTGCAGTAAGGAAAGCTCGCAGATTGCCGATGTGTACATGGTCATACACCGTCGGGCCGCAATTATACATGCGGACGCGGCCGGGCTCGATCGGCACGAATTCCTCGGTCTGTCCTGTAAGAGTGTTATGAAGTCGCATCAATGATGAACGGCAAGATAGATAAGGACGGCGCCGACCACGACATCGGTCAGAAGGGTGATGACGGCCACAAGCTGGGTCGAATTGTTCTGCTTGACCGAAAGGATGGAATCGTTCGTTTCTCTCAGTTCGCGCACGGCGTCGGCAAGCATGTCCATTTTCAAACGCGCCTTATGGAAACTCGTGGAGATCTCTTCCGAGAAATCGCTGAATTCCTTGCCGAATTCCTTCTGGCCCTCCATTTCGAGGGCTTCGAGCGCGTCGGGGTAGACGGCGGTGATCTTCCTGAAGTCGATGAGATGGCGCGAGGCTTCCGAGAGTTCGAAGATAGTGCGCGATTCCTTGCCGTCGAACATGTTCTTCTCGATATCTCTCGTCCAGTGGTCGATCTTCGAGAGTTTGTGCTCGAAGTTGGCGACGAGCTCGCGAAGGAGTCCGAAGAAGAGAACGTTGCGCGCGTGTTCCGGCTGCTTCGAAAGGCCGTTCTCATCGAGGGAGGTGATGTGCTTGTCGAAGGCCTCGATCTTCGCGTAGCGGGCGGTGATGAGGTAATTGTCGCCGATGACGAAGTCGAGTTCGAAAGCCGCATCGCCGCCGTTGTCATCCTTGAAAGCGGGGAAGTGGAGGACGAGATACGCATGCCTCGGACCGAATTCGACGATGTGCCGCGAGGTCGGGGAGAGAAGGCCGGCAGCGACCGTACCAGAGAGGTTGTAGTCCCTGGCGACTTCGTCGACTTCTTCCGCAGTCGGCTTGACGAGATCGATCCACGTGGCGTCCTTGTATTTGTATATGTTTTTCACATTACAAGTATAACAGAAGAGTGTTAGAATACTGAAAATGGATTATCCGCCACGGCACTTGAAGACTCTCCTCGCAGGCGTCCTTCTTGCAGGAGTCTTTTTCTATTTCGGATATCACCGCGGCGAGGAGCATACGCTTGCAAGCGTGGCGCAAAATATTACCGGAAGCGTGGACGGCAAGCCGACCACGGTCGACTTCACCTCCTTCTGGAAGGTTTGGAATACCATCAATCAGAAGTTCGTCGCTCCCATAGGTACGACGACGAAGCCCGTCACGGATCAGGACAAGATCTACGGCGCCATAGAGGGCCTCACCTCGTCTCTCGGCGACCCGTACACCGTTTTCTTCCCTCCGGTGCAGTCGGCGCTTTTCGCATCGGACATCAGGGGCAATTTCGAAGGCGTCGGCATGGAAGTGGTCACCCAGAACGGGGCGCTCACCGTTATCGCGCCTTTGAAGGGTAGCCCCGCTGCAGCAGCAGGCATTCTTTCGGGCGATATCGTTCTGAAGATCGACGGCAAGGATACAAGTGCCATGTCGACGGACGAAGCCGTGCAGCTTATCCGCGGTCAGAAGGGCTCGAAGGTCGTCTTTAATATCTTCAGAAAAGGGGTCAAGGCACCGTTCGATGTTTCCGTCACAAGAGACGTCATCAACATTCCTACCATAGACACGAAGGAGCTCGGCAATGGCACTTTCTACATCGCGCTCTACAGCTTCACCGCAGATTCCGCCGATCTCTTCCGCGGCGCGCTTCGTACCTTCGTCGAGTCCGGCGATTCGAAGTTGGTTCTCGACCTCAGGGGCAATCCGGGCGGCTACCTCGACGCAGCCATCGACATGGCGAGCTGGTTCCTTCCTTCGGGCAAGGTGGTGGTGCGCGAAAGCTACGGAGCAAGTAAGCCCGAAGATGTCTTCCGTTCCAAGGGATACAACATTTTCACCAATAATCTTAAATTCGTCATCCTCGTCGACGGTGGTTCTGCATCCGCAGCGGAGATCCTTTCGGGCGCGCTTTCGGAACAGGGCGTCGCAACGCTCATCGGAGACAAGACCTTCGGCAAGGGATCGGTCCAGGAACTCGACAATATTACAGACGATACCACGCTTAAGGTGACCATCGCTCACTGGCTCACTCCGGACGGCAACTTCATCACGGGCCACGGCATTACGCCGGCTATTATCGTCCCCATGACCCAGGCAGACGCCGCAGCGGGCAAGGATCCTCAGCTTGATCGCGCAAAGGAGTTCTTGAATACGGGGAAATAGCAGGCTCGAAATTGCGCTGAGTTTTGTTATACTAGCGCCATGAAAGTCATATTCTTAAAGGATGTTAAGGGGATAGGGAAGCGGTGGGAGGAGAAGAATGTCGCCGATGGGTACGCCATCAATAAGCTCATTCCGGGCAAGCTCGCAGTAGCTGCTACGGCCGGTGCGGCTTCTCAGATCAAGGCGCTGAAGCTTGAGGAAGAGAGGGGGAAGATAGCGAAGAATGAAAAGGTCAACGAAGAAATGCAGAAGCTCTCAGGAGTGGATCTTGTGATGCGAGCCAAGGCCAATGAGAAGGGCCACCTCTTCGAAAAGCTCACTGCCGAGAAGATCGCCGCTCACTTGAAGAAGGAGAAGGGAATCGAGGTCGACTTTGCGTACATCAATCTCTTCGAGGGCATCCGCGATGTCGGTGCCTTCGAGATTCCGGTCAAGGTGGGGGACAAGCTGACCCACTTCACGCTCACTGTCGAAGCGCAATAAAAAAGTCCTCTGTTGGAGGACTAAGTGCCGATCAAGGCACCGGGGTACTGTTTTTCGAGTTCTTGCTCGACCTTTATCCAGTTGACCCATGGCGGCACGAAGGTCTTTCGCGACCCGAGTTCCTCTTCGCACCACATGAGAATCTGTGCGAGCTCGGGACTCGTCTTGTACGTGTGGCGCTTGTGGATGTCGTGGAGGTATTGCTCGAGCGGATCGAGCCGGTTGAAGACGATCTTTACGCCGAGACGTTCGCTGCAGAATGCCACAAGCCTTTCGTAATAATCTTCGCCTGAGAGATCGGTTCCGCTTCCTTTTGCAAGGAGGCCGTAGAAGCAGTCGTCGTAGACCTTCCCATGCATGCCTCCATTCTCGCAGATCAAGATGAGATGCCTGATGGCGTCAGGCGAGGCGGCGCCCAAAGCGCGCTTGGCGAAGGGAAGAGCCTTTTCGGAAGTAATGGCAGACATGCGGCCTCGCTCGGTATGGGGAACCATCTTTGATCATATAACTCTCCAAACCGTGCTTTGTCAAACAAAAACCGCTCCTTTCGGAGCGATTCTTAGTTGACGCTGATGACCTTCTTCTTGAGGGTCTTGCCGTTGAAGTGGAGCTTCCTTTTGTATCCGAGCTCGACCTTGCCGACCTTGAGAGCGAAGAGTGTATGATCCTTGCCCATGCCGACGTTCTTGCCCGGGAGGATGTCCGTACCGCGCTGGCGGACGATAACGGAGCCGACCTTAGTCTGGCTGCCTGGGGAGAGCTTGATCCCTAAGTACTTAGGATTCGAATCGCGCCCGTTTTTAGTTGTTCCGGCTGATTTCTTATGTGCCATAACGCTGTATAATTAGTCAGATGAGTATACCCGAGACAATCCATTTTGACAAGGATGGCGAGCCTGTTCCCGGAGGACACTTTAGAGAGCTTTTCCGGAAGGTATTCCTCGCTCTCGTCATCCTTCTTGTGGCCGGACTCGGCTTCGGTGTCGGGAGGCTCTCAGCCGGAGAGGGGAGAAAGGGGGTCGAGATCAGGTATGACAATGGGGCCATTCAGGCACTTTCGAGCTCGACCTCAACCCCAGCCTCCGTTGTCCAAGGCAAGGCCTTGGATAGCTCAAGTGGATCGGTCTATGCCTCAAGCAAAGGCACGAAGTACTATTATACGAACTGCAAAAGTTCGGTGACGGCAGCCAATAAGGTTACCTTTGCAGCGGCGAGTATGGCCGAAGCCGCTGGATATACCTTGGCGACGAATTGTAAGAAGCCGTAAGGGCAGGGGAGGGGAATCGTCTGTCTAAGGAGGCCAAAAGGGCCGAAAAGTGCTCAGCAGGTGCTTCTATAAATATGGCTCTATGGAGCCACGGGTAGGCTGATTCGTACTGGAAAACACTTGACTTTGCTTGTCAAAGGTGCTAGTATATATAGGAATCAGCAGTCCGCTGGTTTTTCGTTTAGTGAGGGGTTTGCCCTACGGATCACGGCATCTAATGTTAAAAGTTTAGCGAACCTTTATTTTCCAGTTCACGACCCTTAGTCTTCTCTTCGCTCTTTCCAGTCCGAACGTGTCGGCCATCCAGCCGGCTACGACGACACCAAAGGTCATGCAGGCTCGCCAGACGACAAATCAGGCGGACCCCGGTGCCTTGGTCACGAAAGAGATCGACGTCGCAGACTATCAGCCGATTTCAGACCCGCAGAACGTTAAACGCTATCTCGCAGATTACTTCGCAGACATTCCGCTTCTCGCGAAGATCGCAGGTTGTGAGTCCCACAACCGCCAGTTCGATAAGAACGGCAATGTGATCCGCGGTGAAGTGAACCACTACGACGTGGGTGTGATGCAGATCAATGAGCTCTACCACGCCGATGAGGCGAAGGCCCTCGGATACGACATCTACACGCTCGATGGTAACGCCGCATTCGGCCGTTACCTCTATGAGCATGATGGCGGTTCCCAGCCCTGGTCGTCCTCGTCTCCATGTTGGAGCAAGTACATCTCAGGTGCCGAGATCGCGAAAAAGTAATCGAACTACCTAAGAATCAAAACCCGCTATCCGCAAGGAGGCGGGTTTTGTGTTGCAGCACATTGAGAGAGGGAATTGACATAAGCTGTTTATGATGATATTTTGCTGACAGATCCGGCAAGCTTAAGACTCACAGGAGGTCGCATGGCGGAAGAATCAAGGGGAAAGGAGACATGGGTCTTCGTCTCGAAGAATTTCATCGACGGGCTTGCTTCGCCGACCGACTTCATAACGGAAGAGGAAAGCGAACACGCCCGCGTCATCACCCTCAGCTTCCTCGACCGGATGCGCAGGTCCGAAAGGAAGGAAGCGTACTCGCTCTCGCTCAAGGAATTCGAGAGATACACGAAGCGTGCAATCTCCGAGATCAACCGCTTCGTCATGTATGTGAGCATGGAGCCTCCGAGGTTCCCACTCTCGTACAGCGAGATCCTGAAGCTCCTTCGTCCGGAGCAGGTGACGCTTGTCTTGAGCCCCGCCATCTCACGAAACAACGGCAAGCTGAAGGTCGAAGTGCTCGCAGCGGCCGGCTTCGCCCCCAGTCGTGCGATCGATGCAAGTCCGGACGATGAAAGCGGCACCATGACCATGGGCCGGCTTCGGAAACAAGTTCTCAGGACGGGAAGGATTGCCGGCACGACAACCGGAGGCAAATCGGAACAGTTCTACTAGCGCGTCATTGATGCGCTTTTTCATTGACAAAATATTTTTTGGATGTTATTACTGTTCCTAGAGCTGGAAGGGGAAGTATCTCTAATTACAGAGGAGTGCAATACCCATGCCTGTGTATGGATCGAATTTGAGCCGTGCTCCGCAACGAAGAAAGACAGGTTTGCTCCTCAAGCTTGGAGCGCAGGTAGCGCTTCTTCTTGTCGGAGGTATTCCGACCTGGCTCTTCCTTCTCATCAAGCATCTTGCCAACCCGACGGGTTTTTGGCAGAACCTGGTTTTGTATGGGCTTGGCTTCTGGGTAGGCGGGGCGATTCAGCTCCTTCTTTTGATCGCTGTCGCTGCCTTTTCGTTCATCATCTGGACGGAGATGTAACTTCATTTCCTGGCGCATCTCGTGATGTGCCTTTTTATTATTTATTATATAAAAACCACCCGGGGTAGGGCGGTCAGGGATCATAACCGAGTTGCTTGAAGGCATAGGGATAATCGTACGGGGGATCGGCGACAGTCGATTCGGGCTGAACGTTCGGAGAGGGCTTCCTCCGCGCAGTTTTCTTTTTTGCGGATTTGCGTGCCTTCTTGCTGGCGTCCGTGGAAGCCTTTGTCTTTTTCTTCATAGATCCTCAGTGACGTGGACGAGGTGCGGGGAACATCTGCGGACACACTAGCAGATCATAGGTTCCGAGGGAAGTGGCCCTGAGCTTATAGGATTAGGTCGCACAATGTATCTTTGCGGTATACACCGCCTAGGCCACTTCCCCCATGCTTGGAATCCAAAGACGGCGCGCGGGCCGCGTTCGTCGCTTCTCTCTCGCCCGGAGGCTCGATGCGAGGATCATCGTGTGGGTTCCGTATCTCCTGTCGATCAGATCGGAAATTTTCCAGACTTCGCGCTTTTTGTCATTTTTGACCACTTCCCCGAATAAGTCATTTTGAGCGACCGATTCGGGCACGAGCTCGGACAATGTCACGCCCGTGGCCCGGTACTCGAAGCCTTGTTTGTATACGCGGTCTACAGTGGCCCGGATTTCATTTAGGATGACGCTCGGGTCGTTCGTCGGGACGGTCAGAGGCACTTCGAACCTGTGGTATCGGAACTCCTGGGTCTTCAAAAAGTAATACACGCGCCTGGTCGACAATTCATGCCGGCGGGCCTTCATGCACGCGCCCTCGACATTCTTCGAAAGTTCGGAGAAGAGGAAATCGAGTTTGGTCGACGGCGTGAACGTGCGTGTCTGCTGTATGGAGCCGTAGTCGTCGTCCGGCTCATGGTGTACGCGATACACTGAGTGTCCGCGGAGTTCATGCCAGAGGAAGTGTTCGGGCTTCGGCAGATTCTCCCGGACCCAGCGTTCGTCTCTTTGGGTGAAGTCGAGGGCGGTTTGGATGCCGAGGCGCTGCAAATGGGTCGAGGTGGCCGGGCCGATGCCCCAGACCTTGCCTATGTGAAGATCCTTCAGGAAATTCTCGATCTCGTCCGGCTGTATGACGGTAAAGCCGTCGGGCTTGTTCCATTTGGACGCAACCTTTGCAATGACCTTCGTCGGACCGATCCCTAGACTGAATGTGATCCCGAGCTCGCGCTTGAGTTCCTTTTTAATATTCTCTGCGGCCCGTACTGGGTCAGGAAGATCCGAGATATCAGCGAAGCATTCGTCTATGGAGTACTCTTCTACGAGGGGCGTATAACGTCGCACAATATCGTACATCCTTTGGGCGAACATGCCGTAAGAATGATAATTCGAATTGACGACCACCGCTTCTGGATAGAGCTTCTTCACCATGTAGATGGGCATGCCGCGGTGGACGCCCAAGGCCTTCGCTTCCCTACTCATGGCCGTGGCGATCCCTCGCTCTTGACCTGTTACCACGGCCTTCCCTTTCAATTTCGGATTCAAAGAAATCTCGCAGGCTGCGAAGAATCCGTCGCCGTCTAAGTGGAGAATGGTTTTCATATACTTCGTATAACGAACTCTCGTATCAGAGAAGCGTGCTCACGTACTGCATCCGGTTTGTAATCCTCGGCTCTGAGGAAGAGAAGCGCGGGAAGGATGTCTTTTGTTTCCTCCGTCGATCTTTCGAGAAGCTTGTCTATGTTGTACTGATGCTTGCCGTGCATTCTTTGATGCAGATTATGACAGAGGACAAGGGCTGCCTTCACCGTATAGTGCTGCTCATTTTTCTCTATAAACTCTTCTAGAATATCCAGTTCGCCCAAGACTCGTGCCTGGCAGAAGCGAATGACTTCGTCATTGCTCCATGCTGCTGTGAAATCTGAAGGGACAAACTCCTTGCCGCAGACATGCTGCCAGTGCTCGAAGTCTTCCAAGAGGTACCCTGGCGGCAGGATCTTCGTCAGATACCCGCGGCCTTCCCCGCTCGTGAGTTCGTCGAGATACAAGAAATTGATATGGAAGTTCTTGAGTTCCGGATACTCCGCCTTGATGATCTCTTTGATTGCCTGTTCGTCGTCTATGGAAGTCTCCGGGCCGACGATGGCTAAGACATCTATGTCGCTTATGCCGGGCCGGTAATCGCTCCGAGTCATTGAACCCCATATATAAAGAGAAAGAACGCCTCTGTCTGAGAATTGTTCGTATATATCCTTAAGAGCTTTGGTGAGTGTTTCCATATTAGTATCTGCGAACTACGGCAGTAATAACTGCGGCCACGGAAGCTTCGGAACCGATATCCGAAAAGTGCATCATCGAGTACGAACCGTCTTTCTCCACGATGACGATGTCATTCTTCTTCGGGTCCCTGCCGCGTTCGACGATGACCATGTCTCCCTGAAGTATCCCGGCATCTTCCATGGATCTGCTCGTGACCTTCAGAAGATACGTGGCTTCCTTGTTGCCGATGAGATATTCATCAAGGCTGATCGTGTCGATAAGCTCCTCGGATGCGGATGTTGGAAACCCGGCCTCGATGACTCCTAGTACTCGTAATGTGGTTCCCATGTCCTAAATGGTAGCATGGTGAACGTTAGTTCACCAAACAGGTATCTCTATTCGTATGCAAGATCAATCGCTTTTGTAAGTAAATTATAGACCACAGGCATTTCGTCTCTAAAATCTTCTAAACTAATAGATTCGCCTGTATGAGAGGCATATTTATACTTCTCCTTAATTCCGGTCATTAAATCAAGCTCATTTTCGGTTTTCTTAAATGGAGCAGGATAATACATTTCAATAGCCTTAACTGGCAAAATAAATAGCTGTTGATCCTCTATTAACCACGGATGACTACTTTTAAATTCCTCAAAAGATGTAATTTTTGAAGAATCGGGTTTATCTAGCAAAAATACAATTCTATCTTTATATATCCCATTTGTGAGCAGTGGTTTATAGCACTCATGTATAGCGTGATATAACTCCTTTTGCTTTTCATGATCACCGCGAGCGAATAAAATCTTGATAGAAGAGCATTTTTTGTTGCCACTATAAAATCTTTCAATCATTTTATGCAAAAACTCACAATCAGATATTCCCTCAACAATAATAAAATTACTAGGTAACAAGATATCACTTGGGCTTCCCCCAAGGAGTTGATAGACGGAGTCTAGTTGTTCCTGTTCCGTCGAAACAGGCTGAATCTTTGAGAGACCCTCATCTTTCTCTATTTTATAAATTTTTTGATTCTCAAATCGTTCGTTTACAAAAATTGAAGAGTGGGTGTTGATGAATACTTGTCCTTCGGTTGTAATAATATCCCGAAGAGCTTTTTTGAGTAATCTCTGGGCAGTTGGATGAAGGTGTAATTCGGCTTCGTCTATTAGAAATATAAAATTTCGAACAGTACCCTTATCTTTTCGATAATCCGCGTATGCCTGAATGATAGCTAGCATTATCGCTCTTTGCATACCGTCTCCTTTTTGTTCGGCTTTTGTTTTTACTCCATCATCAATTTCTGTTTCAAACTTTTTAAGCATATCCTCAATTGCTGGGTTGTCGATAAAAAATTTAACTTCCGCCTTCTCGTCAAATTGTTTCTTCAAATAAAACTCAACTTTAGTCTGAAGATTATTAACTGATGTTCGAAAGACTGATTCGCTCTTATTGAACAAATCGTCAAAAAGTTCTAAGAAATCTTTATATTTTGGTTCATTATCAACCATATCCTTTAGTACGTCGCCTAGCATCTCAGCAATGGGTGATTTAGATTTATAGCCAGCGACATCATTAAGTCGATGTTTGGTAGTTACGTAAACAATTTTTGGTAGAAAATAATTTAAAGCTGAATCAAACCCGCGGGGATTTCCATGTTCAACACCAGCTATGATCAGTATCCTTTTATCGTCCGTGCTAGTTTTCTCGACAATAAATTCATCGTTCTCTCCCAGTGCATTTTCCATTGCGGTTCTGTACTGACCTTCGGGTAATGCAGATAATGTCGCTTGAACGTCATTAAAGTAAAGGCGTACTTTTATAAGTTTCTCTGTATTGTGATTTGGGTAATTAGATGATTCAGTTTTTCCAGAATCGAACCAATCTAGAGCATCAAATAAATTTGTTTTTCCGTGGTTATTTTTTCCAACAAAAACATTAAAATCCGCTGTTTCAAAATCATACTTCTCTATCGATCTGAAATTTTCAACCTCAATCCTAGTTATTTTCATACATTTACTGTATGCCTAGTAATTGGCTTTGTACAGACAAATAAAAACCACCTCCTGGGTGGTTACTCACTCTCTCCGATGAAGCAGACATCGTCTTTCTTGTCCTTGCTCTTATCCCACGCCTCGTAGGCCATGGCGATGAGCATGTCGGCGATGATGCCCGAGATCATCTTGTCGAACCAGGGCTGGACACCGGAGCAGGCGACGACGATCCCCTGCCGTTTAACACCGCCCCAATATGGCGTGTCTCCATTGAAGAGAAGATGTGGCACAATATCTGTGCCGCCATCATTCCTGTCTTCCCAGAGTTGTTTCGCCTTCGATCGGGCGATGAGACGATAGCTCCACTCCCACAGCTCTTCATTCAGAGAATACTCACACAACATGTGGGGATTGCCATCGCGGTCCGGTACGAGGATGGTGATGTGGCACTGCTTCCTCTTGAACTGCGGTTCCATGATGGTATCGAAGCACATCCCGAGAACGAGCGAGACGATTTCTCTGGCTGTTCCCGGACTGAGGAATTTGGGTGTGGCGATCTCTTGATCCATGTCGTTCTCTCCAAGGCGAAGTGGGGTGCAACTGGTCGTCAAATTATAATATTTCTTACTAAGAGTCAATGATAATAAAAACCGCCTTGCTGGCGGTTAAACAGGAAAGCAAGATCCCGGTTCGAGTGGCAGATCTTCAGGGTACATACTGTCGCGAATCTCGATGAGCTTGAGAAGAACGAGAGGATCGGTCACGCGCTCGAAGCGAGCGATTTTGTATCCATCCTTCTCGACCTGTTCCATAAACGTATCGAGGGGACGGATGTCGAACATCTTGCCGAGCTTGTAGACGTAAGCTTCGTAGATCGGGCGATAAACGACGAAGAATAAATCTTCTTCGGTGTGGTGTCCTACGCCGAGAACTTGATAGGCGTAAGCGTTTATCGGGCCGTTCGGGTCGTGCTTGTAGTGATAGTAGAAGCCTTTTCCGGGTATGTTTTGCGGCGGATTCATCCGAGTCCTATCCTTGTTGAAGTCTCAAGTCATAGTATCTGAATAGTATGACTTTGCAAATAAAAACCGCCCATATCAGGCGGCGTCGGGTTGTCTCGGTTCGTCCAGGGGCGTGATCCTACGGATGATGTACTTCTTCGGGTCGGTCTGCATCTTCTTCAGATGCTCGACGCAGACGGTGCCGAAGAGGGTGACGGTCTCCATCTTCCACTTCCTCTTCCCCGCCGGGGAAAGCACCCGCTCCCACTCGACCAGATACTCGGCCTCGTTCTTGCAGCCTTCCGCCTTGCAGGTATGAAGCGGGCCTCTGAAGCTCTTCAGCCTTCTGGCCCAAAGGGCTTTGAAGAACTCCTTGATCATCCGGTACATGAGCGCTCCTGTTTCGGTTCTCGGGTCATATTACACAATCTGGAGAAAATAAAAACCGCCTTGTGAGCGGTGCTAGCTGAGCCAAACTTCAAGCGGATCCTTGCCTTCGTACTCCGGCGGAAGCGGTCCTACGGGATGACCTCTGATCATCCGCTCGAATTCGGCGATCTCTTCGGGCGAAGCGGAGAGGGCGTAGCCCGGCACGCGCACTTCCTTGTGCGGGACTTCGGCCGCTCTCAAGCGAAGATTCTCGAACCACTCCTTCGCATGCTCGTAGAAGGCTTCTTGGCCCTCGAGCGAAAGTGCCCGGAGAGAGACGGAAAGCTCGTGCATTCTTTCCGCAGCAATGTAGTGCTCGAGAGTCGGGAAGCCGCGCAGCTTGTGCGACACTTCCGTTGGAAGAATCTCCAGGCTTTCGATCGGCTGCTTGAGTACGGTTTCGAAACTCCGCATGAGCGGGTCCGAACTAAGTATGCAGGCCCGTATGAGAAAGCGGATCCTCAGGAACTGCGATGCCGTCGGCACGGTAGTTCCCGCTCTAAACGAAGCCAGCACTGTGGTGGAACTGCCGAGGTACTCTGCCCACATCTCTGAATTTGGCAGAAATCTCTGGTCCGTGAAAATTCGGGTGAGAACGTCGGGCAGGGTCTCCGCCGGCACTTCTGAGTCGGTGCTCAAGATTATTCTCCAGAAAGAGTTTCGGTACTGTCTCAGCTGATAGTACCTAATTTCCTGATGATTTCAAAGTGAGCCTTCGAGACGGGCTGGACGGAGAGCCGGCTTCCCTGCTGGGTGACCATCATGCCAGAGAGCTTCGGATCGTGCTTGATCTGGGCAAGCGTGAGCGGCGTTTTGAACTTCTCGACGAAGCCGACATCGGCTGCAGACCATAAGGGGTCTTTCTCCGCATAGGGAGCCTTCACCACCTTGGCAATGCCCGCCACATGCGGAGCGGTGCCGCCCGAGTGGTAGTAGAGGACGAGATCGCCCTTCGCCATTGAGCGGATGAAGTTGCGGGCCTGATAGTTGCGCACGCCGGCCCAGGAGGTCGACTTGTCCTTCTTAAGATCGTCTATGGAGTAGCAGTCCGCTTCGCTCTTTATGAGCCAGTAGTTCGCCATGCACTCATAGTATAGAAATATATGAAAATAAAAAGCCGACCTTAGGTGGTCGGCCGGATTTCTGCGAGCGCTTTATGCGACGGGAGCGGCTTGCCGATCTGGCTTGCGAGTACATAGCCGCAATCGTCGCAAGTGATGCTCGAGTCGGCTGTCGCTTCGCGTTGCATGTTCGCCAAGATCTCGAAGAGGTTCTTGCCGCCGCGCCTGATCTTCACCCGGCGATCTTCCGTGGTCTCCCAGCCCTTGCAGTGAGGGCACTGGTAGTTCTTCTTGAATTCTCGAGCGAGGCTCCGGAAGAGGAGCACGATGGCGACGATGAGGGCCGCGTAGACGACGGGGATGATCCAGAAATGTTTTTCGAGAAAGCGGATGAAGTCGAGCTCTGATCCTTGCATAATCTCCTTATGGTGCGGGTTCTAAAAACACTGTACCATTTTTCCTGAATTAAGCAACAAAAAGCCGCACTAGTATCTAGGCGGCGTTGAGAATTAAGAGTTCGTCTGCTTGGACGATCTTGTCTGAATCGGCGATATGATAGAGGATGAACTTGTGATCGTACACCTCGATCTCACGGCCTGGTTCGAGGGATACTGTCTGCCCGATGAGGTCGCAGATGCAATTCCCTTTGTCGCTTCCGTGTTCGGAAGCCGCGCACTTGATCACTTTGGCCATTTGCATGCTTCCCCCTGTGCGATTCCTTCTATAAAATACCAGTTTTCAGAAAATTGTCAATCAAGCAATTTCGTCCACCAGTCCCCCGTCGAGTTCAATATAAAAGCTGCCAGAAAGTAGACCGGCCAGAGGCTGTAGTAGAGGACCTTCTTCTTTTTCTTGGTATCAGGGGTTGGGGTCTCCATTTCTTCGTAAGGGTATGACGACGATTATTTCTTCCATGGGTTGATCGGGCTTCACCTCGAGGTGGCAGACCTTATGAATGATCTTGAACTTCTTCGCCACGTCGGCAGAAAGGGTCGTGCCCTTTCGCATGAGGTCGCGCACCTTTGCCAGAGGAATATCCGTATGTTCGGCGATATAGTGCGCGATGCGATGGTTGTTCGTCCGGAGGCTCGAGAGTTGGTCGAGGAGCATCCGCTCATCCATGGACATGACGCCCGTCGAGGCGCCGTGAAGGTAGAATTTAGCATAAGATTCGGCCGTGCGCTCCTCTGCCGAAAGGTAGATGACATTGGCTATGGAGTCGACGTGGTTCGTGGCGTGGATCCTGATGGGAATCTTCGAGGTCTCGATGGTCGAGGCCACGAGGAAGCCGTCGTAGATCGAGCCGCCGAGGGAAGAGAAAAGGATGGTGATCTTCTCCGCCCCGCTTTCCTTGATACGGTTGATGGACGCAACGAGGCGAGAAGTGGTCTCGGGAGTGATCGATCCTTCAAAACGAATGTACTGTTCCATCTCTCTTGAGACGTGCGAAGCGTATGAGTCCGTCAGAGTTTAAAAGAATTAGTAGAAGACCGCTCCTGCAAGTGCGGATTGTGCTTCTGCCTGGTGGGAGAAGATGGTGTCCGAATATATCCAGGTGAAGTTCTCTCCGAGGTAGTTCCCTTCTCCGGTGTTCGAGGTATTGAGATGGGCGTAGTTCTCGTTCGTTCTGATGATATTCCATTGTGCCTTCGAGAAGACGTTCACCACGAAGGCGTCCGTGCTTTCGCCCGGAGCGACGAAGTGGATCTCGGCCGTGCCCGGAAGTCCGTTCGGCCCGCCTGCCGTGACATAGGTTCTGAATCCCGCGAAGGATGAGGGAAGACCAATGGTGAGACCGTACGTGCCATTGTGGTAGGTCGTACCCGAGATGCCTGATGCCGCAGCTGCTACGGCGACCCTCTTGTATGTGGTAATGGTTTTTACCACTGTCGAACCGGTGTTCGGAACGGCAGGAGTGCTCGAACCGATGACGTAGGTGTAGCTTGTCGTCGACGTGGCGGTCGTTGCCACGGTCGAGTCGGTGACATCAGCCGATTGGTACCACCAGTATCCGATACCCGTTATGGCCACGATGACGATAAGGATGAGAGTTAATGCGATGCCTGAGACGGCCCCTTTTTGCTTGTTGTCCATACTTGTACAGACGGTAGAAGGAGGCGTTTCTTAACAGAGATCCATATATAGGGCCATTTTAAGCTCGTCCGTGGCTTATACGCCTATTCCAGGAGCCCTTCCCACCATTTGAAGGTAAGGTGCATAAAGGCATATAAAGGCCCGTAGACGGGCAATAAAGCGAAGAATAGGACCCTTTTAAAGGCTTTCATAAGGCCCTTAACCTATCATACTAAAAGATGGAATTCGAGGGTCCGGCGCCTGTCTGGCTCCAGTGGATGAAGGACTGGAACGTGCTCCAGAAAAGGGAGAGGAGCGGTACTGTCACCTGGCTCCAGACGAAGGTGACGGGGGTCGAAATATAGCTCCAAACAGTACGGAGGATCTGTCCGGTGTAGCCGATCGTCTGCTGTCCTTGTGTCGAATCCGCAGCGGCGAAGATATCGAAATTGATGAAGTACTTAAGGAGTGCCAGTCCGACGATGACAAGGATGATGATACCGACGAAGCCTTGTTCCCTATTGACTGATCTCATATACCAATTGTAGAGCTTGTGCTCCGTCGTGCAAGGGATAACTAAAGCCTGGGCAAGTATGCGAGTGGATCGAGATAGTCCGTCGGGTTCGCAATCGGGATGGAGACGTTCTTGCATCCGATCGAAGTCGAGTAGCGCTGTACCGTGACGCCTGCCGTCACATACAGACCGAGGTGAAGGTGCGGACCGGTCGAATATCCGGCGCCGTCCGCTCCGGGCTGCC
Source organism: Parcubacteria group bacterium (assembly GCA_028286465.1). Classification (GTDB taxonomy): domain Bacteria; phylum Patescibacteriota; class Minisyncoccia; order Phycocordibacterales; family Zambryskibacteraceae; genus JAIFWN01. The sequence continues at coordinate 24,798 of JAQBRN010000004.1, read as the reverse complement.
CGCCCGAATAGCCGATGACTTCCCCGGTTGTTACCGCCTGCCCCGTTGAGACGAGCGTCGCCGAAAGATGTCCGTAGATAGTCGAGAGGCCGTTATCATGTTCGACAAGAATCCATCTGCCATACGAGTAGCATCCAGGCTGCAAGTCGGTATTCCCCTGAGCCTTGATGACGCCGCTTCTCACTGCCATGACCGGCGTACCGACCGGCGTACCGAAGTCGACACCGTTGTGCGTGCCGGATGCATACAATCTACCCGAAGACGATGTTTTGCCGAATTGCTGAGTGACGGTAATCTTCTTAAGCGGCCACGAGAGAATGCTGTGCTCGGCGCTCGGCGCGCTCGTCGGACTTGCAGCTTTCAATTGAGACTCATAAAGGAAGAGCTGCGCTTCGAAGGCTTTCTCTTGGGCGATATTTTGCGCGAGAAGTTTCTGGTATGCGGCTTCCTGATTCTTCGTATCGGTCAGAAGTTTCTGCTTGGCACTTTGGGTATTCTCGACGACCTTCTTCTGTCCTGAGAGTTGTGTCTGAAGACTCGCCAGAGATTGTTTCTGAGCCTCGGCGCTCGCCTTGTTCTTCGCGAGTGCATCGGTCGTGTTCTTGAGCGAGGCTATCTCACCCTGCAGCTTATCTTGAATGGAAGAGAGATTCGCCGTGTCGGTCCAAACGTCCGAAATGTTCGAGTAGGTTAAAAGATCGTAGACTACCGTGTGGTTATCGTAGGCCGAAAGTTCTTTCAGTGCCGAAGTGATGGCATCCTCATGCCTTTGGATCTCGCTTTGATTCTGGCTGATGTTCTGCGTGAGCTTGTCGATCTGGAGACCGGTCGCGGCGATGCCGTTTTGCGTGATTTTTAAATCGTTTAAAAGTTTCGTCCTCGTGGCATCAAGCGTCTTGATGTTGCCCGTCAGTGTCGATGATTGCTGTCCTAGAGCATCGAGTTGGGATTGAAGGGTCTTCTGTTCAGCGAGGAGCTGGTCGCGTTGTTTTTGAATGGTGTCGATCTGAGATTGCACATCTGTCGCCTGCGCCCCCACTACCAAGGGCAGCGTCGTCGTGACAATGCAAAAAGCTATAAGGACTGCGAGGGCTTGCTTCATAAAAGTTCTAGTGCTCGTTGGATACGTTTTGCCGATTCTTCTTTGCCGAGAATCTTCATGAGGGTAAACGGGTCGGGTGACTTTTCCTTGCCCGAAAGAGCGTAGCGCAAAGGCCACAGCACGTTCCCCTTCCCCGCTTCCTCCGCATACGCCATGATCATTGCTTCGTCGTCGATCATCGGAAGCACTGTCTCGAGATTTTTCCTTGCCTCTTCCGGGGTCGATTGCTTCCAGGCGATCTTTTCCTTGTCGAGTACGGGTTCGCTCATGTCGAAGTCCTTGGCGATGAATTTCAGTTGTTCTTCAGCGGGCAAGAGCTCGATGTGCTTCTTCTGGAACCACTTGAGCTTCTCGATATTGAAGACTGCCGCGCCCTTCTGCACTCTTTCGATAGTGAAGGCTTCGACGAGTTCCGGAAGGGTGAATATTTCCCTCTCGGTGCCCGGATTCCATCCCATGAATGCGAAAAAGTTCAGGAGCGCATCGGGAAGATACCCTTCTTCTTTATACGTGTCGATCCAGACCATCGCACCGTGCTTTCTTTTCGAGAGCTTCTTATGCTCGGCATCGAAGATCAGCGGAAGGTGCGCATAGACGGGCCGTGGCGCGCCGATGGCTTCCTGAATAAGGATCTGGCGCGGAGTATTCGAAATATGATCTTCGCCGCGCATGACATGGGTGACCTTCATTTCGAAATCATCGACGACAACGGCGAGGTGATACAGAGGCTCCTCCGGGCTTCTTGCAATAATGAAATCTCCGAGCTCGGTGGTGTCGAATTCGACCGTACCGCGAATGAGATCATCGAAGGCGATCTTCTTGTTCGGATTCTTGAAGCGCACTACTTCGGTTCTCTGTCCTGGTTCCTTAGGCTCTTCTTTGGAAATATAGGCGCTGCCGCTCTCGAGCATCTTCTTCACATAGGAGACATAGATCTCCGTACGGTCCGATTGCCGATAAAATTCATCCCAAGTGAGACCGAGCCAGGTGAGTCCCGCAAGGATATTATCTTCATATTCTTTTTTAGAACGCTCCTTATCCGTATCCTCGCTTCGCAGGATAAACTTGCCTCCGTACTTTTTGGCAAACAGATAATTAAAAAGAGTGGCCCGTGCGGTGCCGATATGCAAATTGCCCGTCGGAGACGGCGCCATGCGAACGACGATGTTGTTTGTATGTTCGTTCATTAGTCTATTTCGTGGCTTAAGGCGATCTTCACTATCTCTTCCGCCACGAGCTTTGCGGCATCGGGCTTGTAGAAGGCTTTCGCGGCGGTCTTCATGGCTTCGCGCGCGCCCTGGTTCGTCACGAGGCGTTCGATCTCCGCGGAAAGCACATGCGAGGTAAGATTTTCTTCCTCGATCACCTCTCCGGCGCCGGCTCTGGCGTACGCGAAGGCATTCGAGCGCTGGTCGTGGCTTACCTTCTCGCTTATCGGAACGATGATCGACGGCACGTCCCAGCTTGCTATTTCGAAGATGGTCGATCCGGCACGCGAGACGACGACCGAGGCGACGCCAGCCGCCATGCGCATGGCAAGAGCATTCAGATAGTCGAAGGGCTTGTATCTGTCCTTATGAGTCGAGCTGGCGAGGACAGCGCGCGAGGTCGATTCCACTTCGGCGATATTCTTCTCGCCGACCTGATGGATGATTTCGTACTTTTCAACGAGTTCGTTCAAACCTTCGATGACGATATCGTTGATGATCCCAGACCCTTGCGAACCACCGAGGATAAGAATGACGGGAAGGTTCGGTTCGAGCTTCAAATATTCGCGAGCGCCGTCCGAAATGGGAGCGGCGATGTCTCTTCGTACCGGTTGTCCGGTTAAGGCGACACGATCCTTCGGGAAATAGGCGGCAGCTTCGGCATACGAGACGGCGATGCGGGTGGCGAACTTTCCTGCCCAAGCATTGACCCTACCCGGTACGGTGTCGGATTCGTGGATGACGACCGGGATGCGGAGAATTCGGGCCGCAAGAAGCGCCGGGAAGCTCGCGTACCCGCCCTTGCCGAAGACGACGTCGGGATAGAGCCTCCATACCTGGACGACGGAGACGAATACTCCCCAGGCCGTACGGAAGAGATCGAAGAAATTGAGAACGGAGAAGTATCTGCGGAGCTTCCCTGCCGAATTCTTCTTGTAGATGATGTCGTGTTCGAAAAGAACGCCCTCGTTATATGGCGTCGGGGACATATAGTAGAGCTCGGGAGCGAGGAGGCGTTTCTCCTTGACGAGAGAGTTCACCTCTTCGGCTATGGCAATAATGGGATAAAAGTGCCCGCCCGTGCCCCCGCCAGTAAATAGGATTCTCATATGTGGTGTGCTGTCGAGCTAGCGTAATTTCTGTGATTTAGAGATGCTGAGTACGATCCCAACTTCGACAAGAGTGATGAAGAGCGATGTGCCGCCGTGCGAGACGAACGGCAAGGTGATGCCCGAAAGCGGTAGGACCCCGAGCATGGCGCCGATATTGACGAATGCCTGGGTCGTTATCATTATAACAAGTCCGACAACCGTCAGTCTACCGAAGGGATCTGTCACCCTCGAAGCGATTTTCAGCCCCCGTGTCGAGAAAATGACGAAGAGGATGATGAGCGCCGCCGCTCCGGCGAAGCCGAACTCTTCGGCTTCGACGGCAAAGATCGAGTCTCCGATCGGTTCCGGAAGGAAGTTGAACTTCTGCACGCTCTGGCCGTAGCCGCGCCCGAACATTCCGCCCGATCCTATGGCAATGAGCGACTGTTGGGCCTGGTACGAGGAACTCTGCGCGTTCGACTCCGGATGCATATACGTCTCGATGCGGCTCCGCACGTAAGGCCTCGTCACGGCAAGCACCGCAATGCCGAGAAGCCCTGCGATGATGAGCATGGAGACGTAGCGCCATTTCCCTCCTGCAACGACATACATGGCAAGCCCTGCGAAGACGATCATGAGATAGGTGTCGGTGTCAGGCTGCTTCAGAAGAAGCGCGCCGGTTACGGCAAAGAGGACGAGAAGCGGCACGAAACCTTGTTTCAAAGTGGCCATCTTCGTTTTCGCCCCTGCGGCCCACGCTGCGAAATAAATGACGAAAGCGAGCTTCAATACTTCCGAGGTTTGGAAGGACACGCCGGCAATGACGATCCACCTCCGCGCTCCTCCGTGTTCGAAACCGATATGCGGAATGAGGACGAGGATATTCAAGACGACGGCGAGACAGAGGAAATAGAATGCGTATTTCTTCCAGAGCTTGAAGTCGAGACGCGAAGCAGCAAGCATGGCCAAGGAGCCGAGGAAGAGCCCGAGCACCGTTTGAGAGAAGGTAACGGAGGAAAAGTCGGCTCCGCTCCTGGCCAAGAGTCCGAGCGAAGCGCTCGAGAAAATAAAAAAGCCCGCCACGACGAGAATGAGGGTCGAGACGAGAAAGGGTTTGTCGACTGTCGCTTTCGAAGATGCCATTTCTCCGAATTATAGCAGAGGAACTTAGAGAAGTGCTAAGACGAATCCGAGGATGGCGAAGATGACGCCCGCCACCCAGTAGCGCATGGTCACTTTATACGACGGCCAGCCGGCAGCCTGGAAGTGGTTGTGAAGCGGCGCCACGAGGAAGACCTTCTTCCCTCCCCTCAAGCGCTTCGAAGATAGTTGAATGATGTTCGAAGCGGTCGTGACGATGAGCGGCAAGGCGATGATCGGGAGAACGAGCACTCCGTAGCTATGCGCGATATTGTCCGTCATGAAGGCGACGACGGCAAGAGTGATGGTGAGTCCCATCATGCCCGTTTCCGACATATAGAAGCGTGCGGGCGGGATATTGAACCAGAGAAAGGCCAGGATGCCTCCGACCACGACCGCACAAAAGGCGGCGAGATTGATCTGCTGCTGATAGAAGGCAATGCCCGCATAAGCGCTGAACATGGCGGCGAAGAGCCCGCCCGAGAGTCCGTCGATGCCGTCGATGACGGAACCCGAGTAGATGCCTATGACGATAATGATGAATAGCGGGACGAAAAGGATGCCGAGTTCAAGGGAGTGTCCGCCTGGCAAGCCGAGCGCGTGGATACCGAGCTTGTTATAAAACCACCACGCAGAGAAGAGTCCGAGTACGGCGACCGCCGACAGGCGCTTCCCGAGAGATAATCCCCCGCCGATATACCCCGCTCCCGTAGGAGCTTCGCGCGTGGTCAGGAAGTCGTCGACGAGACCGACGACTCCGCCCATCACCAGAGTGAAGAGCGGAATCCATGTTTGGGATCGAGATGTAAAGTCGAGTTTCTCGAAAATGGAAAGCCCCGTCTTCGACAAGAGCCAGATGCCGAGTGTGACGATAATGGTCGAGATCCAGACGATGGTGCCGCCCATGTTCGGGGTGTGGCGGTTCGCATCTCCATGAAGGCTTGCCGTAATGGGGGCTTCCTTTCCATCCATGGTCTTCTTGATGCTCGATTTCTTCCAGAGCTTGTACTTGTAAAGATAATGAGTGATCGGGACGGTGATACCAAGTCCGACGACGAAGGAGAGGATCGGCGGTATGAAAACTTTGACGACGTCGGCGATGATCATGATGAGAGTGTACTACTTTCCGGCCGTTCGGTCATCAGCAGAAAGTGCCTCGAGGGTCTTCGTCACGAGTGTGGCCATATCGGCGAAGCGGCCGCTTTCGGTCGAACCGAGAACGCTGACGATGACCGGGCGGTCGAGTTCGGGGTCGAAGGCTATGACGAGATTGCCCCCTGCGATGTCGGTGTAGCCGGTCTTTGAAGCGATGAGTCCGGGGATGACATTCGCCAAGACGTCGGTATTCTTGGCCGTATGAACCTGGTCGAGGGAGCTCACGCTGAATTTCTCTTCCTGGGTCGCCTCGAGGAGTTCCGGATGGGTCGAAAGGATGTATTCGAAAAGCTTCGCCATGTCGCTCGCACTGCCGTAGGCTCCGCCCTTGACCGTCGATTCATCGAGTCCTGTTTCGTTGAAGTAGTAGGTGTTCTTCATTTGAAGCTCGTCTGCCTTGGCATTCATCGAGTGAATGAAAGCCGCTTCAGCAACGCTCGTATCGGTCGATCCGGATTCCTTGGTTCCGATGGCAAGCCCAATGGCCCGGATACCGTCGTTCGATGAGCTCGTCAGGGAGAAGTCGAGAAGATCCTTCAATTTCCAGCGCTCTCCGCCGAGGAGTCCGCTGTCGCCGTCGGTCTTCAGAGCTTCGGGAGAGATGGTGACGATGGTGTCTGCGTCGGCGGAATCAACGGCGACAAGCGCGCTCATAACCTTCGTCAAAGACGCCAAGGGCAGACGCTCGTTTTCGCTCTTGGCATAGAGGACGGTCTTCGTGCGGATGTCGTAGACATACGCCGCCTTGGCGCTTATGGTGAGTCCGTCGAATGGATTGACGACCGCTTGGACAGCGGGGGTAAGATCCTTCCCGACGCCGCCTTCGGAAGCGAGAGTCAGGATCAAAAGTGCCACAAGCACCGTTGCCAATGCGAGAAAGAGCTTGAGTTCGCCGCTATGGATAAATGTAGTATTATTCTTCATTCCGTATATGCGATTCCTGTTCCGTGGCGGCGAATTCTTCGAGCGATTTCAAGGCCGTGGCGAATTCGGGCAGATCTTCCCTTTTCCGCACGCCGAGATACTCGAGAAGCTTGAGGGTCGGCTTATAGGAGAAGCTTCGCTCGCCTGTCTCTGACTCGGCCCGTTCGACGAGGCCCCGGATCAGGAGATTGCGTAGGATAAAGCCCGAATTGACTCCGCGAATGTAATCGATCTCGCGCCGTGAGACCGGGCCCTTGTAAAGGACGATAGAAAGCGTCTCGAGTCCTGCTCGGCCTATGTCTCTCGATAATTCTTCCTTTTGCATTTCTTCAATAAGAGAAGAAAGTTCCGGATTCGTACCGAAGCTCGCCTCTTCTTCCGTCGAAACAAGCACTATGCCGCGATCCTTATAAAAGGTCTGAAGCTCTTGAAGGGCCGCCCGGATCTCCTCGAGGGGAACGTTCAATGTTTTCGAAAGCTCCTTAAGAGCGACCGGCTCGTTCTTAAAGAGGAGTATCGCCTCGATCTTCCTGTGCAGTGCGTCGTTAGGCATAGGTCGGTGTGGTCAGGGCCTCGCTCTCCATTTCTATGGTACTTCCCTCTTGCGTCACGCGAATGGCTCCGCGCTTGACCAATTCGAGCATGGCGAGGAAGCCGACGATGATCGAGATCTTGTCCTTCCCGGCGAAGTCCTTGAAGTTGATCCGTGCGCCCTTCGAGATCCTTTCAGAAAGCTTCTCTATGGTCTCTTCAAGCGAGATCATCTTTCGCACAAGAGCCTTCGGGATCACTTCCTTCTTCGGTATGGAGGCGAGCACTTGCCGCAAGGAAAAGAGGAGATGATCGGCGGTCGTCTTCCCGTCAGGAGAAAAGACGATCGTTTCGTTCCTCGACGGAGTCTTCTCGAAGATGACCCGCTTGCCGAAGAGTTTCCCGAGCTCGAGCGAAAGCTCCTTGACCTTTTTATACTGCGTGAGGCGCTTCTCGAGATCTTCGATCGAGGTTTCCTCTTCTTGAGTGAGCTGAAGCTGCGGCAGAAGCGAGCGCGACTTCACGAGCATTAAGGTGCTCGCTATGACGATGAATTCGGCTGATTCTCCTATGGGGAATTCCTCGTGTGTTTCTATATAGGAAATGAAGTCGTCCGTCACTTGCGCGAGGGAAACGTCCGAGACGAAGAGCTTCCTTTTTTCCACAAGGTCGAGAAGGAGGTCGAGCGGGCCTTCGAAGACCGGAGTTTTCACCGCATAGCGTGACTTTTCCATTCTCCCGATTCTAACATTCCGAGCCGCTTTTATAAAGAAAAGGCTTCATCATTGCTTGATATATGGTAAAGGGCTCGCGATGTGTCGCGAGCCCTTGTGCCGGACATGCCGGTGTTTTCTTAGCCCTTGTTAGTAGCCGAGACTTCGAAGACCGCTTTCTGGCCCGGTACGCCACTGAGGGTGACCGTTACCTTGGAGTGTCGGTCCGGGTCGCTCGGCCCCATGTTGTTGACGTAGTAGTAGACCTCGATCCGCCACGTCGACCGAGTGCATGGCGTTCCGCAGTCGACGATGTCGAGCTGTTCCGGATTCACCTGCGTGATCCTGATCGCGTCGCCTTCGAGCGTCGTCTGCACGCTCGGAAGAACGTAACCGGCCGGCGCCGTCACCATGACGACGTTGTGGTTGTACGAGTCGGGGCGCTGACCGGTTCTGTTGTCGACGGGATCAATGATCATAACCTTCGACACGGAGTCGGAGGCCTTCGCATCGGGCGCAGTCGGGAAAACATTGTTCTCCGTGCAAGCGCCGAGGACGAGGGTCGAGGCCAGGGCGAGAACTGCGAAGCGGGTCTTCATGGAGCGGTTCCTCGGATATGAGAAGAAAAAGGTACTGCTTACTGCCGTTATATATAATAGCAGATTACAGAAGAAATGTCAAGAGCATAAAAAACCAGCCTTGTCAGGCTGGTGCGTGCGTCTCTTCCGACATTTGGTACTTCTCCCATATCGGTTTGAAGTCATCCCAGAAGACGGCGAGATTAATAAGATCGTGATACTCTCCCCTTCTGAAGACGTGCTGCTTCTGAACTCCGTCCTCTTTGTACCCGCACTTCTTGCTGTAGGCCTCGCTCCGTTTATTGAAGGCGATGACCTGCGAACAGATCTTCCGGAGATTCATGGAAGTGAAGGCATGATGGAGAAGAAGCGTCTTCGCTTCCGTTCCGTATCCCTTGCCTTGAGCATCCTTTTCGCCGATGATCGCGCCTGTCGTACCGACGCGACTTCGCCAGTCGATGCGATGCATGCCCATATTGCCGATCAAGCAGCCGTCGGTCGTCTCGATCGAGAGGACGACATCACTGGGCTTCCTTTTGCCGAGGTCTGCGAACCATTCCTCCTCTTCGGGCATTGTCATCGGCATGTACGGAAGAATGAAGTCCCGAAGATCCGGATCATTGATCCATACGAGGAAGTACGGAAGGTCTTCCTTCCGTACGGGGCGAAGGTTAACCGTGCGTCCCCGAAGGAAAATGGGGCCTTGAGTCTCTTGCATGTGCTTCTCCAGAAATGAGTAAAGAACGTCGTGAAAGAACATTGCTCAACAAAAACCGAAGCTTCTGTCGAGCTTCGGTTTTCCAAATGATTATTGAAAAGGTTTAGATAACAGAAGCTAGACACAATATGGGAGTCTCGCCGATATGAACGGCGAAAAGAGACGCATTCGCTGGAAGCGTCTGGAAATCCATATATGTGTTGGTGCATTTGTTATGCATATACTGAAAATAGCATGAATTCATCTTTTGTCAAAAGTTTCGATGCTGCAAGCCGGATATTGTGGTATGAAAAAACCGCTACATCCTGTGCGGTTTTGCTAAAGATTCCACAGGGCAGCGGTGAGCAGTAATCCGCCCACAACGAGGCCAATCGCCCCATCACTCGTGAGCAAACCGAATGAATGGAACATGATAAGAGAGGCCGCATACGCCTCCCCAAATTGCCACAGTCGCGATGCCCTTCCCGATCTGGTTGCCTTCTCCTCTGGCCATATGTCCTCAGTGAATATGGTGGGTTCGACTCCGGGAACAGAGTCTCACAATAAGAGCTACTTGTCAAGGATTGAGTCTTTTCACATCTCTCGGGAGATAGGTCGCTTCGCGGACGTTCGGCAGGTCGAGGATCTTCATGATGAAGCGGCCCGGGCCGATGCCCGCTCCGCCGTGAGGAGGGACGCCGTAGCGGAAGAAGTTCAAGTAATCCTTGAGCGCTTCAAGATCCATGCCCTTTTCAAGGGCCTGCTTCTCGAGGATATCGATGCGATGCTCGCGCTGGGCGAGGGTCGTCACCTCGATGCCCTTATACAAGAGATCTGCACGCTTCGAGCGGTCGTTGTCGTCTTCGTGGCGCATGTGATAGAAGGCCGACTTCGACTTGTGGTAGTCGGTAATGAAGACGAATTCGTGATCGAACTCTTTTTTGACATATTCGGAAATAGCCCGCTCTTCTTCGGGCGAGAGGTCGTGCTCTTCGGGGGACGGGATGTCGAGCGACTTCAAGATCTCTTTGGCCTTGGCCATCGGGATCCTTGGGAAGGGCTGCGCCGGGACAGTGATGTCGAGCTCGGGGAATGTCGCCTTCACCTGCTTCAAGCCCTCGACGATCATTCCCTCTTCGGCGTCCATGACATCGTGGTGAGACTCGATGTAGGACATTTCAAAGTCCCAGCCGGTAAACTCGGTGAGGTGGCGCGTGGTGAAGGAGAGCTCGGCGCGGAAGACCGGAGAGACCATGAAGACGCGCTCGAGGCCTGAAGCCATGGCCATTTGTTTATAAAATTGAGGAGACTGCGCGAGATACGCCTTCCTGTCGAAATAGTTCACCTCGAAGACCTCGGCGCCGGTTTCCGAAGGAGTGCTCATGAAGGCCGGCGGGTAGAGTTGGATAAAGTCGTTATCCGACCAATACTTCCTCCAGCCCTTCTCGAATTCGGTCCAGACCTTGAAGATCTTCGCCTTCTCGGGCTTACGGAGATCGATCCATCGGTAGTCGAGACGAATCGGTGCTTCCGTCTCTTCCCCGCCCTTCTGCGAAACCACCGGGATCGGAAGTTCGGGTGCTGAGACAGAAAGTACTTCTATTGATTCCGGCTGCATTTCGAATCCACCCGGAGCCTGTGCGGCTTCGACGACTGTGCCCGTGATGCGGACGACGGATTCGAGCGAGAGGCCTTTGGCTGTTTCGAAATTCGGATTGTCGATCGTGACAACGGCCTGAAGCACGCCCGTAATGTCGCGCACGTTCATGAAGATGATCTTCGACTGTACACGCAGGGCTTGAACGAAGCCTTGGATGGTGGCGCTCTTTCCCGCTTCCGAGCCGATGTTTTTGATATGGGTTGCTTTGATCATTATTCGTGATGGATGAATCCTACCTTCTCTCGCGCGTCCTTCATCTTGTCGTGAACGACCTTCCTCATCTTCATGCCGCCTTCCGTGACGATCCTCTTCGCCTCTTCCGGCTTTGCAGCCCACTCAGCTCTCCTCTCTCGCATCGGGCCGATGAAGGCCTTGAGGTCTAGAATGAGTGCCTCCTTCAAGTCCTTATACTTCCCTTTCTTCTCTTCATAAAGCGCATCGAGCGAGGCTTTATCCTTTATAAGGGCATGAATGGCATAGACATTCTGCGGGATGTCAGATCCCGAATCGGTGACGATGCCCATGACGGCCCTTTCTATTTCCTCATCCGTTGCGAAGAGCGGAATGGTATTGCCGTAGCTCTTACTCATCTTCTGGCCATCAGTGCCGGGCACTGTCTCGACGCTTTCTATAATGAGCGCTTCCGGAAGCTTGAAGGTGTCTCCGAAGGTGCGATTGAACTTTTCTGCCGTGTCGCGGGCGATCTCGATGTGCTGCTTCTGATCCTTGCCCACCGGGACGACGTCCGCATCATGGACCAAGATATCCGCTGCCATGAGCATCGGGTAGTTAAAGGTCCCGACATTGATGTCTTTGTTCTTGGCTTCCGCATCCTTGAAGGCGTGCGCTCGCATGAGGTACGGCATGGTGGTGAGGCACTCGAAGATCCAGGCAAGCTCGGTGACGTGAGGAATGTCTGATTGGAAGTAGAGCGTGACCTTTTCCGGATCGAGGCCTATGCCCAGATAGTCGAGAACGACGTCGATCGAGTTCCGCTTCATCTCCTTGGCATCCTGGAGTCCGGTGAGGGTATGCAAATTGGCGACGAAAATACGCGTGTCGTATTCACCCTGCAGATCGACGAACTGCTTCATGGCGCCGAAGTAGTTGCCGATATGCGGCCTGCCGGTCGGCTTCACGCCTGAAACGAGGATTTTCTTTGTGGTCATATGTATAAGCCCTATAGTAGCAAATTACGCTATAATTGTACTATGCCCCCGAAGCCTTCAGAACTCTATCACGGCAGCTCCACCCTTATCGAAGGGCCTCTTACTCCCATACTAGTAAGGTCGAGCGAGGATCATATTCATGACCGGCCGGCCGTATTCGCCACGGAAAGAATGGATCTGGCAGCGCTTTTCATGCTCCCCGAGAGCCTGCTCCATAGCATCGGCTTCGAAGAGGATATCGCCTATATATGTATTTGGGGAACAGCCGAGGAGATTACTTTAGAAGACAAGGAGGGATACATGTATGTCTTTTCTTCTGATTCTTTCGAAAAGATCGGCAAAGGATACGAATGGCAGAGCTTTGTCGAAGTGATGCCTGTGTCAGTGCGGAAGTTCGAAGCATCGGTAGGCGGGATGATTGAGTGCGGAGTACAGGTCTATTTCATTAACGACGATCCCCTGTTCGACAAGATCGTTCTCGACAAAGACCACCGGGCAGAGTTTCTCAAAAATGAGACATCCGAAAATCAAAAATCAGGCAGGAATATCAAGCTTTTCTCGTAAGCGGTTCGCCAGGACTTGCGCTTTTATTAATATGTGTTAGTATCAAAAAACCATGACGACATTCATGACCAATACCAATACGTGGACAGAGCCGCACACTTTCGTCGGCGCACTTCGCGTATCCCGTTGGCATGATGTTTTAAGCATTTAAGCTTCTCCACTTGAATCTTTACAACATCGTGTCACCCGACACGATGCAATTTTTGTTCTTTCAGTTCTTTACAATTCACACAACACATAGGAGGAAGCATGGAAGAAGACCGGGATCTCCGGCAAGCTACGACCATTCGAGAATATCTCGATACGGCTCGCGAAGCTGTCGGCGTATTTCGCTGGGTCTGGCGGGCCATATCGACGGAGGAAAGCAGCAAGTACATCAGTAGAATGTTCCTCGCGCTTATACCGATGCTCTTCCTTCAGATGGGACAGCCTATCGCGATCGGATTCATCTTCGGCGGGCTTACGGCTCACAATGGTGGTCTGACGATCTTCGGAATAGTCGCGCTCAGCTTGAGCATCGTGCTCCAGAAGTTCGGCGATCGCTTCCAGGCCATTTCGCGCGAATGGGTCTTCGGGCTTCATTCAGTGAGCCTCGACGACTGCATTACGGAAATGTTCTTCGAGAAGTCGATCGGCCAGCATGCACAGGAAGCACATCTCTTGTCCGTGTCGAACATCGACAAGGGGCGCTGGAAGGTTTTGGAATTACAGGACGCCGTTCTTTCGGAATGGATCCCCGTGATGACGCGCCTTCTCTTGGCGTTCATCTTTCTCTGCATCTTGAGTATCAGGGCCGGCGTCGTTCTCGGCTTGGTAATGCTCGCCTACATCGTGTGGTCGTTCTACATGAACTACCGCGTTAATGTCGAATGCACGCCGATCGAGAGAGATCAGCGCGCGCTCAATAGGCGCAGGATGGAACGCTGGGACCGCGTCGAACGGGTGAAGATCTCGGGCAAGGAAAAGGAAGAAACCCTAGAGATGTCCTCGATCTTCGCCGGCATCATGAGGCGGGATTGCAGCTTCTGGATCTGGTTCATCAAGCAGGGCACTAATCGTTCCATGGTGAACATGCTCGGCTTCATGCTGACGATCGGATACGGATCCTGGCTCGTCTGGACGCATGTCTGGACGATCGGGTTCCTCTATCCGCTCATGGCCTGGACCAGCCGCGTAAGCGACGACATCTGGCAGTTCGGCTCCATCGAGCGCAAGATCCACACGAACATGCCTCCGGTGAAATCGATGATCGAAGCGCTCGAACTCGAGCCGGCGATCAACGATCTTCCGGATGCGCTCGAACTCGATCATGCTTCACCGCACTCGATCGAATTCGCCGACCTGTCTCATGCGTATCCTGCCGAAGCGGAAGAAGATTCCCCGCCGGCGCTTATCAGAGTCAGTTTCCGGATCGAGGAAGGCGAGAAAGTCGCCCTCCTCGGCCCGAGCGGAGCCGGTAAGACGACCGTGATGAAGAAGCTCTTGCGTTTCGACGATCCGACATCAGGCGCCGTTCTTATCGACGGCATCGATCTGCGCGCTATTAGCCAAGCGTCGTGGAGGCGCGGTATCGGGTACATTCCCCAGCAGGCGCAGGTTTTCGACGGAAGCATTCGTTATAATCTGACGTATGCTCTCGGTCCGGAAGAGCGCAAGCTCGTCACGGACGAGGAACTCTGGCACATGATGCAGCTTCTGAAGATCGACTTCGGCAAGCGCCTGACGAACGGACTCGATACGGTCGTCGGCAAGAACGGCATCAAGCTCTCCGGCGGTCAGGCACAGCGCCTGATGATCGGAGCGGCCGTGATGAAGAATCCCTGGCTGCTTGTGGTCGATGAAGCTACATCGAGTCTCGACTCGACGACCGAACGCCAGGTACAGGCGGGCCTCGCGGAAGTACTTTCGGGCACGACGACGAGTGCGCTTATCGTGGCTCATCGTCTGAGTACGGTACGAAACCTCTGTACCAAGTTCGTCGTACTGAAGCCCGCAAGCGAAGTCAGGAATGGAGATTCACAAGTCGAAGCGATCGCCTCAAGTTTCGAGGAGCTCTACGAGCTTTCTCCGACCTTCAGGCAGCTTGCTGATGACCAGGGTGTTGTGTGCAGTATTGCAGCGTAGTTTCAATCTAGAGAGCCCAACGAGGCTCTCTTTTTATATTGACTTTAGCTTTAAAAGGTGCTATAATTAGTGTAGGCGCACATTGACTCAACCACACACCAAGAGGTGCTATGAAGAAGCTCAGAGAGAATCTGATTACCTTATGGCTTGCCACGAGATATTCGCTCGCGTTCTGTCTCAGAAATAGCAAGAAGGATACGCTTGCGAAGATGGGAATCTCCGTGTCGACCACGTTCGTCGCATTCTTCGGTATGCAGGCCATTGGACTTCTCGTCAATGCTTTGCAAAAAGCACATGGGAATGTCGAAGTCCTGATCGTGCCGCTCGCATGCTTTGCCGCGGTGCAGATCCTCAATCTTCTTACCCAGCGTGCGCAAGTGTTCTATCAGGGTAAGTGGAGACAGGAACTCAAGTTCGCGAATCACCGTGAGCTCAACGAGCATCGGGCGACGCTCGACGTGGCCTGTTTCCGGAGCAAGAAGTACGATGACGTCTCGAAGCATATTCGCGAACTCCCCAATTCCTGGGGTACGCGGATAGAGTTCGCTGAGCAAGCGCTTGCGATCTTCTCGCTCATCGTCTCATTCACCCTTTTCGGAGCCTCACTCGTTCGTCACAAGCCGATCTACGCGCTTATCCTCTTCGTCTTAGCTATGCCGAAGATGGTATCCGAGTTCGGTCTCGTCTCGATGTGGTGGAGCATGATGGAACGTCATGTCCCCCACCACAAGAAGCGCGACATGCTCGAAAGGCCGTACCAGAATGTCACGGCGTTCGTGCAGGCGAAGATGTTCAACCAGATGGGGCCCTTGGGCAAGGACATCGCAGAGAAGGTCAAGGAAGTGATCGATGAGTATACGGGAGCGCGTCGGGTAGTCAGTCAGAAAAAGATTCTGACGAGCCTGCTTCTCTTCCTCGGTCTTCTGGGGGTTGTCACGCATGCAGCGTGGATGACCGTCACGACGGCTGGTGCCATCGGCACCTTCACTATCATCTTGACCTCGGCTCAGACGTTCCAAGGGAATCTGAATTCGATCATGATGATGTCGGCCGAGCAGTGGAACAATGGCAAGGGAGTCATCCTTATCGAGAGAGATTTCATGGGCCTCAAGCCCGATCTCACGACTGAGGATCCGATCATGCCCGACTTCACTACGCCGCATGTCAGATTCGACCGCGTGAGCTTCGCCTATCCTTCCAAACCGGAGAAGGAGGTACTGCACGAAGTCAGCTTCGAGATCGAGGCTGGCACGAAGGTGGCTATCGTCGGCAAGTCCGGCAATGGGAAGTCGACGCTCCAGGCGCTCTTGATGCGCCACTACGATCCGACCTTCGGTGCGATCTACGCAGACGACATTAATCTGCAGAACATCGATCCACCGGTCTGGAATAAGTATGCGTCATCGCTTACCCAGGATTACTACGTGCAGGAACGGACCGTCGGCGAGGAGATCGCATCATCGCGCCTCGGGGAAAGCATCGATCTGGCGCGAGTGCAGGTTTCGGCCGAATTCGCGAATTTCCACGATGTCGTCATGGAACACGAAGACGGCTACGCGGCTCAGATAGGATCGGATTTCGACGGGCGCGAATTCTCCGGCGGAGAAAAGCAGCGGCTCGCGCTTGCCCGAGTGCATTACCGGGGCACGCCGATCCTCATTCTCGACGAGCCGGATGCTCGGCTTGATCCAGAGTCAGCAGACAAGGTCATGGATCGAGTGTATGCCATGACGGGCGTGACGGTGATCATCATCACCCACCATGTCTCTCGGGCAGAGCGCTGCGACAAGGTGATCGTCATGGGTAAGGGCACGGTAGCCGAACAGGGCCACCCTCAGGTCCTCGTGGCCCAGGGCGGTATCTATGCTCGGATGAGCGCAAGCGACAAGAAGCGCCTAGGTACGAGCGAACCCGAAGCGATGTGCGTGGCTGAGTAATACATACTAAAACGGTCTAAAACCAGAAGAGCGCCTGACCAGCGCTCTTTTTATATGGTATGGTAGTCCGAGATCAGCCTGTGGGAGGCCGGAATGCAACAGCGGAAAGCTCGCTATGACGACGAAATAACCAAGAAGGAATGGCGCACCAAGGAAGGCCAGGCCTGGGTATGGCGGATGGTCGCGACCGGCAAGAGGATCGCCATTGTCCGCTGGCGATGGAAATGGTTCCCTTGGTTTCGGATCGCCGGGATCATTCGCCAAGATGATGGCGGGGATGAACCGGTCCCGCCGGATCTCGGTACACCGGAAAAAGACAAACGTAGACTGGTTACACAAGTCTAATCATTCGAGAGCCCAATGAGGCTCTCTTTTTCTATATGAAGATAAGCAGAGCAAGCGGGGCGATGAGCCAGGCGGTGAAGGCGGTGTCAGTCGAGAAATACGGATCAAGAAGGGAAGGGATTTTATACACGGGTGCGATCGGCACGATGTGATAGAAGACCGTGATGATGAGTCCGATGAGGAGAAGGCCGGCGAGGAAGGTTTTGGCTCCCGAGCCGTAAGACGCGATGTGCTTTCCGAGAGTGAAGAATGCGAGTATGAAGAAGATAAGGAAGACGGCCAGGTGGTTCCAGAAAAGTCCGCTTGAATCTTTGCCTAAGACGGTGAGGGTCTTTACGTACGGCACCTCAACATACAGGAGGCAAGCGATGTAGATCGAGAATATGGCGCTCGAGATCTTGGTCACGGCGTTTAGCTATTCTTAAGAGCGGTTTCGATGGCGTCCTGAAAGGCAGAGTACGGAAGAGCGCCGGGAATAAGCATCTTGCCGATGATAGTTCCCGGAGTACCCTGGATGCCCATGGCGCTGCCCTCGGCTTTGTCTGCGTTTACCTGTGCGTCGTAGGCAGCCTTATTGGACGCGACGTCTGCTTTGATCTTCGCTGCATCGAGACCCTGGATAGTGGCGTCGAGTTTGTCTATGGAAGCGGCATTGCCGAAGCCCGTATCCCCCTCTGCATCCTGGGCAGTAAACATGGCGGTATGCCATGCGAAGTATTGATCAGGATATAGTTTCCAGATCGAGCGTCCGTACTCTGCTCCGGTCACGGAATCGCTGCCGAGGAACGGGTAATCCTTGAAGACGATCTTCGCCTTGCCGGTGTCCACGTAGTTCTTGATGATCTCCGGGATCACTTGCTGCTCGTTACGCTGGCAGAACGGACACTGGTAGTCAGACCAGTACGCGATGACGACCGGAGCGTCCGTCTTGCCGATGAAGGGTTCCCCATCCGTTTTCACTTTCGAAATATCCGCAGGTTTCGTGGTCGGAGCCGCCTGCTGTCCGCCTGCCGCGACTGATCCTCCTGTCGAATGCGCGCCGTTATACAGAATGGCACCTGCGACGAATCCTCCGGCAATAAGGATGGCCACTGAAACGAATATGCTTTGGCGAAGTGCTGGATCTTGATTCATAGAATGAAATTAGTTACTGAAATAGTATACCCTACTGATATACTGTGTATATGCCCAAGAACAAACGAACCAGCGGTACTTACTGGCGCTGGCTGACCAATGTTTGGACCGCCCTTCTTTTCCTTGTCATTATGGACGACTTTTTCAGAGGCGGCGGGCTCGAGAATATCATCGGCCCTGTTGCCGCTGTCTACGTGGCCGCACTCGCCATCTTCAGCGCCGAGAAGGAATTTGAGCGCTGGCAGTTCTACTCGGTCGGCCGCCACCCGGGCGAAGTATACGTTTTCCTCTGGACCGTGCTTGTCATGGGCATGCTCCTGACGACCTATGCGACCGGCAGCAGCTATAGAATGCCGCCCGAAGTCATTTCTACATACATTGCAGTCCTTGCCGTGCTCGCCGTTACAAGGAAATCCAAAATGGTCTTCAGCGAACGTTCCGAAAGCAAATAAAAACCCCGAGCTACGTGCGCAGGGTTTCTTTCGAATACATAAGGACTCTCGACATCTCTTCGACATACGCCGTTGCCTTATCCATACTGAAACGGTCATCTTCGTCTCGCAGTTTCCCTTCTGCATCGACGGAGAGGTCATGATACTTGCCGACAAGGGGAAGTATGCTCCTTGCCGTCTCTTTCGAGAAGCCGCCGGCGATGCCGATTCCGAAACTGAAGGACTCTCGGTAGATCGCTTCGAGATACCGGTCGATCACGTCGATCTCGAGCGGAAGGCCGAGACCGCTGCTCGGATCGAGAAGGATGTAATCGGTGATCCCTTGGTATGGACTGAGCATGCTCACAATATGCTGCGGCGCGTACCACGTTGCTTCCTCGGTGTTCGCCATACTCAAGGCACCCTTGCCGATCTGCAGAATGATTTGGTAGCGATTCTGCGTCAGCTCCTTGAACTGCCTGAGCGTGTTCGGATCCGGCCAGCGCATATTGAGCTGGAAGCCGTCGAGCGTCGGGCCAGGCATGCCCAGTCCTCTCAGATGCCTGCTTGCATGGCATAAGCCGATGATGCCAAGCAATTGCGGCACGAGAGTCGCAGGTTCCCTGGTGTTGTAGTGAACGATGTTCATCACCGAAGAGTGAATCGAAAACAGATCGGTCACATCTTCGCGCTTCGGATAGCGCATCGGCCAATTGTTCGGTTGGCCATTGAGCGTCTTGTGCGAGACGAGAACGCCGTTCATAAGAAGGTATGATTTGCCGGATATCATTCGGGCAATGTTGTCGACTTGCTTGAGCGTCTCGAATCCTGTAACGCCGATATAAGGCGAAGGCATGTTGTCCCCTATGGATGGAATGTTCACTTCTGCCCCTACCCTAGCCTATTCAAAAATCTTTTACAAACCGGAATTTTTAAGCTCCTCCACGATTTTCTTCTGCTCCTTCGAGAGCTTTTCCGGGAGTTTGACCGTGATGCGGACGTAGAGATCGCCGCGTTTGTTGCCGCTTTGCGGCACTCCCTTGCCCTTAACACGGAGAATGGTGCCGGTGTTGGTACCTGCGGTGATCTTCAAGGTAATATCGCCGTCGAGGGTGGTGATCTTTTTCTCAACGCCGAGAAGAGCGTCCGAGAGCGAGGCGGTGAGGTCCATGACGAGATTGTATCCTTCCTTGCGCAGGTACGGGTGTCGCTTCACATGGACCTTCACATATAAGTCCCCCGGCGTGCCGTCCTCGATCGTCTCGCCGAATCCGGTCATGCGGACCATCTGTCCATTGTCGATCCCTGACGGAATGCGCACGGAGAGTTCATGTTGCTTCACGAGCTTCGAGTTGATGGTGACCTTCTTTTCCAAGCCGAAGATCGACTCCTCGAACGAGAGCTCCATGTCCACTTGTATGTCTCTTCCCTTCCTCGTTCTTCTCCCGCCGAAGATCGACGAAAGGATGTCTCCAAGGTCTCCCTCGAACCCTTCTGCACCGAAGCCGCCTTGAAAACCGCTAAAATCAAAGCCGAAATCGTTCGGATTGAACCCTCCCGCTCCTCCCTGCGTGCCTCCACCCATGCTGGGTCCGGCCGAACCGAATCGGTCATACTGGGCGCGCTTCTCCTTGTTGCCCAAGACTCCATAGGCTTCGTTCACTTCCTTGAACTTGGCTTCGTTGCCGTCTTTCTTGTCCGGATGGTACTGGTGCGCGAGTTTACGGAAGGCTTTCTTCACGTCCTCTTCGCTTGCACTTTTTTCGACGCCGAGGATCTGATAATAATCCTTAGCCATTAAGCGTTCGTGCCGGTGTTAGATCCGTCTGTTCCCTCTTTGAATTCGGCGTCCTTCACGTCGCCCTGCGTAGTTGATGATGCGTTTGGTTCTGCTTGGCCCGCCGAAGCATTTGCGGAGGCGGCGGAGTTTTTGCTCATCCATTCTCCGATCTTCGAGAGTTCGGTCGACAGAGCTTCCGTTGCCGACTTGATAGTTTCTACGGTCCCCGCATCCTTCTCCTTTCTTAATGCCTCGATCTTCGCGTTCACTCCCGTCTTAATGTCTTCCGGAATATTGGCAGCATCTTTAAGAGCTTTTTCTGCGGTGTAGATAAGCTGTTCTGCGGTGTTCTTGGCGTCAACAAGCTCTTTCTTCTTCGCGTCTTCAACAGCATTGGCTTCCGCCTCCTTCTGCATGCGCTCGATATCTTCCTTCGAAAGGCTCGAGCCCGCTTCGATGCGGATCGACTGTTCCTTGCCTGAAGTCTTGTCCTTGGCCTTCACATTAAGAATACCGTTCGCATCGACGTCGAAGGTCACTTCGACCTGCGGCATCCCGCGAGGTGCCGGCGGAATGCCGTCGAGGATAAATTTGCCGAGAGATTTATTGTCACTAGCCATAGCTCTCTCTCCTTGAACGATGTGGATCTCGACGGATGTCTGATTATCCGCCGCGGTTGAGAAAACCTGAGAACGGGATGATGGAATGGTGGTGTTCTTCTCGATAAGTTTGGTGTTGACCCCTCCCATGGTCTCGATGCCGAGAGAGAGAGGTATGACGTCGAGAAGCAAAACGTCCTTCACATCTCCGGAAAGCACGCCCGCCTGAACGGCTGCTCCAAGAGCCACCACTTCATCAGGGTTAATGCTTTTGTTCGGTTCCTTATTGAAGAATTTCTTCACGGCATCAGAAATTGCCGGCATGCGGGTCTGGCCTCCGACGAGAATGACTTCGTCGATGTCGCCGACCTTGAACGGCGATGCATCCATGGCACGTTTCGTGATCTCAATAGCGCGATCGATGAATTCCTGTGCCAGTTCTTCGAGCTTGGCGCGGCTCATCTTGATGAGAAGGTGGCGAGGGCCTGAGCTGTCCGAAGTAAGGAATGGGATGTTGATCTCTGTTTCTGTCGCTGTCGAGAGTTCGATCTTCGCCTTCTCAGCGGCTTCATCGAGGCGCTGAAGGGCGAGAGCGTCGTTCCTCACGTCGATGCCTGACTCTTTCTTGAATTCTTCCGCGAGCCAATTCAAGATCTTCTGGTCGATGTCACGGCCGCCCAAGTGAGAGTCTCCGTCGGTCGAGCGTACTTCGATGCTTTGCTGGCCATCGGCATCCGCCACTTCGAGGATGGAAATGTCGTAGGTACCGCCGCCGAAGTCGAAGACGGCGATCTTTTCATTCTTCTTTTTATTGAAACCGTAGGCGAGAGCTGCGGCCGTCGGCTCGTTGATGATGCGCAATACCTCGAGCCCGGCGATCTGGCCTGCGTTCTTCGTCGCCTGGCGCTGAGCGTCGTTGAAGTAGGCCGGAACGGTAATGATGGCCTGCGTCACCTTCTCTCCGAGCTTGGCTTCGGCGTCGGTCTTCAGCTTCTGAAGGATCATGGCCGAGACTTCTTCAGGACGATAATCCTTATCGCCCATATGAACGAGCACGCCGCCGTCTGGAGCCTCCTTCACTTCATATGGAATATTCGACTTGTCCTTCTGCACGGCAGGATCCGAGAACTTGTGTCCTATGAAGCGCTTGATGCCGAAGACGGTATTCTTCGGGTTGGTCACGGCCTGGCGCTTGGCGAGGAGTCCGACGAGACGCTCGCCCGTTTTCGAAACGGCAACGATCGACGGCGTGGTACGTGCTCCCTCCGCATTTTCGATGATTTTCGGAGCACCGACTTCCATGACGGCCACTGCCGAGAAGGTCGTTCCGAGGTCTATTCCGATGATTTTTGCCATTGTAGTTGTATTAGTGTGTAAATTCTCCGATGCGAACCTTTGCGGGACGGAGTGTTTTGCCCGACATTATATAACCCTTTTGAAAGACTTCAAGTACCTTATGATCCTCATCCTCTTTCGTGGTGGGAATGACACCGACAGCTTCGTGCAAGCGCGGGTCGAATGCTTCTCCTAATGGGTCGATTTCTTCGAGCCCGTGCTGCTTCAGGATCTTCAGGAAGAGGTTTTGTATGGGCTCGACGCTCTTCTCGCCGTGGGACACTGCCGATGAGAGCGCATCGAGGACAGGGATCAATTCCGAGAGCACTTCACCTTTCGCGAATTTCACGAACTGGGTCTGGGCTTCCTCGTCGCGCTTCCTGAGATTCACGAATTCGGCCTGAGCGCGCTGCCAGTTGTCCAAGTGTTCCTTGGCCTTGCCTTCGGCGTCCTTCACCTTCTGGCGAAGCTTCTTGATGGTCTCCCCCTGCGCTTCTTCGGCAATGACCGAGTCGTCGATCCCTTCCTTATCAAGCTGAATGTCTTCTTCCTCCATATTATTTGACGTTAATGGTGCCTACGATCTCATCGACGAGGGCGATGTTCGCAAGCTGCTTTGGATCGGTAGCAATGATTGCCGTCGCCGTGCCGATATAGCCGAGCTTCGAGGCCCTATAGACAAGAGTGGTATTTGTCCCCGATGTAACGGCGGTACGCGTATAGGCGAGCCCGTTGACCGTACCGGTCGTACAATTTGCCGGATCGCATGAAGGTAAGCTCCCCTTCGCGTAGGCGCCCCTGATCGTTATGCCGCCTTTGGCGCTCGCAAGCGTCGTGCCTTTGAGGGTCCAGTCGCTTGGATATTTGAAGCTTGCAAGACCGCCAAGAACCGAGTATGTCTTCCAGGTAGAGACATCGGTCGAGCTTGTCTCATCGGTCGGCGTGTAGTCCGGCCCGATCGAACCTCTGACGCTCGTAGCGGTGCTCGGGCCTTGTACTGTTGTGGCAGCCGGCGTATCGGCGGGCGCCTTTATCGCTTCGTATGCCTTCCAGCCGAGGAAAGCTCCGATGGCTATGAGCACTAATGAAAATATAAAGCCTTTTTCTTTTCGCATCGCCGCATTATAGCAAAATCCGCGCTGGATTTCAGCGGAGATTTGTTGTGGAAATTAATCGGTAAACGTGAAGGTTGAGAGAAGCCTTTTAAAATCATCAATACTTTTAAATCCTGGAGGCGGGGCTTGAAAGTCACTTTCGTTATACTTTCCCATTCCGCTGTATATGAAGACATAGTGTCCATCCTTTCCTTCAACGAGAGCAAGATACATTTGTCCTCCATAACCATCGCATTCCACTGCGTGGATCTGAGGATCAGAGAAGGCTATCTTGCCGCAGCTTGATGGGTCCTTTTGCAGGGCGGTTTCGGCTGCGGCCAGGGTTGGAAGCGCGTCATCGAAGAAATAATGAAAGGTGGCATAACCCTGATCCGATGCAAGAATAAAATTTCCTATTGAAATTCCAGTAAAGTCCTTATTGTCGGCCGGAGCAATTCCGGGTGATTTCATGGTTATCTTCTTTCCTATTGGTAAATATTGCGGGTATTCAAGTGTATATCTATCACTTTGGCTTGCGTATGTTTTCCAATCTGTTGGAACGGAGAACACATATCTGGCATGGTAACCGAGCCCTCCGAGAATCACTGCACAGATACCAAGCAGGATGAGCCAGGTTTTTGTTTTCATGAGTTAACGATACCATCAAACTGAATTCTTACTACTCAATACGGTGTCCTAGTTAAGTACTTTCAGGGATTGCAGCATTGCTTTCTGAGTATAGGTCATCCCTGCTTCTTCATTGTTGTTGAAAATGATCCTTAGCGAACCGGTTTTTGTGTTTACAACAAAAGCCTGAAGCGGGCCAATATAAGGAGAGTTTGCACTTGCCGGTACCGTGCCCCAATAGCCGCTATGTCCGTCCAGAATCAGCGGCTGTGCCGAAACAAGTAACCGGACATCTTCCTCTGCCGATTTGCTGGTTTCGTATACGAACATTCGCTCATTCTCGTACGCGGCATCGAATATCTTGGTCGACCCGTCGAGAACATCCCGTATGACCCATCCGCTCGGGTGATAAAAACTGAAGGTCTTATCGCGCGCTGTGTATTCTACCCAGTCGTCGCTCCACACATCATCGGGTTGGATGTTGGGCAGCTTTAAAATATCTTCTATCGTAGCGACATGGGAGCGTGCCGCCGGTATCTCCATACTTCGATACCCGAGGGTTCCCAGTGCGATGGCTAGAATGCCGAGTGCGATCAGCCAGATTTTTATCTTCATGGATTAACAATAGCATCAAATATGAATTCCATATCGAAAGCGCGTGTCTAGGATTATTATTAAAAAACAGACCCAATGGTCTGTTTTGAAGTTATCGCTTGCTCCACTGCGGAGACTTTCTTGCTTTCTTGAGGCCGAATTTCTTTCTTTCGACTGCTCGAGGGTCTCTCTTCAAGAAGCCTTTGACCTTGAGCTTCGTTCTGAGGTTCGGGTCGATCTCGATAAGGGCTCGTGCGATGGCATGC